>NZ_JBICUN010000013.1:0-195190 GCF_043198195.1 Micromonospora sp. NPDC048868
CTCGCCTCGCCACCGCCAGCCGCATAGCCCCACGGGCAGGACCTCTACCCCGCGGCCAAACCCACAACCGGACATGCCCTTCCGAACCACCCTCTCAGGTCGAGAGGGCGCTCGGGGTTGAGCTGGGTGAGCTGGGCGTGGGCCTCGGCCATCAGCCCGCCCAGGTGGAACAGCAGGCCGGTGCGGTCGCCCCGGTACTCCGTCAGCAGTCCGAGCCGACCTGGCGGACAGGGCCACTCCGCGCCGCAGTTGCGGCACCGCCAGAGCGGGCGCATCGGCAGGTGCGGAACTCTCCGGTACGCCATCAGCGCATCCGCAGGGCGATGGCGCGGGCCTCGTCGTGGCTCAACGGCAGCCACCACAGGAACCGGCGTACCACGTCGATCGGGTCGGGGCCGCCCGGGCGGCCGCGGAGATCGCGAATAGCGGTGGTGAGCAGGGCCGAGATCACCGGCAGCAGGTCCCGCGACGCGGGATCCGGCATCGCCCGCAGCTCGGGGCAGGGCCAGGGCTCCGTGCACCCCCGGCACCGCCAGTCAGGCGAACCGGCCACGTGCGCCGCTACGAGAGGCGTTCGCCGTCGGCCCCTAGAAACACACACATCGGCCTCCGTCGGCAGGGACGGGCCGCCCGGAAGCGGACGGCCGGGGCGCACCCGCCCGAGCCCTCCGGGCGCCGAGCGGGTGCGCCTGCGTGACAGTCTGGTGAGCACGCGACTACCGTCGGAAGGCATTCGGCCCGGTCGTGGCCACGCTTCGACAGCGGTACGCCGGGCCGGGATCCCGAGTGGACCTCAGGCGACCTGTGTGGAGGAACTGTGGAGGAGCCGACTGCCGACCTGATTCGCACCCAGCTGCGGCGGATGCGGATGAGCGCCAACCTCAGCCAGGAGGAGTTCGGCCGGATGGTGCACTATTCGGCGTCTATGGTGTCCGCTGTGGAGACCGGCACCCGCCCGCTCGACCGGGTGTTCCTGGCCCGCGCGGACGAGGTGCTCCACTCCGGTGACCTGCTCGTGGCGCTGCTGCGGATCGCCGAGCGGGACCGGGAACCCTCGTGGTTCCGGCCGTGGCTGGAGGCCGAGCGCGCCGCCAGGCAGCTCCGGCTGTACGAGACGGCACTGGTTCCCGGCCTGCTCCAGACGGAGAACTACGCCCGCGCCGTGCTGCGCTTCAACGACACCTTCTCGGAGGCCGAGGTCGAGCGGAAGCTGGCCGCCCGGCTGGCCCGGCAGGAGATCCTGATCAGCCAGGACCCGCCGCAGATCGTGGTGGTCGTCGACGAAGCGGTGCTGAGCCGGACGGCCGAAGGGCTGAGCGGGATCATGGTGGAGCAGGTCGGCCGGCTGATCGAGGTGGCCGAGCTGCCGCACGTCCACATCCACCTCGTCCCGAGGAGCACCGGACTGCACATCGGGTCGTCGGGCCCGTTCGCCCTGGCCCGCTCTGCCGACGGCGGGTGGGTCGGGCACCTGGAACATCAGCTCGGCGGGGCCGTGGTTGACGACGAGGACGGGGTGGCTGCCCTGCTGGCGCGGTGGGAGAATGTCCGCACCGAGGCCCTGCCCCGCCGGCAGTCCATCGACCTGATGAAGGAAGTGCAGGCGCACCATGAACCTCAGTGACGCCATGTGGCGCACGTCCACCCGCAGCGGGTCGAGCGGCGGCAACTGCGTCGAGGTCGCCGACAACCTGCCCGGCGTCGTCGCCGTCCGCGACAGCAAGGACCCGGCGGGGGCGGCACTCACCTTCACCCCGGCCGCCTGGACGGCGTTCCTCGGCCTCGCCAAGCGCGCCTGACCGAAACGGCCCGAGGGCGCCTCCCACCGACCGTTCCTCGATGCAGCAGACCCTGGATCTTGGAGCACACCCTGTCGTGGGTCACCCACTGATGGCGTACTGTTCGCGACTACGAGCACCATCCCGAACACAAGCCGCGATGCCGCAGCGGGTCATGGTCGTCGTCCTGACCCGACGGTTGGCCCACTGCCACCGCACCGGCCGCCTCCGAACGGTCACCAGCCCCGCCTGACTCGAACGACGACCCGCTCCGCGTCCTGAGGCAGATCAGTGACGAGATACGGTCGGGATCATGACCCTCATCTTCCCCGACCTCGGCCTGCACCTGGGCGTCCTGGACGCCCTGCTGGACGACGCGATCGCCGCCGACGACCTCAAGGCGCTCATCGAGTCGACCGGCCCCGATGGCCCGGAGGACGGCTACCCAGGTCCAGGCCCGCGCCTACAGGCGTCACTGAAGCTGTTACATGCCGTCACGGTGCCGCCGGCCGAGGCCGCAGCGATCACCGACTTGCAGTTCGACGGCGGCAGCGACATCTACATGCTGATCGAACAGACCCTGGACATCGACACCGGCGGCGAGTCCGACGACTACAACGTGACGTCGCTGGAGGGCATTCACGCACTGTCCGGCCTGCGGTCCCTGGACCTGGACGGCCACGGCTATCACCCAGAACCGTTGGACCTGACCCCGCTGACCGGTCACCCGGCCCTGTCGGAACTGGTACTGACCGGGAAGTGCACGGGAGCGGCGGCGCTGGAGTCGCTGCCTGCGCTACACACCCTGGACGTCTCGCTGGCGCACCTCGACGACCCCGACGTCCTGACCCGCCTGGAGGCCCGGGGAACGACGATCAAGCGTTGACCGCGCCGCAGCAGAGGCCGTTGCCCCACAGAGGCCGGGAGTCCTGGGCTTGACATGGCTCGCCCGCGTGAAGCCGTTGAATCCAGCTCGATCGGGTCAGGGCGCAGGCACGGGTCAGCCCAGTGCCTTGCGCAGCAGCGCCGTCAACTGGTCCTGCTCGTCGGGCGAGAGTCGTCCCACCGCCGTGCGAGCGAAGGTGAAGGCCGTGGCGAACCGGCGGTTGGTCTCGTCGCCCCGGGGGGTTCTCGCGACGAGCCGGGCGCGGCGGTCCCGGGGGTTCGGTTCGCGGGTCACGAGGCCGAGCGCTTCGAGACGCACGACGATCTGGGTGATGTTGGAGGCATCGCAGCCGAGCTCCTCGGCCAGGGCACCCATGCCCCGTCGCTCGTCGAGTCGCCCGAGCACACATGCCTGCGCGGGGCTGAGCGACAGCTCGGCTGCTGCCGCCTCGTAGGCGCGGTCGTACACGTCGACCAGGTCGAACAGGGCTGCCTCGGCCTCGGACGAGGGAGTCACGGGTCCGTTCGGCAGCGCCATGTCCCCAGCCTAGACGAGTTAGTTGATTGGCTCAAATAGCTGTGGTCCAATGATCCTTGATGCACTCAAGTAAACGAGGGGGGACGATGGGGAGCAGAGTCGAGCGCACAGCGGGCGACGCGATCGTGGCGCCGCAGATGACCGCGGTCGTCCTTGACCGGTTCGGCGGAGTCGACGAACTCTCGTCGCGCCGGATACCGCTCCCGCAGGTCGGCGACGACGACGTCCTGATCCGGGTGGAGTACGCAGGCGTCGGGTCCTGGGACGCGGGCGAGCGGGAGGGGGGATACGACGGCGTCTTCGGCGTCGCCTCGACCTTCCCCTACGTCCTCGGCTGGGACGCGGCCGGCACGGTGGCCGCGGTCGGGCGCAACGTCACCCGGTTCGACGTGGGCGAGCGGGTCTACGCCGCGACGATGCCGGTGCCGCGTGGCGGCTCCTACGCCGAGTACGCCGTCGTCGAGGCGGAGTTCGTGGCTCGCGTGCCCGACCGGCTGCCGACCGGACAGGCCGGCGCGATGGCCTGGGACGCCCTGACCGCACTGAGCGGTCTCGACCTGCTCGGGCTGCGGCCGGACGAGACTCTCATGGTCTTCGGGGCCAGCGGGGGTATCGGCCACATGGCCGTGCAGCTGGCGCGGCACAGCGGCATCCGGGTGTTGGCCGTGGCCTCTGGTGACGACGGGGTCGCCCTGGCCCGGCGGCTGGGCGCCGACGACGCCGTCGACGGTCGTCGAGACGACGTGTCGGCTGCGGCGTTCGAGTTCGCACCGGGCGGGCTCGATGCGGCCCTGGTCACCGTGGGAGGCGAGATCGCCGAACGATCCCTGCGCGCGATCAGGAAGTCGGGACGGATCGCCTGGCCGAACGGTGTCCTGCCCACGCCGGTGACGTCGCCGGGCGCGACGGTGTCCCACTACGACGGGGACCGGAGCCGCACCGCCACCGATCGGCTGAACGCGATCATCGAGGCGAGCTCCTTCGAGGTCCACGTCGCCCGGACCTTCCCGTTGGCCCGAGCCGGGGATGCGCACCGCGCCCTGAACGATCACTATGTCGGGAAGCTGGCCCTCAAGGTCGGATAGAACGCGACAGACGGCCCGAGGCTCCCTGAGCGACACGGCCCGGAAGCCCCTCGACGTGAGGGACTTCCGGGCCGCGTGACGATCATGTCCAGAGGCGTCGCTCAGTCGACGCCGAACTCCATCGCGGCACGGTCGAGGGCCTCGTCCGCGGCGGAGGGGACGCCCCGGGAGGCGATGGCCTCCGCGCCGCCCTGCGGCATCGCGCCGATCAGCCCGGTCGAGGCCGCCTGCGCGGCGCCGACCATCCGCTGCGGGGCCGCGCCACCGACCATGCCGAGGGTCGCGTACTGCTCCAGCTTCGCCCGCGAATCGGCGATGTCCAGGTTGCGCATGGTGAGCTGGCCGATCCGGTCCGACGGGCCGAAGGCCGAGTCCTCCGTACGCTCCATCGACAGCTTGTCGGGGTGGTAGCTGAACGCCGGGCCGGTGGTGTCGAGGATCGAGTAGTCCTCACCCCGGCGCAGCCGCAACGTCACCTCGCCGGTGACCGCCGTGCCCACCCAGCGCTGCAACGACTCGCGCAGCATCAGCGCCTGCGGGTCCAGCCAGCGCCCCTCGTACATCAGCCGACCGAGGCGGCGGCCCTCGTTGTGGTAGTTCGCCAGGGTGTCCTCGTTGTGGATGGCGTTGACCAGCCGCTCGTACGCGGCGTGCAGCAGCGCCATGCCGGGCGCCTCGTAGATGCCCCGGCTCTTGGCCTCGATGATCCGGTTCTCGATCTGGTCCGACATGCCCATGCCGTGCCGGCCGCCGATGGCGTTGGCCTCCAGCACCAGGTCGACGGGGCTGCCGAACTCCTTGCCGTTGATCGTCACCGGGCGGCCCTGGTCGAAGCCGATCGTGACGTCCTCGGTCGGGATCTCCACGGACGGGTCCCAGAACCGGACTCCCATGATCGGGTTGACCGTCTCGATGCCGGTGTCGAGGTGTTCGAGGGTCTTCGCCTCGTGCGTGGCGCCCCAGATGTTGGCGTCGGTGGAGTACGCCTTCTCGGTGCTGTCCCGGTACGGCAGGCCGCGTTCGAGCAGCCACTCCGACATCTCCTTGCGCCCACCGAGTTCGGTGACGAAGTCGGTGTCGAGCCACGGCTTGTAGATGCGCAGCTGCGGGTTGGCCAGCAGGCCGTAGCGGTAGAACCGCTCGATGTCGTTGCCCTTGAAGGTCGAGCCGTCGCCCCAGATCTGGACGTCGTCGGAGATCATCGCCCGGACCAGCAGGGTCCCGGTGACGGCCCGGCCCAGCGGGGTGGTGTTGAAGTACGCCCGCCCGCCCGAGCGGATGTGGAAGGCCCCGCAGGTCAACGCCGCCAGGCCCTCCTCGACCAGGGCGGCGCGGCAGTCGACCAGGCGGGCGACCTCGGCACCGTAGCTGAGCGCGCGACCGGGCACCGAGGCGATGTCCGGCTCGTCGTACTGGCCGATGTCGGCGGTGTAGGCGCAGGGAACGGCGCCCTTGTCGCGCATCCACGCCACCGCGACCGAGGTGTCGAGGCCGCCGGAGAAGGCGATGCCGACACGTTCGCCGATGGGCAGGGAGGTGAGAACCTTGGACACAAGGAAGATTATGCACTAGGCCGCATGGCCATGCAAACACAGGGTGGGGACATGACCAACGACAGCGGGACCCACCGCACGCCCCGCACCGCCGCAAGGGTCCCGCTCTAGTAATAGTTGTCGATCGGCTGGCGCGCCTCGTCGAACAGCGCCGGCCCCTCGTACCGCACCGGGGGCAGCGGCGCGGTGACCGGCTTGACCTCCTCGAACTGTTCGGCGGACAGGGCGTACACCACCCGGCCGAGGCCGGACCGGTCGATCGCGGTCGCGCACATCGGGCAGGGCTGGCAACTGGTGAACATGGTGGTGCCGGCGGCCACGTCGGGAGCGAGTTCCCGAGCGGCCCAGCGGGCCAGCTTCAGTTCCGGGTGGGCGGTGATGTCCGAGTCGGAGACCACGGTGTTGTGGTCCTCGATCAGGACGGTGCCGTCCGCACCGACAAGCAACGAGCCGAACGGCCGTTCGCCGGATGCCCCGGCCTCGCTGGCGAGTTCCACCGCACGGCGGAGAAATCTCTCGTCGTCAGGGGTCATCGGTCCTCCTGGGAGTTGTGGTACGCGGCCACGGCCGCAAGGGTCTGCCAGGCGCGTTCGGGCTGGCGGATCTCGGTCAGGTCGCCGTTGAACGGGTCGAGCACCACCGTTTCCGCCCCGAGCAGACGGATCTGGTCGATGTCAGCGATGATCTGCTCGATGGTGCCGACACCGGCGAGCCGGTCCGGGGCGGTGACCACTTCTCGGGTCTCCCGGAGTCCGATGCGTGGCATCAACGCGGGCACCGGCCGGCCCAGTTCGTCGGCGGTGGCCTTCAGCCGCCCCGCTGCGTCCGCCAGCCATCCGGGCGTGACCCGCAGCGGGTGCCAGGCGTCACCGAGCAGTACCGCGCGACGAATGCCGGCGTCGCTGTTGCCGCCGACCCAGATCGGGATCGGGGTCGTGTCGTAGTCGTCGGTGTTCCGCCAGGCGTCGCGCATGACGTGCAGGTACTCATCGGTCAGCGCGCCGCGCCGCCGGAACGGCACGCCGAGCGCCTCGAACTCCTGCCGGGCCCAGCCGACGCCGACGCCGAGGACGAGCCGGCCGCCGCTGAGCCGGTTGAGGTTCGCCGCCATCCGGGCGGTGAGCAGCGGGTGCCGGTACGGGACGATGAGCACCGTGGTGCCCAGCCGGACCCGGCGGGTCACCCCGGCCAGCCAGGACAGCGTGGTGAACGGCTCGTAGAACGGCGCCGGATACTGCTCGGCCACGTCCGGGGTCACCGCGATGTGATCGGAGACCATCAGCAGGTCGAAGCCGAGGCCCTCGACCGTCTGCGCCCACCGTCGCAGCATGTCGGGGTCGGTACCCGGGGCAAAGTTCGGTACGTTGACGCCAATTTGCACGGGTTCCACGCTAGCCGGGGTGGGTTCCGTGTGTGAACACCGCGTTTCCTGCCTTTGCTGGCTTTTGCCATGGATCCATCGGCAAGATGGCCCGATGGCCGAGAATCTTGACGCTGTCGATTCCGCGGCTGAAGCGGAGCACTAGGCGGGGTCGTCGCGGCCCAGTTCCCAGCAGGCCACCGCGGTGGCGGCGGCCACGTTGAGCGAGTCGACGCCGCGGCGCATCGGGATCACCACCCGGACGTCGCTGCCGTCCATCGCCGCCCGGGTCAGGCCGGCGCCCTCGGCCCCCATGAGCAGCGCCGCGCGGGCCCGCTGCGCCGCGTCGAGCCGCTGGATCGGCACCGCGTCCGGCGCCGGGGTCATCGCCAGCACCGTGAAGCCGGCCGCGCGGACGTCGCCGAGCGCGTCCGGCCAGGGCTCCAGCTTCGCGTACGGGATGGCGAAGACCTCACCCATGCTGACCCGTACGCTGCGCCGGTAGAGCGGGTCGGCGCAGGTCGGCGAGAGCAGCACGGCGTCCACGCCGAGCGCGGCCACCGCCCTGAAGATGGCCCCCAGGTTCGTGTGGTTGTTCACGTCCTCGAGGATCACCACCCGCCGCGCGGCGGCCAGCACCTCGGCGGCGGGCGGCAGCGGCTTGCGCCGGAACGACGCCAGCACGCCCCGGTGCACATGGAACCCCGTGGCCCGTTGCAGCACGTCCTGCGTGGCGGCGTAGACGGGGGCGTCGCCGGTGTCCAGGTCGGCGAGCTGGTCGACCCGCTTGGCGTCCACCAGGTACGACCGGGCCGGATAGCCGGCGCGCAGCGCTCGGCGCAGCACCAGCTCGCCCTCGGCGATGAACAGGCCGTGCGGCGGTTCCCAGCGGGTACGCAGCTCGACGTCGGTCAGCGCGCGGTAGTCGGCGATCCGGTCGTCGTCGGGGTCGGTGATCGGGTGGATGGGCACCCGCCGATTCTGCCGGACGCGCCGCAGCCGCCCCGGGCCGCCCGACGCCGGGGTCTCCAGTGGCGTTTTGTCCCGGTAAAGACGGGAATGGCGGGCCGGAGCGGCGAAGCGACGGAAGGACAGTCAGGTGAACGCACGTCCCATGGGCACGCCGGGACCGGCCCGCATCGACCAGCCGGACGGGTGGCGCGTCGACCTGGGTCCGCTGCCCCGCGACGCCACCGTCGCGGACCACATCGTGCACCGGTTGGCCGGCTGGGGCGTCCGCCGCTACTTCGGCTATCCCGGCGACGGCATCAACGGCCTGACCTCGGCGCTGCAACGCACCCGGGACCGGGCGCAGTTCGTCCAGGTCCGCCACGAGGAGACCGCCGGCTTCGCGGCGTCGGCGCACGTCAAGTACGGCGGCGGGCCGCTCGGCTGCGCGCTGGTGACCAGCGGCCCCGGCGCGATCCACCTGCTCAACGGCCTGTACGACGCCAAGCTGGACCACCAGCCGGTGGTCGCCCTCGTCGGCCACACCGCGCTCACCGCCGAGGGCGGCGGCTACTACCAGGAGGTGGACCTGCTCGCCCTCTACAAGGACGTCGCGGCCGCCTTCCTGGCCCAGCTCGACCACCCCAGCCAGGTCCGCCACCTGGTCGACCGGGCCTGCCGCACGGCGCTGGCCCGGCGTACCGTCACCGCGCTGGTGCTGCCGTCCGACATCCAGGACGCGCCGGCCGTGCCGGAGCCACCGCACGCCCACGGCTACTACCGCACCAGCGACGTGCCCAGCAGCGGCCCGACGGTGCCGCCGGAGGCGGAGCTGCGCCGGGCCGCCGAGGTGCTGGGCGGCGGCGAGCGGGTCGCCATGATGGTCGGGCAGGGCGCGCTCGGCGCGGTGGACGAGGTCCGCGCGGTCGCCGACCGGCTCGGCGCGGGGGTGGCGGCGGCGCTGCTCGGGTTCGCCGCGGTCGACCACCGGGAGCCGTGGGTGACCGGCGCGATCGGCCTGCTCGGCACCCGGCCCAGTTGGCAGCTGATGAACGAGTGCGACCGGCTGCTGATCGTGGGCAGCAACATGCCGTACTCGGAGTTCTACCCGCCGCAGGGGCAGGCGCGGGCGGTGCAGATCGACCGGGACGGCACCCAGCTGGGGCTGCGGTACCCGACCGAGGTGAACCTGACCGGCGACGCCGCCCCCACCCTGCGGGCCCTGCTGCGCGAGCTCGGCCCCGGCCCGGGACCGACCCGCTGGCGGGCGACGATCGGCAAGGCCACCACCGCCTGGCGCCGTACGCAGCGGGAACTGGCCGGGCAGGCCGCCGACCCGGTCAACCCGCAGCTGCTCTTCGCGACCCTCAGCGACCGGCTCCCCGACGACGTGATGATCTCGGTCGACTGCGGCACCACGACCGCCTGGTACGCCCGGCACCTCCAGGTCCGCCCCGGCATGCTGGCCAGCCTCTCCGGCACCCTGCTCTCGATGGGCGGCGCGATGCCGTACGCGCTGGCCGCCAAGTTCGCCCACCCGGACCGCCCGCTGGTGGCCCTGATCGGCGACGGCGCGATGCAGATGAACGGGGTCAACGAGCTGATCACGGTGGCCAAGTACTGGCGGAGCTGGTCGGACCCCCGCTTCGTGGTGCTCGTGCTCAACAACCGGGACCTGGCCTTCGTCAGCTGGGAGCAGCGCTCCAGCGAGGGCACGCCGATGTTCCCGGACAGCCAGCAGCTGCCCGACATCGGCTACCACCGGTGGGCGGAGGTACTGGGCCTGCACGGCGAGCTGGTCGACGCGCCGGAGCAGGTGCCGGGCGTCTGGGAGCGGGCGCTGGGCGCGGACCGGCCCGTGGTCGTCAACGCGCTGGTCGACCCGGCCGAGCTGATGCTGCCGCCGCACTTCACCGCCGAGCAGGCCCGCAACACCGCCGCGGCCGTGCTGCGCGGCGACACCGACTGGGCGGGCATCATCCGGCGGGGCCTGCCCACGGCGGTCGCCACCCTCCGCCCGGGACGCGGGCGGGGCTGACCGGCAGGCCCGGCGCCGCCGGGACTGACCGGGACGGCGCGGTGCGCCCCTTGACGGGCCAGCGCTGTGCGACCCGGACGGGCCAGCGCGGCCGGGCGTCAGCCGGCCCGGTGGTACCGCAGCAGCACCGACCTGCCGTCGAAGGTCCGCGACTCCGCCAGGCGGAACTTCATCCGCTCGGTCGCGGCGAAGACCGGCTTGCCGCCGCCCAGCACCACCGGGTGCACGAAGATCTGGTACTCGTCGATCAGGCCGAGGTCGGTCAGCGCGGCGGCGGCCTCGGCGCCACCGTTGAGCAGCAGGTCACCGCCCGGCTGATCCTTGAGCGCGGTCACCTCCCTGGCGAGGTCCCCGCCGCCGACCACCCGGGCACCGTGATCGGCCTCGGTGAGCGTGCGCGAAAGGACCACCTTCGGCGTCCGCCGCCAGATCGGCACGAACGCGAGGTCGTGCGGGTGATCGGAGATCGACTCCGCCTGCGGCCAGTAGGCGGCCATGAACTCCCAGACCCGGCGGCCGTAGACGAACGCGCCGGCCCGGTCGCACTGCTCCAGCGAGAACGCGGACAGCTCCGGGCCCATCTCCGGCCAGTCGAACTCGCCGTTCGGCCCCTCGATGAACCCGTCGAGCGACTGGTGCACCCCGTAGACGATCTTCCGCATGGCGCTGCTCCTCGTGACCCCTGACGCCCTCTCGTGGGCGCTCTCGCCAGGTGGTCGGAACGGCCTGGCCGGATCCGACAGCCCGGCACCACCTTCGCAAAATTTTTCCTGGGGCTTGTCCGGGGCGGCTACCGTGCCGCTCATGCGCCGTCCGATGATCATTGCTCTGATCGGCGTCGACGGGGCCGGCAAGACCACCCAGGCAAAGGCGCTGGCCGCCCGGCTGCGGGCGGCCGGGGTGCCGGCCAGCTACTTCGAGAACGCTGGCGGCCGGCCCCTCTGGAACCGGCTCGCGCAGGCGCTGGGCCGCCGCGACGGGCCGCACCTGTTCGGCCGCACCGGCTACGTGACCATCGAGGCGACCGTACGCTGGCTCGCCATCGCCCGGGCGGTGCTGGCCGCCCGGCTGACCGGCAGGACGGCGGTCATGGACCGCTGGTCCTGGTGCCAGTACGTGGTGATGCGGGCCCGCGGCGACCGGGGCGGCCGGTTGGTCCGGCTGGCGTACGCGATCTTCCCGCGACCGGATCTGGTCTGCTTCCTGGCGGTCTCGCCCGAACGGGCGCAACGACGGGTGCTTGCCCGGGGCATCGACACCGAGGAGTTGACCCACCTGCGGTCCCTGGACACCGGCTACCGGGGGCTGCCGGAGTTCGACTCGTTCACCGTCATCGACGCGGACAGCGACCCGGTCGACGTCGGCGCCGCCCTCGACCAGGTGGTCCGGGCCGCTCTCGCCCGTTCCCGCTGACCTCCGGTCCCCGGCGGACGGCCGGCCGACCGACATCGACATCGGGACCGGGACCGGGACCGGGACCGGGACCGGGACCGATGTCGGCGTCCCTGCTGGCGCAGTAGGCGGCGGCGGACAGCCCGGGGGCGGGTATCCCCGGCCGTGCCCTGTCGAGCTGCCCGCACAGATGGGGCAGCCCGCAGAGACCCGGCCCACCCAGCCCGTCCAAACCACCGGGCCCGTCCAGCCCAGCGCCCCATCCAGACCACCGGGCCCATCCAGCCCAGCTGCCCCCGTCCAGCCTGCGCCCCATCTAGCCCACCGGGCCCATCCAGCCCAGCGCCCCCGTCCAGACCACCGGGCCCGTTCAGCCCGGATCTGTCCGCCGGGCGGTCCTATGGGTGGGGCAGCTCGACAGGGCACGCCAGGTGGACCCGGGGAGGCGTGCAGCCCGACGTCACCTGAGCGCGGAGCGGGCGGCCGAAGCAGGCAGCCACCCGAAGCAGGGCAGCCGGCCGGCCAGCAGCGGCACGGTGGCGGCGCCAGGTTCGCGGCGACGCCGTGGCCCGGCGGTCAGCCGCGGCGCTCCAGCCAGCGACGCAGGTCGGACAGGCGCTGATCGTCCTGGGGCGACGGCCGCCGCTCCTCGGACGGGCGGCGCTGTTCGACCGGCGGACGCTCCACCGGGCGGCGCGGGTCGCCGACCAGCTCGCGGCTGGGGGCGGCGAACTTCTTCTCCGGCTCACCGGCGACGGCGGTGCCGATGACCCGGGCGACCGCGTCGATCACCCGCGCCTGCACGGCAGCGCCCACCGAGTCGGTCGGGTCGTCCGGGTTGGCGGCGATGCCCGCGACCGCCACCTGCGGGGTGAAGCCGACGAAGGTCTCGGTGGCGTTCTTCTCCGAGCTGCCGGTCTTGCCGGCCACCGGCCGGCCGTCGAGGATCCGGTTCACCGAGGTGGCCGTGCCCCCGTTGCACTGCGCGAGCGTGGACTGCTGGCCGACCGGGCAGCGGGCGGCGTCGGTGGCGGCCCGGGCCACGTCGGCGTCGAGCACCCGGCGGCAGGACGGGTCGCCGACCGGCACCTTCTCGCCGTCGGCGGCGGTCACCGAGACCACCGGCAGCGGCGCGCAGTACGTGCCCTCGGCGGCCACCGTGGCGTACGCGTTCGCCAGGTCGAGCGGGGTGGTGGCGGTGACGCCCAGGGTGAAGGAGCCCCAGTCGGCGGCGTCGTTCTCGGCGAAGGTGGCGTCGGCGTCGGCCCGGAAGGTGATGCCGAGGCGCTTCGCCATCTCGACCACCTTCTCCTGCCCGACCTGCTCGGCCAGCCACACGAAGTACGTGTTCACCGAGCGGCCGAAGCCGTCCCACATCATCCGGTAGCCGTCCATCCACTCCGGGTTGGCGTTGGCCGGGCACCACCGGCCGTCGCAGCTGCCCTCGCCCTCGGCGGCGTACCGGGTGGGCAGCCGGCTCGGCGCGTCGAAGCCGGTGGACAGCGGCTTGCCGGCCTCCAGCGCGGCGAGCATGGTGAAGAGCTTGAACGTCGAGCCGGCCTGGTAGCCGGCCACGCTGTCGCCGCCGGAGATCAGCGGGTTGACGGTGTTGGGGTGGTTGGCCTGCCCGTCCGGGTTCGCGTCGAGGCTGTAGTGCCGGTTGACCGCCATCGCCAGCACCCGGCCGGTGCCCGGTTCGACGGCGGCGATCGGCAGGGCGCGCTTGTTGTCGTAGGAGTAGACGCTTGTGGCCTGCTTCTGCGCGGTGGCCTGGATCTTCGGGTCCAGCGAGGTCACCACGGTGTAGCCGCCGCGGCGCAGGGCCTGCTCGCGGTCCTCGACGGTCGCGCCGAACTCCGGCTGCGCGAGCCACCACTGCCGCAGGTAGTCGCAGAAGAAGCCCCAGTCGTCGTGGCCCTCGGCCACGGCGGTGCAGCCGTTGGGCTGGGCCGTGGGGCGCAGCGTCAGCTTCTCGGTCCTGGCCCGCGCGGCCTCGTCGGCACTGATCGCGCCGGTGGCGACCATCGAGTCCAGCACGTAGCCGCGCCGCTCCAGCGCGGCGTCCGCGTCGCCGTCGATCGGGCTGTACGCCTCCGGCGACTGCACCAGGCCGGCGAGCAGGGCCGCCTCACCGAGGGTCAGCTCCGCGGGGGACTTGGCGAAGTAGCGCTGGCTGGCCGCCGCGATGCCGTACGCCCCGGAGCCGAAGTACGCGATGTTCAGGTAGCGGTTGAGGATCTCGTCCTTGCTCAGGCGCTGTTCCAGCGCCGAGGCGTACCGGATCTCCTGGATCTTGCGCCCGACGGTCTGCTCGGTGGCCGCGGCGCGCTCCTCGGCGGTGCGGCCGGGGTCGGTCTTGAGCACGTTGCGGACGTACTGCATGGTCAGCGTGGAGCCGCCCTGCTGGCCGCCGCCGGAGACGTTCGACACCACGGCCCGCAGCAGCCCGCGCAGGTCGGCGCCGCCGTGGTCGTAGAAGCGCCGGTCCTCGGCCGCCACGATCGCCTGCCGCATCACCGGGGCGATCTCGTCGAGCGGCACGTCGGTGCGGTTGACGTCGTAGAACGTGGTGATCAGCGTTTTGCCGTCGTTGGCGTAGAGGTAGGACCGCTGCGGCGTGGCCGGGGTGCGCAGCGCCTCGGGCAGCCCCGCGTACGACCCGACCGCGGCCTTGGCGGCGAACCCGAGCAGCAGGTTTCCCGGCAGCGCGGCGACCGCCAGGACGAGGCCGGCGAGCACGCCGGCGAGCAGCACGGTGAACAGCCGCGACAGCGGCGGGCGGGGTGGGGCCATGGTCCCCAGGATTGCCACGTAACGGGCCAACCGACCACCCCCGGGGCCCGGTTGTCAGCAATTTCACCGCCCGTGACCAGCGACTTCCCATCCCACCGCCCCCTCGGCCACCGCGAACCCCGTGACCACCACCCGCCCCGACGCCCACCGGGTTCGGCGCCCGCCGGGGCCGGTACGACGGGTCAGGTGGGCAGAGGCCCGTTCGGGCCGGGGGTGGCCGGGGCGGCGGCGGTGGCGAGGCTCGCGCTGGCGGCGTCACGGGCGATGTCCCGGGGCACCAGGCGGCCGGAGCGGTAGCCGATGCCGATGCCGGCGACCAGCACGAAGATCGCGCCGAAGGTCTGCAACGAGCCGATCAGCGCGCCGCCGACGCCCAGCAGCGGGGCGGCGATCATCAGCATCACGCCGTCACCGATGCTGAACGAGCCGGACCGGGCCACCGACCAGCCGGTCAGCAGCCAGCCGAGGCTGTAGCAGGTGGCGCCGACGAGCACGAGCATGCGCGCGGTGGTGCCGAAGACGGGGGTCTGCTCCGCCAGCCCCGCGAAGGGGAGCATGAGCACCGTTCCGGCGATGGATACGAGCAGGCCGGCGACGGCCGCCCGGCGGCTGCGGGTCGCCGCCAGCAGCCCGGTCAGCGCCAGCAGGGCGAGCAGCCCGAGCCACACCGCCGCCACCCAGCCCACCAGGTAGAGCGGCCGGCCGTCGGCCGGGTACGGGTCGTTGCCCACCCCGCCGTCGCTGGCCATCGCCACGACGGCGTAGAGGATGGCGTACGCGGGGAGCAGCCACACCGCGCCCCGCGCGAGCCGGCGCAGCGACCAGGCCCAGGTGGCGTTCGTGGCCGGCCCGACCGGCGTCGGCTCGACGAAGGGCAGCACCCCGAACCCCCCGCCGGTACGCCGGCTGCCGAGCGGCCCGGTGGGATCGTGCGCACCGGGCACCGGGGCCGAGGAGCGTACCCGCTTCGCCGGATCCTTCATGCGTCACCTCGCTCGTCCGACGAGCGGTGCGGGACGCGCCGGGGCGCCCCGATGCCTGCTCACCGCCCGTCCTAGGACCGATGGTGGCAGGCGACGGAGCGCCCCATGAGTGGTTCTCGCATTTCCGGGCGGTCGCGCCCGGACCCGGTCAGGCCCGTTCGCGCTGGTCGGCCGGGTCGTTGAGCAGGCTCGCCGGGGAGACCGGCTCCGGTGCCGGCAGCCCCTGCGGCTGGCCGCCCGTGGCCTGCGCCTCGGCGACGCGTACCTCGTCGTGGATCTGCTGCGCGGCGGCGGCCGCGGCCTGCGCGGCCTCGGCCGCCTCGCGCTCCACCTCGCCCGCGCTGCCGGCCGCCTCCGGCGCCGGCTCGTCGCCGACCATCCGGCTCAGCCCGCCGAGCGCGCCGCCCATGCCCTCCAGCGCCTTGGTCAGCTCGGCCGGCACGATCCAGACCTTGTTCGCGGTGCCGTTGGCGATCTGCGGCAGAGCCTGGAGGTACTGGTAGGCGAGCACCTTCTGGCTCGGGTTCGCCTGGTGGATCGCGTCGAACACCGTCTTGATCGCCTTCGCCTGACCCTCGGCCTGGAGGATCCGGGCCTGCCGGTCACCGTCGGCGCGCAGCACCGCGGACTGCTTCTCACCCTCGGCCGTGAGGATCTGCGACTGCTTGTGCCCCTCGGCGTTCAGGATCGCCGCCCGGCGGTCGCGCTCGGCGCGCATCTGCTTCTCCATCGAGTCGCGGATGCTCGCCGGCGGCTCGATCGCCTTGAGCTCCACCCGGGTGACCTTGATGCCCCACCGCCCGGTGGTCTCGTCCAGCACGCCGGACAGGTGCCGGTTGATCTGGTCGCGGCTGGTCAGCGCCCGCTCCAGGTCCAGCGACCCGATCACGTTACGCAGCGTGGTGACGGTGAGCTGCTCGATGGCCTGGAGGAAGTTCGAGATCTCGTACGTGGCCCGGACCGAGTCGACGACCTTGAAGTAGAGCACCGTGTCGATCGAGACGACCAGGTTGTCGGAGGTGATCACCGGCTGGGGCGGGAAGCTGACCACCTGCTCCCGCAGGTCGACCTTCGTACGCACCGCGTCGACGAACGGGACCAGGATGTTCAGCCCCGGGTTGAGGGTGCGCTTGTACTTGCCGAGCCGCTCCACGACGTCCTGGCGCTGCTGCGGCACGATCCGTACCGCCTTGGCCAGGGTGATCACCCCGATCAGAGCGATGGCCATCAGTAGGACCGGGATCACAAGTTCCATGTACTCACCTTTTCGCTTCGGGTAGCTCCCCGGAAGGAGAAACGTCGTCCCGCCACACCATGGCGGTGGCGCCCCGCACCTGGATCACCTGCACCCGGTCGCCCGGGGCGAAGTGCTGGCTCGCGTCGTAGGAGCGGGCCTGCCACAGCTCGCCGTCGATCTTCACCATGCCCTGCCCGGCGTCGACCTGCTCCAGCACCAGCGCCGTGCTGCCCTCGATCGCCTCCACGCCGAAGGGCTGCTCGCCGCTCTCCAGCGCCGAGCGGCGGTGCCTGCGCAGCGTCGGCCGCACACCCAGCACCGTCAGCGCCGACACGCCGGCGAAGACGATCGCCTGCACCTCGACCGGGGCGCCGAGCGCCGCCGCTCCCGCGGCGGCCAGGGCCCCGACCGCGAACATGATCAGAAAAAGCGTCGTCGTGAAGATCTCAGCGACCGCCAGCACGACACCCAGCACGATCCAGAACACGGCGTCCACCCCCCGATCGTGACACGTCAAAGCACGTGGAGCCCACCCGCGAAGATCAGTAAGCTCGGCGGCACGCCGGCGGCCCACCCCGACGGCACCGGAATCCCCCGAGGAGAGCCCGTGTCCCTGTTGCCCGAGACCACCCGCCAGGTCGATGCCCTCGTCGCCGGGGCACAGTCCGCCGGCCGTACGCCGTCACTGGTGGTCGGCGTGGTACGGGACGGCGCGCTGACCCACCTCGCCGCGGCCGGCGAGCACCCGCGCCCCGACGCCGACCTCCAGTACCGCCTCGGGTCGATCAGCAAGACGATGACCGCGACCCTGGTCATGCAGGAGCGCGACGCCGGCCGGCTGGCCCTGGACGACCCGCTGGAGAAGCACCTGCCCGGCACCGGTGTGGGCACGCTCACCCTGCGGCAACTGCTCGGCCACGCCAGCGGCCTGCGCCGCGAGCCGGACGGGCAGTGGTGGGAGCGCGCCGAGGTCGGGAACCTGTCGACCCTGCTGGCCGGGGTGAGCGCCGAGAAGATCGCCTATCCCCCGCACCGGGTCTACCACTACTCCAACCTGGCGTACGGGCTGCTCGGCGGCGTGCTGGAGCGGCTCACCGGCACCCCGTGGGCGGAGTTGCTGCGCCAGCGCGTGCTGGAGCCGCTCGGCATGCGCCGCACCACGTACGCGGCCACCGAGCCGTTCGCCCGCGGCTACGTGGTGCACCCCTGGCACGGCACGCTGCGGGAGGAGCCGCGTACCGACACCGGGGCGATGGCCCCGGCCGGGCAGCTCTGGTCCACGGTCGAGGACCTGACCCGGTGGGCGGCGTTCCTGGCCGACCCCGCGCCGCAGGTGCTGGCGGCGGAGACGCTGGCCGAGATGTGCGTCCCCGTGTCGATCAGCGACGTCGACTCGTGGACCGGCGGGCACGGCCTCGGGCTGGAGCTCTACCGGCAGGGCGAGCGGGTGTACGTCGGGCACGGCGGCTCGATGCCCGGCTACGTGGCCGCCCTGGCGGTGCACCGTCCGTCGCGCACCGGCGTGGTCGGCTTCGCCAACTCGTACGGCTTCCGCACCGGCGGGATCGGCGGGCTCGCGCTACAGGTCCTCACCACCGTGCTGGACGCCGAGCCGGCCCTTCCGAAGCCCTGGCTGCCGGCCGCCGCTCCCCCGCCCGCCGAGGTCGACGAGGTGGGCGGCCGTTGGTGGTGGATGGGGACGTCGCTCGACCTCACCTGGGACGCGGCCAGGGGCGAGCTGGTCGTGTACGTGCGCGGCGAGCGGGTCAGCGTGTTCGTCCCGGAGGGTCCGGACCGTTGGCGGGGTCGCTCCGGCCCCGAGAACGGCGAGATCCTCACGGTGCTGCGCGACGAGGCGGGGCGGGTGGTGGCCCTCGACATCGCCACCTTCGTCTTCACCCGCACCCCCGACCAGGAGCCCTGAGGGTCGACGGTCGCCGGCGGGCCCGGCCCGTCGGCGACCGGGCTCAGGCCGGCTCGGTGACGAAGTCGATCAGGCGTTCCATCGCGTTGATCAGCGGGGTCTCCACGTCGGCGAAGCTGTCGACCCGGGACAGGATGTGGCGCCACATGTCCGCCGGCTCGGCCACCCCGAGCGCGGCGCAGACGCCCTCCTTCCACGGGCGTCCCGGCGGCACCACCGGCCACGCCCGGATGCCCAGCGCCGCCGGCTTGACCGCCTGCCACACGTCGACGTACGGGTGCCCGGTGACCAGCACGTGCGGGGAGGTCACCTTCGCGACGATCCGGCTCTCCTTGGAGCCGGCGACCAGGTGGTCGACGAGCACGCCGAGGCGCCGGCCGGGGCCCGGGGCGAAGTCGCGCACCTCGGCGTCGAGCGCGTCGATGCCGTCCAGCGGCTCCACCACCACGCCCTCGATGCGCAGGTCGTCGCCCCAGATCCGCTCGACCAGGGCGGCGTCGTGGATGCCCTCCACCCAGATCCGGCTGGCCCTGGCGACCTGGGCGCGTACGCCGTCCACGGCGATCGAGCCGGAGGCGGTACGGCGGCGGGCGGCCGGCACCGGGGCGCGGGTCGGCCGGCGCAGCGTCACCGGCCGCCCGTCGAGCAGGAACGCCGCCGGCAGCAGCGGGAAGTTGCGCCGGCGTCCGTGCCGGTCCTCCAGCACCACCGCGCCGGCCTCGAAGCCGACCACCGCCCCGCAGAAGCCGGAGTCGGCGTCCTCGACCACGAGGTCCGGTTCGGCGTCCACCTCGGGCGTGACCTTCCGCCGCCGCCAGTCCCCCGCCAGCACATCGTCCGCGTACCGCCCCATGCCGATCAAGCTAACCTTCCGCCCCGCCCCCCGCACCCGACACGCCGCCGCCCCCGCCGCGGCGATCATGCAGTTGTGGTGCCCCGCGAAAGGGGCAGAGGTCGACGATCCACCCACCACAACTCCATGATCGACGGGACGGGGGATGCATGATCAGCGGGGCGGCGGACAGTCGGAGCGGCAGTCGAGACAGGGGCGGCGGTGACCACGTACCCTTTCGGCATGTCCACCCCCGCAGCGGGCGCGGCCACTCTCACACCGCGCCGGTCCAGCCGGTTCGTGGCCTGGGTGCGCGCGTGGCGCGCCGGGCTGGTGCCCTTCGACGAGGTCGCCGACGCCATCGCCGGCGACGAGGAGCACCTGGTCGCCGACGCGCCCGGCACCTGGACCGACGTACCCCTGCCCCAGGCGCTACCCACCCTCGCGAAGCTCTCGCCCGACGAGATCCGGCTCGTGCTGCCCGCGCCCGGCGACCCCCGCGGGCTGCCCGGGCCGGGCGACTTCGCCGGCGCGGCGCTGGTCGCCGGCGAGGCGGTCGTCGCCGGGGGCCTCGGGCTCATCCCGCACGTGCGCACGCACACGTCCGGTTCCGGCGACACCTTCGAGACGGTCCTCTGGCGGGTCTACCCGCTGCCGGCCGACGCCCCGGCCGCCTCCCTCGCGTTGCCCGGCGCGGCCGAGGCCGAGGCGGAGCTGGCGGTGGCCCTGGCCGACACGACCGCCGCGCTGACCCGGCTCGACGTCGCGCAGTGGCGGCCCGAGCTGGCCGGGGCGCTGGAGGCGCTGCGCCGGCCCGACGGCGCCACCGACCTGCCGCCCGGGTTCGACCCGCGGGCCCGGCGGCTCTTCGCCCGGGCCGCCGTGCTCGACCGGGTGCTCGCGCTGGCCGGGCACGCGGCGCCGGGCGGCGCGATCAACAACTACGAGGCCCAGCAGCGCGACGCCGCGCTGCGCCCGCTGACCACCGCCTGCCGGCAGGCCCTGGTCGCCGCCTGCAACGCCCCGCTGCGCCCCTGACGCCGCCCGCAGTCAATCGCGCCTCTGACGTCGCCGGCACCGGTTGCGCCCCTGACGTCGCCGGCACTCAGGTGCCACGCTCGTCGAGGGCCTGGGCTGCCCACCGGTCCAGCACGCGCGCGAACTCGGTCACCTCGGCCTTGGCGGAGGGCGGCATCGACGCCCGGGAGGCCGTCCGGTACTTCACGCACACCCCGAGGTTGCTGACGCGGAAGTAGACCCGCACGTCGCGCTCGTGCCAGCCGTACGCGTCAAGGTCCGTCTCCTCCGAGACATAGCCCTCGTCGCCGAGGCCGGGAAGCCGCTCGCCCTGCGTGGGGCAGTCCCCCAGGTTCGCGGGAAGCAGGGGGTCCTCCACGCTGAGCCGGGTGATCTCCCCGTCGAGTTTCTGGGTGGGCTCCCAGGCACAACTGTTCGTGGACTTGTGCATCGCCCACAACTTCGCCTCGGGGACCAACGGCGCGACCACCTGGGGGTGATCGGTCAGGTACAGGCACGCGTTCGGCGACGCCGTGAATTCTCTGGCCGACGGCGATCCGGACGACGGGGGCACCATGACCGACGGGCTGCCGTTCGCCCCGCCCCCGGCGGCCTCCCCGTCGCCCACCCGGGCCAGCGCGAGCGCGTAGCCCGCCGACAACAGGGCGGCTGACAGGAGCACGGCGATGCCGCTCATCCCGGCGATCCGCGCGCGCGAAACCCGGCGGGCGCGCGCACCGCTCTTCGCAGGCGGCAACGACCCGCTCAGCCTCGCGGTCCGCGGGTTCGCACGGATCATCGGCCGGTTGTCGGCCGTGGCGCCGGCGGCCACCTTCCGCAGATGCTCTGCGGCCAGCTCGGCAGACAGACGTTCGTCCGGGCGGCGCGCCATCAGGCCGAGCAGCGTCGGGTTCAGCGGACCCGCGCGTTCAGCCGGCGCAGGGTCACGGCTCAGCACGGCAGCGATCAGTTCCGCCGGATCGTCCATGTCGTACGCGGGCCGGCCCTCGACGGCGAAGTACAGCGTCGCGCCGAGCGACCACAGATCCGACGCTGGCTCGGCGCCCCGACCGGTCAGCCGCTCCGGCGGTACGTAGCCCAACGTGCCCATCACCGAGCCGGTCCCGGTGAGCCCCCGGGTGGCGCCGACGACCGCGGCGATCCCGAAGTCCGTGATCACGGCGCGGCCGTCCCGGTCCAACAGGACGTTCTGTGGCTTGATGTCACGATGCAGGATGCCGGCGTCGTGGGCGACCCTCAGGGCCGCGAGCAGACCTGCGCCGATCTCCGCGGTCCGCCGTGGGTCCAGTGGCCCGTCCTCGCACACCACGGCGTGCAGAGAGGGGCCATCGACCAGGCCCATCACGATCCAGGGGCAACCATCCTCGAGCAGGACGTCGTGGATGGTCACGATGCCGGGGTGGTTCAGCCGCCCGGCCGCCCGCGCCTCGATGATCGCCCGCTCCCGGAGCGCCAGGCGTTCGGACTCGTTCAGGCCCTCGGGCAGCCGCAACTCCTTCACGGCCACCTCGCGGTCCAGCAGGGTGTCCGCAGCCCGCCACACCACCCCCATGCCGCCGCTGCCGACCGGCTCGGTCCGCAGGACGTATCGACCGGCCGCCAGGGTACGCCGCTCCTCCGCCACGTCCGGAACGATAGCGGCGACGCGCCCATCGATTAACGTCGACAGTGGCGGAGACGGCGGCAGCGGCAGTCAGCGGCTTCGCCCGGAGGGAGATCCCGGGCCGGGTGGCGCAGCTGACGCTCGCTGTCGTCGGGTCACCCGTGCCCGGCGGCGGTGGTCGGGCGGCGCGCCGGGACGCAGCAGACCGTGGGGCAGGTGTCCCACATGGGCAGCTCGCCGAGGCGGCGGCGCAGGCCGGTCCCGTCCGGGTCGGTACGCTCGCGCACCAGCTCGCGGACCATCGCCACGAACCGGGGGTCGGTGCCGGGGGTGGCGGCCCGGGCGAAGTCCAGCCCGAGCTGCCTGGCCGTTTCCCGCGCCTCGGTGTCCAGGTCCCACACCACCTCCAGGTGGTCGGAGACGAACCCGATCGGGCTGACCACCACGCCGGTGGTGCCGGCCTCGGCCAGCGTACGCAGGTGGTCGTTGACGTCCGGCTCCAGCCACGGCACCTGCGGGGGGCCGGAGCGGCTCTGCCAGACCAGGTCCCAGGGCAGGTCCGGGGCGGCCGCGGCGTGGACCAGCCGGGCGACCTCGGCGAGCTGCGCCTCGTACCGGCCGCCGTGCGGGCCGGCGTTCGCGGCCATCGAGTTCGGGACCGAGTGCGCGGTGAACACCAGCCTTGTGCCGTCGCGCTTCGCCGGGTCGAGGCGGCGGAGCGCCGCCCGTACCGCGTCGGCGTGCGGCTCGACGAAGCCGGGGTGGTCCCAGAACTGGCGGAGCTTGTCGATCAGCGGGGCGTCGGGCCCGACCGCCGCACGGGCGGCGGCGATGTCCTCCTGGTACTGCCGGCAGGAGGAGTAGCCGCCAAAGGCGCTGGTCACGAACGCCAGGGCGTGGGTGACGCCGTCGTCGCGCATCTGCGCCACGGTGTCGGCGAGCATCGGGTCCCAGTTCCGGTTGCCCCAGTAGACCGGCAGGTCGACGCCGTTGGCGGCGAAGTCCTCCCGGACCGCCGCGAGCAGCTCCCGGCACTGTTCGTTGATCGGCGACACGCCACCGAAGTGCTGGTAGTGCTCGGCGACCTCCGCCAGCCGCTCCGGCGGCACGCCCCGCCCCCGGGTCACGTTCTGCAGGAACGGCATCACGTCCTCGGGCCGTTCCGGTCCGCCGAAGGACACCAGGACCACCGCGTCGTACGCCATGGCTCCCATTCTTCCCGGTGGCCGTCCCCGCCGGGCGCGCCCCCCTGGTCCGGGGTGTGAGGAAGGGCCCCCTGCTATGCGGATTGCGATTGCAGGGGGCCCTTCCTCACACGTCAGGCGCCGATGGCGTGGTAGCCGCCGTCGACGTGCACGATCTCGCCGGTGGTGGCCGGGAACCAGTCGGACAGCAGCGCCAGGCAGGCCCGCGCCGCCGGCTCCTGGTCGGTGAGGCTCCAACCCAGCGGCGCGCGCTCGGCCCAGGCCTCCTCGAACTGATCGAAGCCGGGGATCGACTTGGCGGCGATGGTGCGCAGTGGCCCGGCGGCGACCAGGTTGCTGCGGATGCCCTGCTTGCCCAGGTGCAGCGCCAGGTAGCGGGAGGCGGACTCCAGCCCGGCCTTGGCCACGCCCATCCAGTCGTAGACGGGCCACGCCTTCGTGGCGTCGAAGGTCAGGCCGACCACCGCGCCGCCGGCGGACATCAGCGGCAGCGCCGCCATGGCCAGCGACTTGTAGGAGTACGTGGAGACGTGCAGCGCGGTCGCCACGTCCTCCCAGGGGGCGTCGAGGAAGCCGCCGCCGAGGCAGCTCTGCGGGGCGAAGCCGATCGAGTGCACCACCCCGTCCAGGCCGTCGACGTGCTCGCGCACGCGGTCGCCGAGCCCGGCGAGATGGTCGGCGTCGGTGACGTCCAGCTCGATCACCGGGGCGGGCTCGGGCAGTCGCCTGGCGATCCGTTCCACGAGGGAGAGCCGGCCGTAGCCGGTGAGCACGACCTGCGCCCCGTTCTCCTGGGCGAGCTTCGCCACCGAGAAGGCGATCGAGGCGTCGGTGATGACGCCGGTGACCAGCAGCCGCTTACCGGCGAGCAGTCCGGACATGCAGGGATTCCTCCGTAGTTCTCAGTGACCGCTTGTCAGTGGCCCATGCCGAGGCCGCCGTCGACCGGGATGACGGCGCCGGAGACGTAGCCGGCGGCGTCGCCGGCCAGCCAGGTGACCACGCCCGCGATCTCGTCCGGCTGGGCGAACCGGTTGGCGGGGATGGCCTTGCGGTACTCGGTCCTGCGGTCCTCGGGCAGGCCGGCGGTCATGTCGGTCTCCACGTAGCCGGGCGCGACGACGTTCGCCGTGATGTTGCGGCTGCCCAGCTCGCGGGTGATCGAGCGGGCCACGCCCACCAGGCCGGCCTTGCTCGCCGCGTAGTTGACCTGGCCGGGGCCGCCGTAGAGGCCGACCACCGAGGAGATGAAGATCATCCGGCCCCACTTGGCGCGCAGCATCTTGCCCGAGGCGCGCTTGGCGCACCGGAACGCGCCCGTCAGGTTGGTGTCCAGCACGCGGGTGAACTGCTCCTCCGACATGCGCAGCAGCAGCGTGTCGTCGGTGATCCCGGCGTTGGCGACGAGCACCTCCACCGGCCCCAGTTCGGCCTCGATGGCGGTGAACGCCGCGTCGACCGACGCGGAGTCGGTCACGTCGCAGCGGACCCCGAACAGCCCCTCGGGTGGCTCGCCGCTGCGGTGGGTCACCGCCACCCGGTCGCCCTGCTTCGCGAAGGCCTGCGCGATGGCCAGGCCGATCCCCCGGTTGCCGCCGGTCACCAGGACGGTACGGGCCACGGTTCCCCCTGTAGTTCAGTGATCTCCCGGTCGGTCGGAGCCTAGGCGTTACCGGCAGGTAAGCGCTAACGGCGTGCACGTCCGGGCCGGCGCGGCGTCGCCCGGCACCGGCCCCTGCCCCGCCCCGCCGGCGACGCGGCGGGCCCCCTCGGCCGAGGCCCGTCCGGCCGCTCGGCCGAGTGCGGCGACGGCGACCCGCGGGTGTACGATGATCCGCGTTTGCGGGCCGTGCGGTCCGCTTCCGGGCCCCGCCGACCGCAGGAGGTGATCGCTGTGCGAGATAGCGATCCTCCCAGTCGTGGCCGGGCCGAACGTCAGCCCCGCTGAGCCACGACTCAGCAGGTGAGCTGACCCAGCTCCGCTCCCCGCCCCGCCCGGTCACCGGCCCCGCGCCGGTCGGCCGCGCCGCGCCGGGAGCCGCCCGGTCACGACTTCGTGTGCGCGTCCCGACCCACCCCTCTGCGGTCCGCCCCCGCACGCGCGGACCGTCCAGTCGCCGCCCGGAGCCGTCCATGAGCCGCTACGTCGCCCCGCTGGGCTTCACCCTCGCCGCCGTCTGGGTGGCCGTCGTCTTCGTCCTCGCCGGCGGCGCCGCGCACTGACACCGGCGACGGGCACCGACCGCCGGGACGCGGCGGCCGCCGGACCCGCGTGTCAGAGCATCCGCGAGGACCACAGCAGGTTGAGGGCCCCCGCGCAGAGTGCCAGCAGCAGGGCCACCCCCGCGTACCACTGGGTGACCTCGCGGGGTTCCGTGCGGAACCCGATCGAGCTGCCCATGTCCTGGTAGACCTGCTTCAGCTCGCTCACCGACGCCGCCTCGTAGAAGTAGCCCTCGGTGGCCTCGGCCAGGTCGGCCAGGGCCAGCCGGTCCACCGGCACCCGTTGCAGCTGGCCGCCGATGTCCACCTGCCCGGAGTCGGTGCCGAAGGCGATGGTGGAGACCGGCACGTTCGCCGCCTGCGCGGCGGCGGCCGCCTCCTCCACCGACCGGCCCGAGGTGCGGTACCCGTCGGAGAGCAGCACGATGCGGGCCGGCGGGATCCCCGCCGCGCCGTCGGCCGGCACCGACCGGATCGCCTCCAGGCAGGTGAAGACCGCCTCGCCCGTCGCCGTCGCCTCGGCCAGCACCAGCCCGTCGATCGCGCTGGTCACCGCGTCCCGGTCCTTGCCCGGTGGCACCAGCACGTTCGCCGACTTGGCGAACGAGACCAGCCCCAGGTTGTAGCTCTCCGGCAGCTCGCCGACGAACTGCTTGGCCGCCTCCTGGGCCGCCTCCAGCCGGTTCGGCGCCACGTCGTCGGCCTGCATGGACAGCGACACGTCGATGGCGAGCATCACGGTGGCCCGCTCCAGCGGCTCCCGGGTGTCGACCGACGGCCGGGCCAGCGCGGTCGCCAGCACCAGCAGGCAGAGCAGGAACGCCGTCGCCGGCACGTGGCGGCGCCAGCCCAGCCCCTTCGGCGCCAGGGTGCGCAGCAGGTCCACGTTGGTGAACCGCATCGCGTACGCCCGGCGGTGTAGCTGCCGCCAGACGTAGAGCGCGGCGAGGGCGAGCACCGGCAGCACGGCCAGCAGCCACCACGGTTGCAGAAAGCGGATCATCGTGTCGTCCCCCTGGTGCGCGCGTGCCGCTGCGCGGCAACGAAACGCACCATGTCGAGCAGCCAGTCTCGGTCCGTACGCAGTCGCAGGTGGGCCGCGCCGGCGCCGCGCAGCGCCGCGGAGATCTCCGCCCGCTGGGCGGCCGCCGCCTCGGCGTAGCGGTGGCGCAGCCGCGGGTCGGCGGTCTGCACCTCGTGCAGCTCGCCGGTCTCCGGGTCGACCACCGGCAGCACCCCGACGTCGGGCAGCTCCAGCTCCCGGGGATCGACCACCTCGATCGCCACCACGTCGTGCCGGACGCGCAGCTTACGCAGCGGCCGGGACCACCGCTGCGGCGGGGCGAGGAAGTCGGAGATGACCACCGCCACGCCCCGGCGCCGGGGCGGCCGGTTGAGCATGTCGACAAGCGTGCCCAGGTCACTGCGACCGGGGCGGATCTCCGTGCCGGCGATGGCCCGCAGCAGGGCGTGGGCCTCCTTGCGGCCGGAGCGCGCGGGCAGCCGGGTGTAGACGTCCGGGCCGGCGACCGGCGGCGCGGCGCGCCACCGGCGGGCCGGCGCGCTCGTGCCGCCGCCGCTGCCGATCACCGCGCCGATCCGGTTGCCACCCCGGACGGTCAGGTGGGCCAGCGCCGCCGCGGCGGCCACCACGACGTCGCGCTTGAGCCACCGGCCGGTGCCGAAGTCCAGGCTCGCCGAGAGGTCCACCGCCAGCCACGTCTCCAGCTCCCGGTCGGCCACCGTACGCCGGACGTGCGGCATCGTCGTGCGGGCGGTGACCGGCCAGTCCATCCGGCGTACGTCGTCGCCGGGGCGGTACTCCCGGGACTCCCCCGCCTCGCTGCCCGGCCCGGGCAGCAGGCCGGCGTAGTCGCCCTGGAGCAGGCCGTCGAGCTTGCGGGTGACCATCAGTTGCAGCCGCGACAGGACGGCCTCGGTGCGGTCGGAGGGGACGTCGGCAGGCCGACGGGCGGGTGAGGTCACGGGCGCTGCCCGGGCCAACCGGCGCCGGGCGGCGCGGAGGTCGGCATGGGTGCGGGTGTGGCCTGCTGCCGGGGCGCGACCGAGGGCAGCGGGATGGTGGACATCACCCGGTGCACCACGTGGTCGGCGGGCACGTCGTCGGCGAGCGCGTCGTAGCTGAGCACGAGCCGGTGGCGCAGGATGTCCGGTGCGATGTCCTGCACGTCCTGCGGCAGGGCGTAGTCGCGGCCGCGCAGCAGCGCCAGCGCGCGGGTGGCCCGGACCAGGCCGAGCGAGGCGCGCGGGCTGGCGCCGTACTGGATGAGCTGGGCGACGTCCGGCATCCCGTGCTCCGCCGGGGCGCGGGTGGCCAGCACCAGCCGGACCGCGTAGTCGACCAGGGCGTTGTGCACGAAGACCTGGTCCGCCTTGCGTTGCAGGGCGATCAGGTCGGGGGTGGTGAAGACCGGCGCCGGCTGCGGCGGGGCGACCCCCATCCGGTAGACGATCTCCCGCTCCTCGGCGTCGGTCGGGTAGCCGACGACGATCTTCATGAGGAAGCGGTCCCGCTGGGCCTCGGGCAGCGGATAGACCCCCTCCTGCTCGATCGGGTTCTGCGTCGCCATCACCAGGAACGGGTCGGGCACCCGGTGGCTCTCGCCGCCGATGGAGACCTGGCGCTCGCTCATCACCTCCAGCAAGGCCGACTGCACCTTGGCCGGCGCCCGGTTGATCTCGTCGGCGAGCAGGAAGTTGACGAACACCGGACCCAGCTCGACGTCGAACTTCTCGCTCGACTGGCGGTAGATGCGGGTGCCCATGATGTCGGCGGGCACCAGGTCGGGGGTGAACTGCACCCGGGCGAAGGAGCCGCCGACCACCCTCGCGAGGGTCTCCACCGCGAGGGTCTTCGCCACCCCCGGCACGCCCTCCAGCAGGCAGTGGCCCCGCGCGAGCAGCGCGACGAACATCCGCTCCACCATCCGGTCCTGCCCGACGATCACCCGTTTGATCTCGAACAGCGCCCGCTCGAGCAGGGTCGCGTCCTCGGCCGGCGTGGTCACCGGCTCGGGTGTCTCCGGGCCCGTCCCGTTCGGCGTCGGGGCGTCGGGCGTGGTCGGCTGGGCCACCGGTCCTCCACAGCATGATCGGTTGTCGCGCGGCGTGGTGCGTATCAAGACTCGCATGCCCGGCTGAGTGCCGAGGTGGGGAGAAGCCGATTCTCGCCGCCGCGTCCCCGATGCCGGGTCGCGGGCCCGCCACGCCGTCGGGCGGTACGAAATCGCCGCTCACGGGTGGACAGGGACGGGCCCCGCGCGTGTACCATTCACCCGTCGCCGGGCGGCTCCCCCCGTGGCCGCCCGGCGCTCAAACTTCCGGTGCCGCCACCGCCCCTAGACTGGCCGGGATGAGCAGCCCCCTTCCCGCCGACGAGCCGCTGGTCTGCTCGTCCCGCGGCTGTCGTGCCCCCGCCCACTGGGCGCTGAGGTGGAACAATCCCCGGCTGCACGACACCGACCGGCGCAAGACCTGGCTCGCGTGCACCGCGCACCGCGCCACCCTCGGCGACTTCCTCGACGCCCGTGGCTTCCTCCGGGAGGTCGTACCGGCGCCCGGATCGCCTACGCTCGAAGGGTGAGCGCGCACAACGGATGCCCCCGGTGAGCAGTGACGGGTCCGCCGGCCCGCCGCCGGCGCCACCCCTACCGCCGGCGGGCCCCCTGGAGCCGTGGCCGGACACCGTCCGCTGGCAGCCGATCTCGTCCGACCTGATCTGGGTGGAGCTGATCC
This sequence comes from Micromonospora sp. NPDC048868, assembly GCF_043198195.1. Taxonomy (NCBI): domain Bacteria; kingdom Bacillati; phylum Actinomycetota; class Actinomycetes; order Micromonosporales; family Micromonosporaceae; genus Micromonospora; species Micromonospora sp. NPDC048868. Next base: position 29,172 of record NZ_JBICUN010000013.1, read on the forward strand.
GCCTGGCGCTGGTGCTGATCGTCCTCGCCCTCGGGCTGGGCGTCGGCTGGGCGTTCAGCGGCAGTGGCTTCCTCGGCGCGGCACTCGGCGTGGTACTGCTGTTCGGCGTCCTGCGGGGCGTGACGATCGTCCGCGCCGTACGGGCCTGGGGCTACGCGGAGCGGGAGGACGACCTGCTGGTCCGGCACGGGCTGCTGGTGCGGCGGCTCTCCATCGTGCCGTACTCGCGGATGCAGTTCGTCGACGTCAGCGCGGGGCCGCTGGAGCGCGCGTTCGAGCTCGCCACCGTGCAGTTGCACACGGCCGCCGCGGCGAGCGACGCCCGGGTGCCCGGGCTGCGCCCGGCGGAGGCGTCCCGGCTGCGCGACCGGCTCACCGCGCTGGGCGAGGACCGGGCGGAGGGCCTGTGAGCGACCCGGCCGCCCGGGGCACGGACCACGCCGGACCGTCCCCGGCGGAGCCGGGCGTCCCGCCGGAGCCGCCCGGACCCGATGTGCCCCCGGAGGCGGCATGGCGCGACGCCGGGTCCAGTTCCGCGCCCCCGGCGCCCGGGCCCGTGCCGCCGGGGCCGGTCTGGTCCGCCGGGGCGCCCGAGGGCGCCGAGCCGCGGCAGCGGCTGCACCCGCTCAGTCCCGCCCTGCACGGCGCCAAGTCCCTGGTCGTGGTGATCGCCGGCCTGTCGTGGTCGACGCTGTCGCGGGTCGGCTTCGGCTGGTTCGCGCTGATGGCGGTGGTGCTGGCCCTGGGCGCCACCGTGCTGGCCGTGGTGAGCTGGTACCACACCGGCTACCACGTGGTGGGCCGCGAGCTGCGGGTGCACGAGGGCCTCCTCTGGCGGCGCACCCGGGCGATCCCGCTGGAGCGGCTCCAGGCCGTCGAGGTGGTCCGCCCGCTGCTCGCCCAGCTCACCGGCCTGGCCGAGCTGCGGCTGGAGGTGGTGGGCGGGGGCAAGACGGAGGCGCCGCTGGCCTACCTGAGCGTCGCCGAGGCGAGCGCGCTGCGCCAGCGGCTGCTCGCCCTCGCCGGACGGATCGCGGTCGAGCCGAGCGCGCCGCCGGCGGGAGTGGCCGCGGGACCGGCGGGGACGCCGGCACCACCGCCCGGCCGGCCGCTGCACGCCGTGGCCAACAACGACCTGCTGGTCAGCCAGCTGCTGACCCCGCAGGCGTTCATGATCCCGTTCGGCGTCGCGTTCGTGGTGGCGCAGTTCCTCTCCGAGGACTCCTGGTCGTTCGTCGCGGTGGCGAGCACCCTCACCGCCATGGCCGGCGTGCTGCTGCAACCGGTGCGGCGGGTGCTCGACGACTGGAACTTCCGGCTCGCCCGGGACGAGGGCACGCTGCGGATCCGCAACGGCCTGCTGGAGACCCGCGCGCAGACCGTGCCGCTCGACCGGGTGCAGGCCGTCGGGGTGACCTGGCCGCTGCTGTGGCGGGTCAAGGGCTGGCTGCGGCTGCGCCTGGAGGTGGCCGGCTACTCCGCCGGCGAGGCCGACGAGCGCAACCGGCCGGACCGGCTGCTCCCCGTCGGTGACCTGGCGACCGGCGAGGCGATCGTGACCGAGGTGCTGCCCGGGGTGCGGCTGGCCGCGCTGCCGTTGAGCCCGCCGCCGACGCGGGCCCGCTGGCTCAACCCGCTGAGCCGGGGCGTGCTCGGCGCCGGGCTCGACGACCGGGTCTTCGCCGTCCGCTCCGGCCTGCTCACCCGGCAGTTGGCGCTCGTGCCGTACGCCCGGATCCAGAGCGTGCGGGTCGTGCAGGGGCCGGCGCAGCGGCGGCTGCGGCTGGCGACGGTGCACGCCGACACCGCCGGCGGCGCCGGCGCGGCCGCCCGCGACCGGGACCTCGCCGAGGCGTGGGCCCTGGCGGCGGAGCTGACGGCCCGCTCGCGCGCGGCCCGCCGGGCGGGCTGACCCCGCCCGGGGCGGTCAGTGGGCCGCCGTCACCGGCGGCGGCTCGGCGGCGGCCGGCGGATCGGCCGGCGCGGCGTCGGACTCCGTCGCCGGGGCCCGGCGGGCCTTGCGGGCCGCCCACCAGCGCTCGGCCAGGCCGACCGCGAGGAAGGTCATCCCGACGTACGCCCAGCCGACCAGCACGTCGATGACGTAGTGCTCGCCCGAGTAGACCAGGGTGAACGTCATCGCCAGCGGGTACGCCAGCAGCAGCGGCCACCAGCGGCGGCGGGTCTGCCGCAGGAAGAACAGCACCACGAAGAGCGCGAACGCGGTGTGCAGCGACGGCATCGCGGCCACCGGGTTGGAGGCGATCTGCCCGGCGTTGAGCAGGTTGCCGGCGCCGTGCATGCCGAACGCCTTCCAGCCGCGCGTGGAGATCCGGGCGACCTCCTCCAGCAGCCCGTTCTGCGCCGCCCACCAGGGCGGGGCGGCCGGGTAGAGGAAGTAGGTGACCAGGCCGGTGGCGCACAGGAAGCCCCAGCGGCGCATGAAGGCCGCCCACCGCCCCCGGTCCCGCAGCCAGAGCACCGCCGCAGCGGCCAGCGCCACCACGAAGTGGGAGAAGTAGACCCAGCTGACGGCGACGTCCCACCAGTGCACCTCGGGCCGGTAGAGGTGCTCCTGGAGCCAGGTCGTCGGCACCTGCCCGCCCGTCGCCCAGCCGAACATCACCCGGTCGGCGACGATCAGCTCGTACGCGTGCGGGGTGGCGCCGTTGTCGGCGAAGCCCCGGGACAGGTTGTAGACGGCGAGCAGCAGCACCACCGGCACCCAGTCTCGCGCGAAGCGCAGGTGGCTGCGCCACGGCCGGCTGCTGTTCCAGGCGATCGTCCCCGCCCAGATCCACAGGAACGCGTACGCCGGGTCGGTCGGCAGGCCGATGCCGAGCCAGCCGGCGACGAAGGCGATCCCCCAGAGTGTCATCGCGACCACGCGACGACGCCCGCCGTCGGGTGCGGCGGGGGGCTCGGTCCGGGCGGGGGGCTGGGGGTCGGTCGCGACAGACATCGCGGTCAAGGTTAGCGGCGCGGGCGGCATCGACCCACGCCGACCACCCGGCCGCGCCGTCCTCCCGGGCGCGGCGGAACCGGCGGCCGGGTACGCCGGTTCCGCGTCGCCCAGGGGCGGTGTGCGCCGGTGGGGGCGACCGACGCGCACGCCCCGCCGCCCGCCGCCGCCTCGTCTAGGCTTTGGCCATGCAGGAGCAGCCGGAGCCCGCGCTGACCCCGGGCCTCACCGCCCGGGTGGAGTTGACCGTCGCCGACACCGACACCGCCCAGGCGGTCGGCTCCGGAGACGTGCCCGTCCTGGGCACGCCCCGGGTGCTCGCCCTCGCCGAGGCCGCCACGGTGGCGGCCACCGCCGCCCGGATGCCCGGCGGGTCGACCACCGTCGGCACCCGGGTCGAGCTCGACCACCGGGCGGCCACCCCGGTAGGGCGCACGGTGGTGGCGCAGGCCCGGCTGACCGCGGTCGAGGGGCGGCGGTTGTACTTCGAGGTCAGCGTCAGCGACGGCGACGAGACGGTCGCCGAGGGCCGGGTGGAGCGGGTGCTGGTCGACCGGCAGCGCTTCGTGGAACGCGCCGCGCGGTCGTCGTGACCGCCCGCTTCGCGCGGGTCGCCGACGGGGTGCACGTGCTGCGCGAGCCGCTGCTGCACGTCAACGTCACGCTCGTCGTCGGCGACGGGGCCGCCCTGCTGGTCGACACGCTCTCCACCGCCGGGCAGGCCGCCGAGCTGGCCGCCGCCGCCCGGGCGGTCACCCCCCATCCGTGGACGCTTGTCAACACCCACCACCACTTCGACCACTGCTTCGGCAACGCCACCCTCGCCGCCGACCCGCCCCGCCCGGTGTACGCCCACGAGCTGGCCGCCGAGGCGATGCGCGAGCCGGACCGGCTGCGCCGGGAGGCGTACGCGGAACTGCGCGACACGCACCCCGCGCTTGCCGCCGAGGTGGCCGGCACGGAGCTGCTGGCGCCGACGCACACCGTGCACGGCGAGACCGTGCTCGACGTGGGCGGCCGGCGGGTGGTGCTGCGCCACCCCGGTCGCGGGCACACCGCCGGTGACCTGGTGGTGCACGTGCCCGACGTCGACGTGCTGGTCGCCGGGGACCTGGTGGAGCAGAGCGGCCCGCCGGCCTTCGAGGAGTCGTACCCGTTGCAGTGGCCCGACACGGTGGCCGAGCTGCTGCGGACGACCACCCCGGCCACGGTGGTCGTGCCGGGGCACGGCGAGCCGGTCGACGCGGCGTTCGTGCGCGCGCAGCACGCCCAGCTCGTCGAGCTGGCCTGGCTCATCCGCGCCGGTCACACCGGCGGCGCCCCGCCGGAGCGCGTCGCCGCCGAGGCGCCCTTCGGCGCCCGTCCCGCCCTGCACGCCGCCCGCCGCGGCTACGCCGAACTCGACGGCACCGCCTGACGGCGACCGCCTTGCGTCACCTGCGGCTGCTCTCCGTGGTCACGGCTGGCCGGCACCCGAGAGCCTGGCGCCGGCCCCCGACTGGTCCGTCCGGGCCCTGCGGGCCCGGCCGCCGGCCTAGCGGGTGAAGCGGGCGTCAACCTGCGCGCGGGTGGGCATGGCGGTCGCGCCGCCGGGTGACTCGCAGACCAGGCCGGCGACCCGCAGCGCGAACGCCACCCGCTCGTGCCAGCCCGTCGGATCGGTGGGCTCGCCGCCGGCCAGCAACTCCGCGACGAGCGCGCCCATCACCGAGTCGCCCGCGCCGGTGGCGTCCACCGCGGCGACCTTCGGCGCGGGTACGCGTACCGGATCGGCGCCGGCGGCGGCGACCACCGCGCCGGCGGCCCCGAGGGTGACCACCACGGTGCCCGCGCCGAGTTCCCGCAGGTAGGCCGCCACGCCCTCCTCGGGTTCGCCCGGGTAGAGCAGCTTCGCGTCGGCGGCGCTGAGCTTGACCAGGTGGGCGCCGGCGGCGAACTCGGCCACCACCTCGCGCAGCCCGGCCAGCGCGGTCGGCCCGTCGAGCAGCCGGGGACGGACGTTGGGGTCGAAGACCCGCAGCCCGGACGCCAGCCCCCAGGCCCGGCGCGCGGCGGCCAGCGCCGGCGGCTGGAGCAGCACGATCGACCCGCAGTAGAGGACGTCGGCTCCCGCCACCAGGTCGGCGTCGAGGTCGTCGGGGCCGAGCAGGCCGTAGGAGGGCGGCTCGCCGTAGAACCGGAAGTCGGGCTCCGGGCCGGCGAAGGTGGCCACCGCCAGCGCGGTCGGGGCGGCAACGGTGACCGCACCGGCCAGGCCGACGCCCGCGCCGGTCAGGAAGTCGCGGATCCGCCCGGCCAGGACGTCGTCGCCGAGCGACCCGACGAACTGCACCGCGCCGCCGAGCTGGGCGACGGCGACCGCCACGTTCAGCGGCCCACCGCCGACGGCCTGCCGGTAGACCGGCTCGCCGTCGCGCTCGGTGTCGAGCAGGTCGACCAGTGCCTCGCCGAGCACCACCGCGTATCCCATTGCGGTCCTCCGTCCACGCCGCGTGCCGAGCGATCTTGTCGTACCAGGCTGGCACAGTACGCGCCATGACGAGCGCTGAAGCCACGGTATCGGCCTACTGGGCAACCTTGGAGGCGAGGGACTGGGCGGCCTTCGGCCGGCTGCTCGCCGACGACGTGGTCTACCACCTGCCGCAGACCCGCGAACGGGTCGTGGGCCGGGAGTCGTTCCTGCGCCTCAACCAGGAGTACCCCGGCGACTGGCACCTCACGGTGACCCGGGCGGTGGCCTCGGGTCGGCACGCCGCCGCCTGGATCACCTGTGTCCTCGCGGGCGAGGAGGTTCCCGCCGCGAGCTTCCTCGATCTCGACGAAGCCGGTCTCGTCCGCGAGGTCACCGAGTTCTGGCCGGAGCCCTACGAGCCGCCGCCCGGCCGGGAACACCTCGTCGAGCGCTACTGACACATCGAGCAACGGCTATTGCGCCTCGTCACCGTCCCGTGGTGGGATGGCGCTTGCCGGGCGGTGCGGGGGCTGCCGCGCCGCCGGCGCCGGGTTCACAACCACGCGAGGGCACCGGCCCGCGAGTCGGGCCGCCGACGGCGCACGTACGCCGGCCATCCGCGCCGGGGCACGTCCGCCGCGACCGTCTTGCCCGCGTCGCAGCGGGGCGGCCGGTGCTGCCACCCCGCGCGTTGCCCGTGGGACTCCCCCGTCCCACGAGTGAGGAGAACCCCCGTGTCCCACCGATCGCGTATGGCCGCGTTGCTCACCGCGGCCGCGACCCTTCTCGCCGGCGCCGTCGTCCTGACGGCGGGGCCCGACCCCGCCGCCGCGCACGGCACCCCGATGGCCCCCGGCAGCCGCACCTTCCTCTGTTGGAAGGACGGCCTCTCGTCCACCGGCGAGATCAAGCCGAACAACCCGGCGTGCTCCGCCGCCGTGGCGCAGAGCGGGGCCAACTCGCTCTACAACTGGTTCAGCGTGCTGCGCTCCGACGCCGCAGGCCGGACCGTCGGCTTCATCCCGGACGGCAAGCTGTGCAGCGGCGGCAACCCGGGCTTCGCCGGCTACGACCTGGCCCGCACCGACTGGCCGCTGACCCACCTGACGGCCGGGGCCCGGATGGAGTTCCGCTACAGCAACTGGGCCCACCACCCGGGCACGTTCTACTTCTACGTCACGAAGGACAGCTGGAGCCCGGGCCGGCCGCTGGCCTGGAGCGACCTGGAGGAGCCGTTCCTGACGGTGACCAACCCGCCGCAGCGCGGATCGAGCGGCACCAACGACGGGCACTACTACTTCAGCGGCAACCTGCCCACCAACAAGAGCGGCCGGCACCTCATCTACTCGCGCTGGGTGCGCTCCGACAGCCAGGAGAACTTCTTCGGCTGCTCGGACGTCACCTTCGACGGCGGCAACGGCGCGGTCACCGGCGTCGGCCCGGGCGGCACGCCGCCGCCCAACCCGACCACTCCCCCGCCCAACCCGACGACCCCGCCGCCCAACCCGACCACGCCGCCGCCGAACCCGACCACGCCCCCGCCGCACGGCGGGGACTGCATGCCGATCTTCAAGGTGGTCGGCACCTGGAACGGCGGCTTCCAGGGCGAGGTCACGATCATGAACCACAGCTCGTCGACCTGGTCGGGCTGGACGGCCAACTGGACGTGGCCCAGCGGGCAGACCATCAACAGCCTCTGGAGCGGCACGCTGAGCGGATCCGGCTCGTCGGTCACCGTGACCAACGCGCCCTACAACGGCACGATAGCCCCGGAGGGCACCACGACCTTCGGCTTCGTCGCCACCACCAACGGCACCAACACCCTGCCCACGGTCACCTGCTCCGGCCGCTGAGACCCCGACCCGGCCCCGAGGTTCGGCCCCTGAAGTGATCAAGAGGTTTGCGTCCCCGGGAACGAGTCCGGGGACGCAAACCTCTTGATCGACGGCGCGGCCGCCGGCCAGGCGCGTGTGGCCGACGGCCAGGGCGCGGGGCGCGGGTTGCAGTGGCCGGGTCAGCGGACCATCGAGCCGACCACGGGCTTGGTGAGCAGGGCGGACTGGTTGCGCTGGATGCCCGGGTCGAGGGTCTTGGCGACGAAGATGGCGTGCCAGATGCAGAAAATGAGCACCGTCCACACCTTGCGGGAGTGGTCGGCCTCCTCCCGCTTGTGCTCCTCCAGCAGCCGCATCGCGTACGACAGGTCGAGCAGGTCACCGGCGCCCGAGGTGGACAGCACGTGCCGGGCCCACTCGTACATCTCGCCGCGCAGCCAGACCCGGGTGGGGGTCGGGAAGCCGAGCTTCTTGCGGTTGACGATGGCCGGCGGCACCACGCCCTGCAGCGCCTGGCGCATCGCGTACTTGGTGGCGTCGGAGCGGGGCGGGAGCTTGAGGTCCACCGGGATCCTGGACGCCACGTCGAAGACCGCCCGGTCCAGGAAGGGGACCCGCACCTCCAGCGAGTGCGCCATCGAGATCCGGTCGGCCTTGACCAGGATGTCGCCGCGCAGCCAGGTGTAGAGGTCGACGTACTGCATCTTGGTGACGTCGTCGAGCTCGGTGCACTCGGCGTAGATGGGCGCGGTGACGTCGGTGTAGCGGACCGAGGGGTCGTAGCGGCGCAGCAGGTGCTGCTTCTCCTCCTCGGTGAACATCCGGGCGTTGCCGTAGTAGCGCTGCTCGATCGGGGTGGTGCCGCGCTCCAGGAAGCTCTTGCCCTTCACGCCCTGCGGGATGGCCTTGGAGACCGCCCGCAGCCCCTTCTGCACCCCGTCGGGCAGCCCGTTGACCGAGCTCAACGACAGCGGCTCGCGGTAGATGGTGTAGCCGCCGAAGAACTCGTCGGCGCCCTCGCCGGAGAGCACCACGGTGACGTGCTCGGCGGCCTTCTTCGCCACGAAGTAGAGGGGCACCAGGGCCGGGTCGGCCACCGGGTCGTCCAGGTGCCAGACGATCTTCGGCAGCGCCTCGATCATGTCGTACGGCCCGATCTTGGTCGGGATGGTCGTCACGTCGAGGTGGCGGGCCGAGTCCTGGGCGACGTCGATCTCCGAGTAGCCCGGGACGTCGTAGCCGACGGTGAAGGTCAGGATGTTCGGGTTGAACTCCCGGGCCAGGGCGACCACCGCGGTCGAGTCGATGCCGCTGGAGAGGAACGAGCCGACCGGCACGTCGGAGCGCATGTGCATCCGGACGCTCTCCCGCAGCGTCTCCCGGATCTCGTGGTAGAGCCGCTGCTCGTCGTCGACAGGGGTGGGCCGGAACACCGGCCGGTACCACCGGCGCACGTCGATCCGCCCGCCCGGGGTCCAGGTCAGGTATTCACCCGAGCCGATCCGGCTGATGCCCTTGTGCAGGGTGCCGGGCTCGGGCACGTACTGCAGGGTCAGGTAGTGGCTCAGGTTGGCCGTGTCGATGCCGGCGTCGCCCTGGTAGTTGGAGTGCGCGAAGGGCAGCAGCGCCTTCTTCTCCGAGGCCAGGTAGAGGCCGTCGGCGGTCTCCAGGTAGTGCAGCGGCTTGATCCCGAAGTAGTCCCGGCCGCCGAACGCGCGGCGCTCCTGCCGGTCCCAGATGACGAAGGCGAACATGCCGCGCAGCCGGGTGAGCACCTGCTCGCCCCAGTAGTGGTAGCCGGCGACGATCACCTCTCCGTCACCGGCGGTGGCGAACTGCGCGCCGAAGCTGCGGATCAGCTCCTCGCGCAGCTCGATGTAGTTGTAGATCTCGCCGTTGAAGGTGAGCAGGTAGCGCCCGTTCGCGTAGGACAGGGGCTCTTGGCTGGAGGCCACGTCGATGATCGCCAGCCGCTTGTGCGCGAACACGCCGTCCGCGTACCGGCCGGAGGCGTCGCCGACCACCTCGACACCGGTCTCGTCCGGTCCGCGGTGGTGCAGGCATTCCAACGCCCCGGCGATGTTGTCGCGGTGGGCGGCGGCGTCGCCGCGCGCGCTGAAGAAGGCCAGGAGTCCGCACATGGTCGCCATCTTTCCACGCGGCCCGAGCGGGCGTCGCGGCACCGCTGGGCTCCACGCCGCGAGGCTGCCCGGCCCGCGCGTTCCGCGCGCTCCGGATCGCCCACCGCCCGGCTCGCCGGCCGCCGCCCGTCCCGGCGCGATCCGGCTGCCGCGCCGCGCGGTACCGTCTGACCTGCGACGATGGGGATGCGGAGGGGGCGGAGCATGACCGAGGGACGCACCGACAGCAGGCCGGCGGACGGCACCGGGTCGCACGACCCGGACTTCCCCGAGGCGTTCCTGGCGTTCATGCGGCAGGGCTGGCGGGACACCACCCTGCCGGTCGGCCCGCGGCCCGAGGTGCCCCACCACGCCAAGCGCCGGGCCGCGCTCTCGGCGGCCTTCCCGGGCGAGACCCTGGTGATCCCCACCGGCGGCGAGAAGGTACGTGCCAACGACACCGACCACCCCTTCCGGCCGGGCAGCGACTTCGTCTACCTCACCGGTGACCACGACCCGGACGGGGTGCTCGTGCTGCGGCCGAACGGGTCGGGCCACGACGCCACCCTCTACATGCGGCCCCGGTCGTCGCGGCTGACCGACGAGTTCTTCCGCAGCCGGCACGGCGAGCTGTGGGTGGGCCGGCGGCACACCCTGGCCGAGAAGTCGGCCGAGCTGGGCCTGCCCACGGCGGACCTGACCGAGCTGGACGCGACGCTGGCCGACCTGGCGCCGGGGCGTACCCGGGTGCTGCGCGGCTTCGACCCACGGGTGGACACGGCCGTGCGCCCGTACGACGGCCACCGCGCCGAGGGCCAGCCGGCCCGCGACCGGGAGCTGGCGATCGCCATCTCGGAGCTGAAGCTGGTCAAGGACGAGTGGGAGATCGCCCAGCTCCAGGACGCGGTCGACGCCACCGTCCGGGGGTTCGAGGACGTGGCCCGGGCGCTGCCGGCGGACCGGGGCGTGTCGGAGCGGCTGCTGGAGGGGATCTTCGCGCTGCGCGCCCGGTACGACGGCAACGACGTCGGCTACGGCTCGATCGTCGGCGCGGGCGAGCACGCCACGATCCTGCACTGGGTGCACAACCACGGCGCCACCCGGCCGGGCGAGCTGCTGCTGATGGACATGGGCGTGGAGAACCGCAACCTCTACACCGCCGACGTCACGCGGGTGCTGCCGGTCGACGGCCGGTTCAGCCCGCTCCAGCGCCAGGTCTACGACGCCGTGCACGCCGCGCAGCAGGCCGGCATCGACGCCATCCGCCCCGGGGTGGCGTTCCGGGAGGTCCACCTGGCGTCGATGCGGGTGCTCGCCCAGGCGCTGTCCGACCTGGGTCTGCTGCCGGTGGGCGTCGACGAGGCCATGGACGAACGGTCGACGGTCTACCGGCGCTGGACGCTGCACGGCACCAGCCACATGCTCGGCATCGACGTGCACGACTGCGCGAACGCCCGCAAGGAGAAGTACCGGGACGGCACGCTGGGCGAGGGCTACGTGCTCACCGTCGAGCCCGGGCTCTACTTCCAGCCGGAGGACGAGCTGGTTCCCGAGGAGCTGCGCGGGATCGGCATCCGGATCGAGGACGACATCCTGGTCACCGCGACCGGCGCGGTGAACCTCTCCGCCGGGCTGCCGCGCGCCGCCGGCGAGGTGGAGACCTGGCTGGCCGAGCAGCGCGAGGCGGGTCCGCGACTGCCGGACTGACCGCACCCCGCATCCTCGCCGCAGCCCGGCGCGACCCCCGTCGCGGCCGGGCTGTTCGCCGTCCGGCCACCGGCGGCGGCGATGTCGCCGCACGGCACTGCCGGCGGGATCCGTCCGCATAACGCCCCGAAAGCGCAGGACTTTCACTTTCATCCTCATCGCGAAGACAGCTCACTTATGTTGACACCGAACCTGTCTAACCGATTCAGGGCTGCTTACGCCTCCTGCGGCGGTACGTGCCCGTTGGATACGAAAGATGTGGGTGAGAGCACATGTCAACCAATCAGTCCGAAGCAACCGGGGCAGGGGGCCCGACGGGGCGTCGCCGCAAGCGGCGCGTCCTGTGGGTCGCCACCGGAGTGGCCGGCCTGACCGGCGCGGTCGGCCTGGCTGCCAGCGGGGTGGTCACGCTGCCGGGCGCATCCGCGACGGGCGGCCTCGGGAACGTGGCCGGCCGGCAGCTCACCGGGGCGGCCGCGCAGGCTGAGGCACCGCTGGGCCCGGACGACCGGGTCGACGCTGCGGCCGCCGGCATGAATCCCGGCGGACAGGACCCCGGAGCGGCCGGCAAGGGACCGGCCGAGAAGGGACGCAACGACAAGGAGCAGGACGTCACGGACGTGCCCTGCGACACCGACAGACTGATCGTCGAACTCAACCGGGTGAACGCCGGTCACGGTGGGACGCTCAAGCTCGCGCGTGACTGCACGTACCTGCTGACGCTGAGCCGGGAGGGGAACGGCCTGCCAGAGATCGTCCGACCGGTCACGATCGAGGGCGAGAACGCCACAGTCCTGCGCGCCACGAACGCCGCCGCCTTCCGGATCTTCAACGTGGGGGTCGGCGGCGACCTGACCCTGCACGACCTCACGGTCAAGGGCGGGTTCGCCCAGCCCGGGCTGGGCGGCGGTGGCCTCCTGGTGCAGGCCGGCGGCAGGGCGACCATCTTCGACAGCCGCATCACCGGAAACCAGAGCAGCAGCGCCGGCGGTGGTGTCACGAACTTCGGCGTCACCCGGATCCTGTCCACGCGTGCCACCGGCCCGGACGGCAAGGGCGAGGAGCACACCGACGGAGAGAAGAACGCGGCCGGCACGGGGCACCACGACACCACCCCGGGCGACCTCAGCGGCACCGACGGGACCGCCCCGTCGGCCGACGGGCGCACCGCCCCGAGCACCGGCGCCGAAGCCCCCGCCGGGCCCACGGATCCCGCGGGCACGGACACGAAGGCCCCCGCCGGCCTGGACACCGACGGCACCGACACGAAGGCCCCTGCCGGCCTGGACACCGACGGCACCGACACGAAGGCCCCCGGCGGCACCGACACGAAGGCCCCCGGCGGCACCGACACCAAAGCTCCCGGCGGCCTCAACCCCGACGGCACCGACACCAAAGCCCCGGCCGGCCTGGACGCCGACGGCAAGGCGGTCGTCGGGGACGGGACCACGGCGGGGGCCGCTGGCGGCGCCTCGGCCGCCCGGGACGCGGGCGGTCCCGGCCGGGACAACGAGAAGGACGACAGGGGCGACGACCGCGAGGAGGGCAGGCACGGCAGCGAGGTCACCGACAACACCGCCGTGGGCAGCGGCGGCGGGATCCGCAACGTCGGTCAGCTCTTCCTCGAGGGCGTCCGGGTGAGCCACAACCAGAGCGGCGACACCGGCGGCGGACTGGAGAACGTCGCCTCCGCCGTCGTCACCGACACCACGATCTCGCACAACATCGCCGAGGGCTCGGGCGGCGGCATCCAGAGCGGCGGCAACCCCAACGTCGCCACGACCGTCAAGCGCAGCCACGTGTTCGGCAACCAGAGCGGTGCGAGCGGCGGCGGTATCCGCAACGCGGGGACGATGTACGTGCAGCACAGCACCGTCCGTGGCAACACCGCCGACGGCGACGGCGGCGGCATCGCCAACCTCGCCGCGGTCTTCGGCGGACTGTCGATCTCGAACAGCAAGGTCAACGAGAACGTGACCCGGGGCAACGGCGGCGGTGTCGCCAACGACAGCGGCCAGGTGGTGATCTTCCACAGCGAGGTCGACCGGAACCGGGTCGCCGTGGACCTGCAGGTCGCGGGCGGGGTCTACAACCAGGGCGGAAGGATCTCCGTGATCAGGTCACGGATCACCGAGAACTCGTCGCTCCTCGCGCCGGGAGGCGTCTCCTCGGACAACGACGGAGTCACCGTCGACGACGAGACGGTGATCATCCGGAACAAGCCCACGAACTGCGAGGGCAGCCCGACCCCGGTTCCGAACTGCTTCGGCTGATCGGGCGGACAGTCGGCGCTGCGCAGCGCGTTCCGGCGCCGCCCGGGAAGGGTCGTCACGACGGCCTGCCCCGGGCCGCGCCGGAACTTCGCGTACGACCTTGTCCTGGTGGTGGCCGGGCCGCACCGGAACTTCACGCGCGGGCGCCCTCCTGGTGGCGCCGGTCGCCGGCCAGCAGGCGGGGGCGCCTTCACTGGGGCAATTCGTCGAGCCGGCGAGCGCCGGTCAGCTGTCCCTGCGGGTGTTTGTGCTGCCCAGGTGGTGCCCCTGCCCGGTAGCGGCCCGCTGCGGAGCGACAGCCGACGTGAGGCGAATGTGTGGATTACTCGGATAACGCACCATCGCGAGAATCGTTCTCATACGGTGGTCTACAGAGGCTGCAACCCATTTGTGGCTTATCGCGCCGTCTTGTGTGGTGCGGTCCCCGTGAGAGCAGGAAAGGGCGGAAGGCTCTGATGTCCGATGACGTAACGAGACCTGACGGTGGCCCGCCCGTGGGCACACCGATGCGAGGGCGGCGCAAACTCTGGCTGGCTGCCGGGGTGGCCGGACTGACCGGCGTCGTCGGCCTGGCGGCGCTGGGCGGCCTGGCCGCCCGCGACGACAAGTCCGGCGACTCCGAGCGGCTCTCCGACGCCCAGGCGTCGGCCCCGAAGCAGAACGTCAGCGACGCCGGCAGGACCGACGAGGACGCTGGCAAGGCCGACGACGAGGCCGGCGGCAACCCCGCCGCCGAGGGCGGGAACGCCTGGTCGGGTGGTGACTGGAGCGGCGACAAGGACCGCGGGCACGACGGTCGGGTGACGGAGGTGCCCTGCGACACCGACAAGCTGATCCAGGCGATCATCCACGCCAACCGGACCGACGGCGCGACGCTGAAGCTCGCCAGGCACTGCACGTACGAGCTGACGCGCAGCGAGTACGGCAACGGCCTGCCCGTGATCAAGGAGTCGATCGTCCTCAAGGGCGAGGGCACCGCGATCGTCAGGGCGGCCGAGGCCGAGCGCTTCCGGATCCTGAACGTCGGTAGTGGCGGTCACCTGACGCTGAAGGACGTGACCGTCAAGGGCGGGCAGACCGTCGCCGCGAAGACCGTCCCGGCACCGGTCAGCTCGTTCGGGCGCGCGAAGCCGACGGAGGTTGCGGCGGCCGCGGCGGAACCGGCCCGTGGACCGGCGATGACGGCACCCAAGGGCCCGGCCACCGCCGCCGCCGAACTGCCGGCCGCTCCGACGGCCCGGCCGGACGGCACCGCGACGGCCGCGCCCGCCGGCGCCGACGGGGCGGGCATCCTGGTCCAGCGGGGCGGTCGCGCCGACCTGGAGCACAGCAGGATCGTGCAGAACCACGCCGGCTGGAACGGCGGCGGCATCGCCAACTTCGGCACCACCAACCTGCGCCACACCTCGGTCGAGGAGAACAGCGCCAGCGGCTTCGGCGGCGGCATCTTCAACGTCGGGGTGCTGCGGGTCGAGGAGTCCAAGGTGTCGAAGAACAGCGCCCGGCTGGGCGGCGGCGGCATCGCCAACGGCACGACCCCGAACGGCACGACGGTGGGCGGCGGCACCGTCTGGGTGTGGAAGAGCACCATCAGCCACAACCGGACCTCGTCCATCGGCGGTGGCGTCTTCGACAACAGGGGCGACATCGTGCTCACGCAGAGCGAGATCACGGACAACACCGCCGGCACGGACGCGGGCGGGCTGGTCACCTTCAGCGACGGCAGGCTGTCCCTGGAGAAGGTCGTGGTCGCCAGGAACTACGCGGACGGAGAGGCCGGCGGCGTCGGCGTCGGCGGAGGCAGCAACGCCGTGATCGAGCACAGCGTGATCAAGGAGAACGTCGCCGCAGGTGGGGGCGGCGGGGGTCTGTACAACGACGAGGGCACCGTCACCCTGCGCGACAGCGAGGTGCTGGGCAACCAGGCGGTCGGCGAGTACGGGGTGGGCGGCGGCATCCTGAACGACTTCGGCCGGACGAAGTTGATCAGCACGAAGGTGGTCCACAACGTCGCCACCGCGCCGCCGGGTGGCATCTTCACCAACAACGACGGCGTCCTGATCGACCGGAAGTCCGCCGTGAAGGACAACCGGCCGACGAACTGCAAGGGCAGCACGGTCATCCCCGACCGCTGCTTCGCCTGAACACCCGAGAGCGACACCACATAGAGAGAGGGCTCCTCCACGAGCCGCCCCGGCGGCCGGAGGAGCCCTCTCGCTCCCGGCCCTCGTGGCCGTTCTTCCGCCGAACGGGCTGTTCCGCGCCGAGAGCACCCGTTTTCCTGCGGACTCCCCTACCGACGTCGCTGCGGTGGATGGGCCGGCGCGGACCGTCCGCACCGGCCAGAGGGCACCCCGGACCTAATGCGGGGTTCTTTCGCATATGCCCGCGAGACGAGGAAGATTCTCATATTGTCTAGTTCGGGAGCTACAACCGATTTGTAGCAGGGGACGCTCGCCTGTGGCGCTGCGACCCTGTCTGGTACGAGGAGAGGGCAGAGAGCTCCGATGTCCAACTACCTAACGAACAACGACTCCGAGCAGCCGGCGGCGCCCAAGCGTCGCCGCAAGCTCTGGCTCGCCAGTGGTGTGGCCGGGTTGACCGGCGTGGTCAGCCTCGCCGCCGTGGGCGTGGCCACCGGCGCCGGCGCGGTAGGTGCGGACGGCCTGAAGTGGGCCACCGCTCAGGTCAGCATGGACGGCGACCAGGACGCGGACCGCGAGAAGGAGGGCCGCGAGGGCGAGGAGGGCCGCGAAGGCGGAGAAGGTCGGGACCGGGACCACAAGGACCGGGACCACAAGGAGCGCGGGAAGGAGGTGCCCTGCGACTCCGACAAGCTGATCCAGGCGATCGTGTACGCCAACGCCAACCACGGCGGCGTGTTCGAGCTGGCCAAGGACTGCACGTACACCTTGACCCGGCACGACCACTACGGCAACGGCCTGCCGGTGATCGAGCAGCCCATCACGCTCAAGGGCCACGACACCAAGATCGTGCGGGACGCCACCGCCGAGCAGTTCCGCATCTTCAACGTCGGCAGCGGCGGCCACCTCACCCTCAAGGGCCTGACCATCAAGAACGGCCAGACCCTCGAGCGGGAGAAGGCGGAGACGGTCTCGGCGGAGACGGTGTGGTCGCGGTACTCGAACTCGGTCGAGGCCACCGAGGCGGCCAAGGCCGGCAAGCCGTACCTGCCGCTGCTCCAGGCCGAGCCGAAGGGTGCCGCGGCGGCGAAGGCCGCGGCGGCCAAGGCTGGCGCCAGCGTGCTGGAGGAGCCGGAGGCCAACGACGGCGCCGGCATCCTGGTGCAGCCGGGCGGCTCCGCCGACATCGAGAAGAGCCACATCGTCGAGAACCAGGCCGGCGGCAGCGGCGGCGGCATCGCCAACTTCGGCAAGACCAGCCTGCGTCACACCACGGTCGCCAACAACACCGCCTTCTTCTTCGGCGGCGGCATCCTGAACGCCGGGGTGCTCAAGGTCGAGGAGTCCCACGTCAAGTACAACAAGGCCGGGATCGGCGGCGGCGGCATCGCCAACGGCGCCCCGGGCATCTTCCGCGACGACGTCGACGGCGGGACCGTCTGGATCGACAAGACCGACATCAGCAACAACCACACGATCGGTTTCGGCGGTGGCCTGCTCGACATCGAGGGCAACACCACCATCAAGTACTCCAGGATCCTCGACAACACCGCGCTGATCGCGGGCGGCGGCATCGCCGCAGCGGACGACAGCCAGCTGCACCTGCACAAGGTGACGATCGCCAAGAACACCACCGCCGGTGTCGGCGGCGGCCTGGCCCTGGCCTTCGGCGCCCACGTCACGGCGGAGAAGACCGAGGTCAAGGAGAACTTCGCGGCCTTCTTCGGCGGCGGCGTGTTCAACCTCGCCAGCGAGGTCACGTTCCGCGACAGCGAGATCGTCGGGAACCAGGCCGTCGGGCCGATCGGCATCGGCGGCGGCATCTTCAACGTCTTCGGCCGGGTCAACCTGCACGACACGAAGGTGGCGGACAACGTCTCCAGGTTCCGGCCGGGCGGGGTGTTCAACTTCGGCGGCGAGGTGAACGTGGACGACAAGTCCGCGATCAAGGGCAACAAGCCGACGAACTGCCTGGGCAGCCCCTCCCCCGTGGAGAACTGCTTCGGCTGATCGCCCTCGGCTGACGGGGCGGCCCTCCGGCCGCTCGGGACACCGAACAGGAACCGGCCCCCTTCCGCGTCGCGGAAGGGGGCCGGACCACGTCGCGGGCTACTGCTGCACGAAGACCGCCACGCTTCGGGCCGGCACGGTGAACGTGCCGCTGGCCCGGTCGAAGGAGGCCGTCCGCAGCGACTCGTCCGCCGAGGCCCACAGCACCGGGTGCAGCGCCACGTCCGCCCCGCGCAGCCCGGTCAGCCGCTGCCGCGCCGTCTCCGGCGTGGCGTTGAAGACCACCGTGACCGACTTCCACCGCCCGTCGAGGCCCCGGCCGTCCAGCGTCATGGTGAGCACGCCGGGGGTCTCCTCCGCGCCGGAGAGCGGGAAGGCGACCCGCTTCTGCACCTGCTCCGCCGTGGTCAGCCCGAAGACCGGCGAGGAGGCCCGGATCCTCAGCAGCTCGGCGTAGCGGGCGTCGGCCAGGTCGATCGCCGCGCAGTCCGGCACCAGCGCCGGGTCGGCCAGCAGCGGCTTGGCGTACGGCCACTTGTCCCGGTTGTCCTGCTCGGGCGGCAGGCCGGCGCCGAACCCGTTGCCCTGGGCGCAGTCCCAGCGGATCTGGTTGAACCAGTCCCCCGAGTTGTACGAGTTGCGGTCCAGCGACTTCGAGCGCAGCCGCTCGGTGCCCGTGGTGACGAACCCGGGCCCCTGGCCCATCACCACCGTGCCCAGCGCCAGCACCTGCATCCGGGCCCGGTCCGCCGCCGAGGTGTCCCGCGGCAGCTTGTACGCCAGCGCGTCGTACAGGATCTCGTTGTCGTGCGCGTCGACGTAGGTGACCGCCTCCCCCGGCGCGGCGGTGTAGCCGGCGGGCGAGCCGTTGTAGTCGACCTGCGCGCCGGTCACCTGCCGGCCCGACGAGTCGGTGAAGCGGTAGCCGCGCAGGTTGCCGGTGAGCCCCACCTTGATCAGGTCGTGCTGGCGCAGCAGCCGGGCCCGCTGCTCGGCCGTGGAACCGTTCACGTCGTCGCCGTTGGGGTCGGTGAACAGGCCGGAGGCGAAGCCCTGCACGCGCGGGTTGGCGTCGAACGGCCCGCCGCCGCGTACGGCGTCGCGCAGCCGGTCGTTGAACGTGCCGATCCCGGTGCCGGCCATGTTGGCCTGGGTGGCCTGGGTGAACCGGGCGTCGTCGGCGACCTCGCCGAAGTTCCAGCCCTCGCCGTAGAGCAGGATGTTCTTCCCGTCCACGCCGTCGCGGCCGACGGTCAGCTCGTCGAGCGCCTTGCGCACGGCCAGGATGTTCGCCTTCGGGTGGTGGCCCATCAGGTCGAACCGGAAGCCGTCCACCTTGTACGCCCGGGCCCAGGTGACCAGCGAGTCCACGACGAGCTTGCCCATCATGGCGTGCTCGGGGGCGGTGTTGGCGCAGCAGGTCGAGTTGGCGACGGCGCCGTCGTCCAGCAACCGGTGGTAGTAGCCGGGCACGATCTGGTCGAGCACCGACTTCGGGTCGGCGCCCGCCGCCGAGGTGTGGTTGTAGACGACGTCCATCACCACGCGCAGTCCGGCGCCGTTGACGCCGGCCACCATCCGCCGGAACTCGGTGGTGCGCTTCGCCCCGGCCGGGTCGACGGCGTAGCCGCCCTCCGGGACGGTGTAGTGCAGCGGGTCGTACCCCCAGTTGTAGCCGTCGGTGTCCGCCACCGCCGCGACGCACTTCTGCTGCTGCTCGGAGTCCGGCGGCAGCGCGGCCAGGTCGCAGGCCGGCTGCCGCTGGTCGGCGCGGCGCTCGGGGATCGTGGCGAAGTCGAACGCGGGCAGCAGGTGCAGGTGGGTCACCCCGGCGTCGCCGAGCGCCTTCAGGTGCTTCATGCCGGCGGTGCCCGGGTCGGTGAAGGCGAGGTACGTGCCCCGCCGCTCGGCCGGCACGGTGCCGTCGGCGATGGAGAAGTCCCGCACCGACAGCTCGGAGATCTGCACCTTCGTCGACGGCACCGCCGCCGGCTTGCGCAGCGACGCCCATCCGGCCGGCGCGAGCGCCGGGTCGGCGAGGTCCACGATCTGGCTGTGCGTGGAGTCCGGCGCCAGCGCCAGCGAGTACGGGTCGGTCACGGCGGCGTCGACCACCTTCTGCGTCGCCGGCTGCCACGCCTGGACCTGGTACCGGTAGTACCTGCCGGTCCAGTCGCGGGCGCCACGCACGGACCAGACGCCGGTGCGGTCGTCGCGGCGCATCGCGACGGTCCGCGGCGTCGCGGTCGGCGAGTCGAAGAGCTGGAGCGAGACCGTGCGGGCGGTGGGCGCCCAGACGGCCAGCGTCGGCACCCCGCCGGCGAACGTCGGCCCGAGCCGCGCGTCGGTGGCCCGGGCGTAGACGTCGTCGAGCACGCCGGGGATCTGCACGCCGGTCACGGCGAGCAGGGTGCCCGCCGCGTCCCGCTCGGTCACCAGGAGCTGCCCGCGCAGGGCCGCCGGGACCTTCGCCAGGTCCCGCCGGTCGAGCGTGAAGGCACCGTGCGCCCACAGGTGCGGGAAGTCCGCGCGCTGGGCCTCGGTGAGCCCGTTGCGCTGGGCGGTCAACGACAGCGTGCGGTACGTCCCGACCAGCTCGCCGTCGGCGACGGTGACCCCGCCGGCCGGGGCGGCGACCAGGGCGTACGTCCTGCCGTCGGTGGGCCCGGCCTGCCAGGCGACGGTCGAGCGGTCGATCCAGTGCGCCTTCTGCTTCGTGATGTCGACGTCCGGGCCGGCGGCGGACGCGGTGGACGGCAGCAGCCGGCCGGGCGTGCCGGCGAGCAGCCACACCTCGCGTCCGGCGTCGGCGAAGTCGAGCCGCTGGTCGGTCGGCAGATCCTTCTCGTCACCCTTGTGGACGATGTAGCTCAGCCCGGTCGCCCCGGCGGCCAGCGGCACCCGGAAGACCGCGCCGAAGGCGTCGATCCGGGCCGGGGCGAGCGGCGTGGCCCAGTCCGTCGGGTTGGCGGCGCCGTCCCACAGGTGCAGGCCCCAGCCGTCGTATTTGCCGTCGGCGCGGCGGTAGTGGATGAGGGCGGTGCCGTCGGCCACCGGCGGGTCGGGTTCGCCGGTGGCGGCCTGCCGGCTCGGGTAGGTCGCCGGGTCGCCCTGCTTGACCCAGACCTCGCCGGCCTTCGTCACGTCGATCGTCCGATCCTGTTCCACGTCCTTCTTCCCGGACTTGTCGACCACGACGAAGCCGACCGACTTCGCGCCCGGCTTGAGCTTCACCCAGGCGAACCGGCCGTAGGAGTCCTCGCCGGCGAACGGCTGCCCCTTGGGCCACTCGGTCGCGTACGCGGGGTCGATGTCGCCCCAGGCGTACAGGCCCCAGTCGTCGTAGCCGCCGGCCGGGCGCTGGTAGTGCACCACGGCCCAGTCGCGGGAGGCGGACTGCGCCGGCGTCCCCACGGTCGCGGTGGACCGGGCGGTCGCGGTGCGGCCCTTCCCGTCGCGGACGACCGCCTTGTACTCGATCTTCGTGCCGCCGGCCAGCCCGGTCAGGTCGTGGTGCACGGTGTACGGGGCCGTCTCGGCGCTGCCGAGCAGCGTCCACCTGCCGCCGGCGACCCGGGCGGCGACGGTGACGGCGGCCAACCGGTCGCCGGTGACCTGGGCGGTGACGGCGGCCTTCGTGGCGACGGGCGCGCCGGGCGCCGGGGCGGTGATCGTGATCTTCGGCGCGGCGTCGGGCGACGCGATCGGCGTGCCGGCGCGGTGCACCACGGCCGACAGCGGCGGCACGGTCAGCGTGAGCTTGCCGTCCGCGCCGGCGACCGGGGCGGCCGACGCGCCGTACACACCGGTGAAGGTGGCACCGGCCGACCACGTGTCCACGGTGACAGTCTGCGCGGTCGCGGCGTTGTTCACCGCGACGACGTACTCGGTGCGCTGCTTCGGGTCGATCCGGGAGAACGCGAAGACGCCGGGGCCGTCGGCGGCGTACCGGCCGACCTGCACGCCGTCGCGCAGCGCCGGGTGCGCCTGGCGCAACGCGCCCAGCTCCGCGATGGCCCGGTAGAGCGGATGGGCGCGGTCGAACTGGTCGCTGGCGTGGGTCCGGTCGGTGCCGATCAGGTCGTCGTCGAGGTAGTCGGGCGTCTTCGAGGCGAACATGTCCTGCCGGGCGTCCTTGTCGCCGCCCGGCCCCGTGAAGCCCTGCTCGTCGCCGGAGTAGACGACCGGCTGGCCACGGGTCAGGAACATCAGCTCGTGGGCGAGCCGGTCGCGGCGCAGGTGGGTGCCCGGGTCGGTGCCGCCGCCGGCGATGAACGAGCCGATCCGGCCCATGTCGTGGTTGCCGAGGAAGGTGGTCAGCCGGCGCGCGTCGGTGTCCCGGGCGCGGTAGAGGTCGTCGCGGGCGTACACGTCGGCGAGCGCCTTCGCGGAGCCGTCGCCGGCGGTGTAGCCGCGCGCCGCCTCCTGGAAGGCGAAGTCGAGGGTGGCCGGCAGGCCGCCGCGCCGCACGTACGTCGAGGTGATCTCCGGGTCGGCGCTGTAGACCTCGCCGAACATGAAGAAGTCCTTCTTGCCGGCGCGCGCGGCGGCACGCTCGACGCCCTGGCTGAACTGCGGCCAGAAGTCGAGGTTGGCGTGCTTCACCGTGTCCAGCCGGAAGCCGTCGACGCCGGTGGACGCGATCCAGTCGGAGTGGATCTTGGTCAGGCCGCGCACCACCTCGGGACGCTCGGTCCACAGGTCGTCGAGGCCGTGGAAGTCGCCGTACTCGCTGTTCTCCCCGGCGAATGTGGAGTCGCCCCGGTTGTGGTACATCGTCGGGTCGTTCAGCCACGCCGGGACCTTGACCTTCGCGTCGGCCGGGGTCTCGAACGTCGGGGTGTACGGGAACGACGTGCCGTCCACCTTCGGGAAGCCCCGGCTGCCGTCGGCGTAGTTGCGGTCCTCGAAGGGACGCCCCTGCGCGTCGGTGTACGGGGAGGTGGCCTTGTCCACGTAGGTGCGCCGGTCCTCGGCGTACTGGATGACGTCGGCGGTGTGGTTGACGATGACGTCGAGATAGACCTTGATCCCGCGCTTGTGGGCGAGCCCCACCAGCCGCTTCAGGTCCTCGTTGGTGCCGAAGTGCGGGTCGACCTGGGTGAAGTCGGTGATCCAGTAGCCGTGGTATCCGGCGGAGGCGTCGGCTCCGGAGCCCTGCACCGGGCGGTTCTTGAAGATGGGCGCGAGCCAGATGGCCGTGGTGCCGAGCCCCTCGATGTAGTCGAGCCGGTCCATGACGCCCTTGAGGTCGCCGCCGTGGTAGAAGCCCTTGTCCTTCGGGTCGAGGCCGGTGGAGAGGCGGCCCCCGGTGAGGCCCCCGGCGTCGTTGCGCCGGTCACCGTTGGCGAACCGGTCCGGCAGGACGAAGTAGAACTGCTCGGCGCGGGCCTGGCGGCTTCCGGCGGCGAGCAGCGCCTCCGCCGAGGGTTCGGTGCGCCACTGCGCGGCGCCGGTGGTGACCAGCGGGCCGGTGTCGTCGGGGGCGTCGGAACCCATCTGGCGCACGGCCAGCGGGGTGCCGACGAGGGCGAGGGTGAGCAGGGAGACGAGGGCGAGCAGGGCCTTGCGCGGTATCGGCGGGGGTTTCATCGACGCCTTCCTCTGGTCGCTGGCTGGCCCGCACGCTAGCTCTTGCCGAAACGTTCTGCAATACCTTGCAAACAAAGTCGTAACACGACAGCCCGCTTGCAAGGGCGGCCCTCCGCGGCGACCCTCTGCCCGGGGATCAGTCGTCGGCGAGGACGGCGTACAGGTCCGAGTCGCGCCAGCCGTCGCGGATGAGGGCGGTGCCACGCATCCGGCCCTCGTACCGCATGCCGATCCTGCGCAGCACCGCCGCCGAGGCGAGGTTGCGCGGGTCGCACGTGGCGAAGATGCGGTGGCGCCCGTGCCGGTCGAAGCCCAGTCGCAAAAGTTCCCGCGCCGTGGCCGTGGCGATGCCCTGCCCCCACCGCCGTGGATGGACGGCGTACGCGATCTCGCCGGTGCTCGGGCCGTGCAGCTTCAGCTCGGCGCTGCCCACGACCTCGCCGTCGACGAGCACCCCGAACACCAGCCGGTCCGGGGACGCCGCCACGGCGGCCCGCACGTACGCCTGCGTCTGCTCGTAGGTGTTGGGCCCCCACGCCTGGTAGCGGCACGACTCGGGCAGACGCGCCCAGTCGTGCACGGCGTCGGTGTCGTCGAGCGCGAGCGGGCGGAGGGTGAGCGCCATGGCGGCTCCCCAGGTGACCGACGGCGGGGCGTAACTCAGAGGCGGCAGGAGACGCCGTCGACCGTGCAGCTCGTCGGGCGGCTCTGCGTGCCCTGGACATAGAAGCGCAGCGTGACCGACGCGCCCCCGGGCAGGTCGCCGCCGCTGCGGTAGGTGAAGCCGTCGTCGATCCGCTGCGCCGTCCCCTGTGGCGCGCCCTCGATCCAGGCGCTGCCCAGCCGCGCTCCCGGGAAGGTCAGCCGCGTCGTCCACTCCCGGCCGGCCGACGAGGTGTTGCCGACCAGCACCTCCCCGACGAACCCGTCCGCGTACGACTCGACCACCCGGTACCGGCCCGTCAGCGGGGACACCGACGGCGATGGCGGCGCGACCAGCGCCGTCTCCTCGCTCCCGCTGGGGGTCGGCGACGGCGGAGCGCTGCTGCGGGCGGGCGTGGACCGGGTCGGGGTGGGCCGGCTGGTGGAGCGGCCGGACTGCGTGGCCGTCGCCCGCGGCGAGCGCGTGACCGTCGGGCTGGCCGCCGACGGCTCCGGGTCGACCAGGCCGACGGTCGGCAGCGGCGGGGCGGGCTGCGCGTCGAACGCGGGGCCGCGCCCCCGGTAGGCGCCGAGCGCGATGGCCAGCAGGACCACCATCACCGCGACGCCGACGGACACCACGATCCACGGCGAGGACGCGATGGCCGTCGTGCCGTAGGACTTGCTCGATGTTCGGCGCGTGCCGGACATGCTTCTCCTCCCGCGGTCCTCCGGGGCAGCGTAGCGGTCCGTGGCGACATGGTGCGACCGTGTGCGCGCGTTGCGTACGGCGCCGCGTGGGCGGGTCGCCGCCCGTCGGAGGATGCCGCGGGTCCGGCCGGCGCTCAGGCGGTCCGCAGCACCGTGCAGATGAGCGGGCCGTCGTCGGTGGAGCGCAGCAGGTAGCGGTAGCGCTCGCCGGGGACCGCCCGGCCCTGGCTGTCCAGGAACTCCCACTCCACGGCGACCATGGTCAGCAGCGCCGACACCGGAAGCACGTCCTCGATGGTCGCGTGCGCCGCGACCAGCTCACGCTCCTGGTAGTCGGGGGCCGCGCCCACGAAGGACAGTGCCACCGCCGCCGGCGAGGTGAACGAGAAGCTGTACGTGTCGGCCACCACCATCCCGGGCAGGGCGTAACAGCCGGCGATGGCGGGCACGTCGCCGGTGGTCAGCGCCACGCCGTACCGGTCGAAGAAGTCGGTCAGCGTGTCCAGATCGGTGGGGGCTCTCACAGGGAGAGCAATTGCCGGCCGGACGGCGGGCCAAACCTCAGCGCGGCGGGATGCGCACCTCGATCTCCGCCCCGAGCCGGGCGCCGCCCGCGAGTCCGAGGTCGTCGCCGCTCCAGAACCGGCCCGGGTCGTACCAGTTGGGACGCCGCCCGGCGGGCAGCAGCCCCATCGCCTCGTAGGTCACCGCGACCACCTCCGCGCAGTAGGCCGTCTCCAGTGCACGGTCGCGCACGGCGATGCCGGCACGGTCGGGCGCGGTCGCCCCGGCGCGGTCGGGCGCGGTCGCCCCGGCGCGGTCGGGCGCGGTCGCCCCGGTGCGGTCGGGCGCGGTCGCCCCGGTGCGGTCGGGCGCCGGCGTGGCCTCGTGGTCCCCCGCCCGGCCCGGCAGCGCCGGCAGCCGCACCGCCGGGACCCGGCCCCGCAGCCAGCGCCAGGCGAGCTGGGCGGTGGACGGGAACGGGGTGCCGTCCAGGCGCGCGACGGTGCGCAGCACCGCCTTCTCCATCTCCGCGTCGGCCGGCGGGTCGAGCTGGCGCAGCCAGGCCCGCTGGCCGTACCGGTTGGCCCAGACGCAGACCGCGTCCCGCAGGTCGTGCAGCTGCACGCCGCGCTGGTGGGTGCCCGTCCACAAGTCGGGCAGCGATCTGCCCAGCTCGGCGTGCCACATCAGGGGCGGCATGTCGTCCAGCACGACCGCCATGCCGACGTGGTTGACCGGGCTGTTGGTGGTCAACTGGATGGCCCGGTCCGGCACGCTGCGCCCCCGGAACACCCACACGTCGCCGGTACGGGTCAGGTCCACGGCCTCGTCCAGGCTGATGCTCATGGGGGTCTACCCTAGGCCGATGCGGCAACGGATGCGGTGGTGGAAGGTCCTCGGGCTGGCCGGCCTGGCCGGCGTCGCGGCGTCGGGCGTGGTCATCGCCCGGGCGGAACGGCGGCGCCGGGCGTACACCCCGGAGGAGATCCGGGCCCGGCTGCGCGACCGGCACGCGGAGGCGACGGCCCCCGCCGACGACGCGCGCTGAGCCTGCGGCGTCAGTCCACCTCGTGGTGGTTGCGGTCCCAGCGCCCGCCGACCGGCGGGGTGTCGAGCCGCACCGCCCCGACGGCGTTGCCGGCGAGGTCGTTGTCCTCGATCCGGCAGGACACGCAGCTGCCGGCCGGGGTGATCCAGAGCCCGTAGCTCTGGGTCTGCTCGTCGCGGTGGTCCCAGATCCGGTTGCCGCGCACCGTGGCGGAGTCGAACGGCGCGTTGACGGTGATGCCGGCCCGGATCGGCGGGGCCGCCGGCAGCTCGTACGCCGCCCCGGGCGGCGGCGTGTCCTCGTTCCAGCCGGTGGGGGAATCCGCCCGCACCTCGGCGAGGGTGAGGTCGGTGTCGGTGTTGGACACCACCACCGCCATGCGTGACCCGACCCGCACCACCTTGCCCCGGTGCCCGTCGTGCGGCCAGTGCGCCGCCAGGTCGGTGACGGATCGGTGGTGGTAGCGCACCGACTCGCCCGCGCCGGTGGCGGCCGGGGCGCACCGGCGGCCGTTGTTGCGGATCCGGTTGTTCACCACCACCGCGTCGGTCATCGGCCGGTCGATCCGGATCGCGTCCAGGCCGTTGTCTGAGAAGTCGTTGCCGTCGACGACCACGCCCGCCGCCGCGCCCCGGTAGCCGTGCCCCAGGTCGTGCTCGTGGTAGCCGTACTCGCCGTTGGCGCTGATCCGGTTCCCGCGCACGGTGTACGGGCCGGGCGTGTTGCCCATGCTGATCCCGTCGCGGACGTTGCGGTCGACGACGCAGTCGCTGATGATGCCGCCCCGGCCGGACACGCCGGCCGTGCCGTTGCCGGAGACGTCGAAGCCCGCCTCCAGGTTGCCGGTCAGCGTGCAGGCGGAGACGATCAGGCCGTCGGCGCCCCAGTCGGAGATGCCGAAGCGGTTCGCCTGGCTGTGGCAGCCGATGATGCGGTAGCCGCGCGGCGGCGTCCAGTAGTCCTTCTGGAGTTCGAGGAAGATCCCGTTGGTGCCGTTGCCGACGGCGGTGCAGTTGGCGATCGTGAGGCGCTCCACGTCGCCCCAGCCGCCGATGCCGACGCCGATGCCCGCGCCGCCCATCTCCTCGCCGTTGTCCAGCCGGCCGCAACCGACCACGACCACCCCGTCGATCAGGCTGTCCTGGAGGAAGTCGCAGCCGAGCCCGGTGGCACCGGTGTGGTGGATGTAGAGGTTGCGGAAGACGCCGCGCACCACGTACTGGAGGCCGAGCCCCTTGGCGAGGTAGTTGTACTCGACCATCGCCACGCCGGAGCCGTCGATCTCGAAGTCCGCGAAGGTGCAGTCGGCGATGTGCCGGTCGCGGCTCGCGCCGTGCTGCACGGTGGTCCAGAAGGCCAACGGCGTGGGGTCCGCCCGGTTCCCCTCGTTGCTGAGCAGGAACCGCGTCGCCCCCGGGCCCGCGCCGATCAGCGACACGCCGCTGCGCCAGACCGTCCCGGCGTCCCGGATCGAGTAGATCCCCGGCGGGCAGTGGATGACCCGGGCCCGCCCGTCGGCGGCGTAGCCCTCGCCGAGGCGGTCGACAAGCGCCGACAGCGCCGGCTGGTCGTTCGTCACGCCGTCGCCGCGCAGCCCGAACTCCCGCGCGTCGCACCACAGGGGCGCGCCGGCGACGGGGGTGAGCCGCTTCGCGGCGGTGGACAGGCCCTGGTGCGGCATCCGACCCCTCCTCTGCGGCGTCCGGTCGTTCGCCCGCGAGCGGCGCATTCCCGCCGCACCCGCCCGGAAACGCGCTACCCGGCCGGGTGCGGCGGTTCCGCCGGCGCGGTAGCCGCCGGGCCGGGCTCCGCGCCGCTGCCGGGCGTCGCGGCGGTGCCGGCCGTCACGCCGCTGCCGGCCGTCACGGCGGTGCCGGCCGTCGCGGCGGCGCCCGGCGGCGCGGCGGTGCCAGGCGTCGCGGCGGTGCCAGGCGTCGCGGCGGTGCCGGCCGTCGCGAGGCTCGGCTCCGCGCCGGTGCCGGGCGTCGCGCTGGTGCGGCGCAGTGCCTCCGCCAGCGCCTCGGCGGTACGGCCCACGAGCGCGCTCCCGTCGTCGAGCAGCAGCAGGGGCCGCTGGATCAGCTCGGGGGCGGCCACCATCGCCTCGATCCAGCGCGGCTCGGCCGCCTCGTCCCTGGGCCAGTCGGCCATGCCGAGGGCCACCGCGGCGGGCTCCTGGGTGCGGCAGACGTCCCAGGGGCGCGCGTCGAGCCGGCGCAGCACCTCGGCCAGCTCCGCCGCGCTCGGCGGCCGGTCCAGGTACGGGCGCAGCGCGTAGCCGACCCCGGCCCCGTCGAGAGCGGTACGGGCGGCGGCGCACTTCGAGCAGGACGGGTTGTTCCAGATCTCCATGCCCGTCATCGTCGCAAGCGTCCCGCCGACGTCACCTACGAGCCCGTCCCGCTCCCGCGACCGTCCACGCACCGCCGCCCACGCGCTCAGCCGACGTGATCAGGACGGACATAGCCCACGGCGGGCTCTCCCGGAGATCTTGGCAAGAAACCGCCCCTTCAGGGGCCGTCTTCTACCAAGATCTCCACCGGCCACCCTGCCGGACGCCGACCCCGAACCGGACATCGCTGCCGAAACACGTGATCAGGACGCCATGGACCTCACAGCGGCCGGATGACGTCCATGGCGTCCTGATCACGTCGCGCTCGCACCTGGCGCTTGCGCTTGTCGGCGGGGGTTCCGGCCGACAAGGCACAGGTCACCCCGGGATGACCGTTCGGCTCGGGGGCGGGTGTCCGGCTCGCGGGACGGACGCGAGAGTAGGCACCGACGGGGTGTGGGCCCCCCCGGCCCCCCCCCCGGGGCAACCCCCCCCCCCCCCGCCCGGGCCCCCCGGGCCCCCCCCCCCCCCCCCCCCCCCCCCCCCCGCCCGGCCGCGGGCGGGGGGGGGGGCCGGCCGGGGGGGGGGGGGGGGGGCCCCCCGCGCCGCCCCCGCGCCCCCCCCCCCCCCCACCGCACCATCGGCCGATGTCGCAGTGAGATCGGGAGAGCAGCACACCCTAGAGTCCCGTGGCCAGGACTGCCGATTCACCGGGGTTGGATCTCATTGCATTAATAATTAACTATCTTTATAGTTCGATGACACTAGATTCCCTCCCGACCACCGGAGGTGCCCCGTGCGACTTCGCGGCAGAACGATCCTGGCCGCCGGCCTGCTGGCGGCGGTGGCGCTGGCACCACTGGCTCTGACCGGCACCGCCGGCGCGGCAGCGGCACCGACCGCGAGCTTCACCAAGGTAAACGACTGGGGCTCCGGCTGGGAGGGCAGCTACCGGATCACGAACTCCGGCAGCAGCACGATCACCTCGTGGCGGCTGGAGTTCGACCTGCCCGCCGGCACCACAGTCGGAACGTACTGGGACGCGCTGCTGACCAGCAGCGGCCAGCGCCACACCTTCACCAACCGGTCCTGGAACGGCACGGTCGCCCCGGGCGCCTCCGTCACCTTCGGCTTCGTCGCCACCGGCACCGGCACCCCGACCGGCTGCACGCTCAACGGCCAGCCCTGCGCCGGCGGCACGACGCCACCCACCACCCCGCCGCCCACCACCGCACCCCCGACCAGCGCGCCGCCGACCACTCCCCCGCCGACGACCGCGCCGCCCACGACGCCGCCGCCGACCGGCGTCTCGCCGGTCGCGGCCAACGGCCAGCTCCGGGTCTGCGGTCGCCAGCTCTGCAACCGCGACGGCCGGGCGATCCAGTTGCGCGGCATGAGCACGCACGGCATCCAGTGGTACGCGAACTGCGCCACCCCGACCTCTCTGGACGTGCTCGCCAGGGAGTGGAACGCCGACGTGTTGCGCATCTCGATGTACATCCAGGAGGGCGGGTACGAGACCGACCCGCGCCGCTTCACCGACATGGTCCACCAGTACATCGAGCTGGCCACCGCCCGGGGCATGTACGCCGTCGTCGACTGGCACATGCTCAGCCCCGGCGACCCGAACCACAACCTGACCCGGGCGCGCACCTTCTTCGCCGAGATCGCCGACCGGCACAAGGACAAGGTCAACGTGCTCTACGAGATCGCCAACGAGCCCAACGGCGTGGCGTGGAGCGCCATCAAGAGCTACGCCGACCAGGTCATTCCGGTCATCCGCAGCCGAGACCCGGAGGCCGTGGTGCTGGTGGGCACCCCCGACTGGTCCTCCCTCGGCGTCTCCGGCAGCGGCGGCGGGGTGGACACGATCGCGGCGAACCCGGTCGCCGGCGGCAACCTGATGTACGTCTTCCACTTCTACGCCGCCTCGCACGGCAACGCGTACTACGACACCTTCGCCCGGGCCGCCGACCGGCTGCCGCTCTTCGTCACCGAGTTCGGCACCCAGGACTACTCCGGTGACGGCCCGAACGACTTCGCCATGGCCCAGCGCTACCTCGACCTGATGGCCAGCAAGAAGATCAGCTGGACCAACTGGAACTTCTCCGACGACTTCCGTTCCGGCGCGGTCTTCACCACCGGCACCTGCGGCAGCGGCCAGTTCGGCGGCACCAGCCGCCTCAAGCCGGCCGGCGCCTGGATCCGCGACCGTATCCGTACCCCCGACACCTTCCAGTAGTGCCTGGTCCGGTCTCCGGGCGTGTCGCTTGCACGGACATCGTGGCGATGTCCGGCTGCGGCGCTTGGATGAGCGGGAACTCGCCGTGGTGCGGGCGCGGTCGAAGGACTTCGCGGCAGGGGACTTCGCGGGGCTGCGACGGTCGGGCCAGCGGACGACCAGTCTGCGGTATCTGCGCGGGCTGAGTCTTCCGATTCGCCGGTTCTGCCCGATGCCACAGGCCGATCCGGCGGCCACCAAGGCCGCCTGCCTGACCCGCCCGAGCAGCTTCGTGCCGGTCGGCACGAGCGGACGTCGAGGTCTGTCATGGGGCCCAGGCTCTCGCGGTGGGTGATCGCGCCAAGTTCTGTGCGACGCCAAGCAGGGGGCTGGCGCAAACAGGTTTGCTGTGGAAACCTGTTTCCATGACCACTGACTCGTTGTCCGCCGGCGATGACCCTCACCGCCTCCTCTCCGACGTGCGCGACCTGGCCGGCCGCGTACGCCGCGACCAGCGCCTGACCTGGGTCGCACTGCTGGTGCTGGCCGCGGTGACCCTCGTGGCCGCCCCGTTCGACTGGCTCTTCATGAAGGTGCAGTGCGACGGCGACGGCTGCTCGTTCGCGCGCCGGGGCATGCTCTACTACTGGCCGCCCGCGCTACTGCTCGCCTATACGGCGATCGCGGTCAGCTACGTGCGGGCCGCCCGGGCGCGAGGGCTGGGTGCCCGCGTGCTGCCGTACGCGATCACCGGTGCCGCGACAGCCGTCGTGCTCACGGCCGCGTACACGGCGGCGGCCGCCTATTTCCCGAGCCACCCGCCTTTCGGGGGCGGCCCGGTGCCGTTCTGGTGGATCGTGCTGGACCGGCTGATCGCACCGTGGGGTCTGATCGGGCTCGCGCTGCTGGTGCTGGCCCGCCTGGAACGCAACGTCGCGCTGCTGCTGTTCACCCTGGGCTACCTGGCGCTGGTGCTGCTGGTGTTGCCGACGACCGAGGGCATGGGGCTGCCCGATTGGATGATCCCGTCGTTCGTGTCGGGGGCGGACAGCCAGCTCCGGCTGTCGATGACGTCACCCCAGCTCGTCACCGGCGCCGTGCTCCTGGCAGGCGGGATCGGCTTTTCACAGGCCCGCCGGAGGCAGCGGTGACTGCCGAGGCCGACACCCCGGACCCGTCCGACCACCCGGTCACCGGCCTCAACGAGGTCGTGCACCAGCGGGTGCGACTGGGCATCCTCGCCATCGCGCACGAGGCACGGCGCGTCGAGTTCGGCTACCTGCGCACCCAGCTCGACCTGACCGCCGGCAACCTCTCCAAGCACCTGACGGTGTTGGAGACGGCCGGCCTGATCGACATCGAGAAGGGCTACGAGGGCAAGCGTGGCCGCACCTGGATCACCCTCACCCCCGAGGGCAAGACCGCCCTCGCCGAGGAGATCGGCCGCCTGAAGGTGCTGATCGCCCGTGTCGAAACGACCACAGAGGGCAAGTAAGCAACTGCGGGGTGCTCAGGGCCGTCGGGAGTCGAGCAGCGCGATCCTGCGGGCCCCGGCCGTACGCCGGTAGCTGGCGTCGAGCAGCTCGCCGACCTCGTCCCAGCCGGTGTCACCGGTCAGGTCCACCCCGATCCACCCGTAGGCACCCAGGTAGGCCGGCACGAAGCAACGGTCTTCCGCCAGCAGCGCCGCGCGCTCGTCGGGGTCGACCAGCACGATCACCGACTGTTCGTGCTGTTGATGGACGCCGTCGACCTTCACCGTTCCCCCGTAGTAGGCGAAGACCTTGGTGGTGTAGAAGGCGGGACGCCCGTGGGAGATCTTCTCGGCCGCGTCGGGAAAGGCCAGGGCGAGCGTCCGCAGCCGGTCCAGAAGCGGATCTGCCTCGTCGAACATGATGGGATGCGGCATGTCAGAAGGTAAGCACATCCCGGGCGGCCACGGCGCCCCCGCCGTTGCCCATCTGCCGGACGACCCGCTTCGTGACGATCGCGCTGGCCCCACAGGTCGCTGGCTACCGAGGGAGCGCTTTCCGTACGTCGAGAACGTGGCCGGTGGGCCACTACCATGCGCGCATGGCTCACGTTGCTCGGGCCCGCAGGCCGTACCCGCTGCTCGTCGCCGCGGCCGTCCTGTTGGCGCTCGGCGCGGCCACGGCCTGGGGGATCGGCGACGTGCTGGGGCTGAGCCACTCCCCCGCCGCCGTGCCGCGCGAGGAGGCCGTCGCCGCGCCGGCGCGGACGCCCGCGCCGGTCCCGCCGTTGGCGTCCCTCGTCGTGCCCGATGAGCCGCGCGTCAGGAAGGCCGCGGCCGCCGTGGCCGACGCGGTCGTCTCCCGCGGCCTGCCCCGGCCGGTGCTCGCCCCGGCCGCGCCGCGTCCGGCCAGGTCCGCGACGGCCGCGCCGGGCACCGGCACGGTCCCGGACCTGTCGGCGGTGACCACGCTGCGGGCGGGCGTGCTGGCCACCCTCGGCGGGGCGCCCGAGTCGTACCGGCTCGACGTGCACGGCGCCGAGTTGGCCGTCCAGGGCGGCGACGTCGCGGGCGTGGCAGCGGGGATGTACCGGCTGGCCGACCGGATCCGCTCCGGCGCCGAGGCGCTCCCCGCGGCGGACGCGGGTCGGGTGGTCGTCCCCCGGCTCGGCCTGCGGCTGACCGACGCGGGCTCGGTGGGGCGCGAGCCCGACCCGGCCGCCTTCGCCGCCGGCGACGACTACGGCCTGAACACCGACGTGGTCGGGTCGGCGGTGCTGCCTGGCGCGCCGTGGGTGGACGCCGACGCGGTGGCCCGCATCGACGCGCAGTTCCGGCAGTTCGTCGACCACTCGGTGGCGCAGGGATTCAACGGGATCGTCGTGCCCGGCTTCCTGGAGTACGTCACGTTCGCGAAGGTCGGCGACGGGCGCGCGGTCTACCCGCCCGGCGACCCGCACGTCGACCGCGCGCGGGCGATGGTCGCGGCGTTCGGCCCCGTCTTCCGGTACGCCGAGGACATGGGCGTACGGGTCTTCCTGCTGACCGACATGCTCGCGGTGTCGCCCCCGCTGGAGGCATACCTGACGCGGACCGTCGGCGGCCTCGACGTGGCCGATGCTCGGCTGTGGGCGGTCTACCAGGCCGGCCTGGCCGAGCTGTTCGAGAGCATGCCGTTCGTCGACGGCCTGATGGTCCGCGTCGGCGAGGGCGGCGAGGTGTACGCCGGGACCGGCTGGGACTACTCGTCAAGGCTCGCGGTCACCACGGAGACGTCCGTGCGCGCGATGCTGCGGGCGCTGCTGGACACCGCGGGCGCGGCCGGCAGGGAGATCATCTTCCGCACCTGGACGGTGGGCGTCGGCGCCGTCGGCGACCTGCACACCAACCCGGAGTCGTACGCGCGGGTGCTCGGCGGGCTCGACGACCCGCACCTGGTCGTGTCCACCAAGTACACCCTGGGCGACTTCTACAGCCACCTGCCGCTGAACACCACCCTGCTGAGCGGCAAGCATCGCCGCATCGTGGAGTTCCAGGCCCGGCGCGAGTTCGAGGCGTTCGGCTCGCTGCCCAACGACCTCGGCCCGCTGCACCGCCAGGCGCTGCGCGCGTTCCTCGCCGCCAACCCGCACGTCGAGGGCGTCTGGAACTGGACCCAGGACGGCGGACCGCTGCGCGCCGGGCCCATGTCGCTGCACCTGCGCGCCGGCTTCTGGCAGCTCTACGACCTCAACACGTACGCCGTCGGCCGCCTGGCCTGGGACCCGCACGCCGACCCGGCGCAGGTCACGGCAGACTGGGCGTACCGCACGTTCTCCGGCGACCCGGCCACCGTCGCCGCGATCGGGCAGGCCATGGCGCTGTCCCGACAGGCGGTCACCAGGGGCCTCTACATCGGCCCGTACGCCGACCGGTCGGTGCGGGCGCTCGGGCTGGAACCGCCGCCTATGATGTGGATCTTCGAGTGGGACATCCCGACCGGCGACTCCGCCGCGCTCGACAGCATCTACGCGGTGACCGGCGGCCGCGTCGACGAGGCGATCGAGGAGGGCACGCAGGCCGTCGCGCTGGCCCGGCGCATGCGCGACCTGGTTGCCGCGACCGACCCGGCGACCTGGCGCGACGCCGAACTGCGCGGGCGCTTCACCGCGACGCTCGACTACCAGGTCGACCTGTTCGAGACGCTTGGCGCGTACCGGGCCATGGTGCTGCGGCACGCGCAGTGGCTGGACACCGGCTCCCCCGCCGCCCGCCACGACTGGCGGCTGGCCACGGCGGCGTACCACGACGCACGCGACGCGCACCGGCAGCGCTACGGCGCCGACCTGGACCTGCCCGCGTACAACTTCACCGCCGCCGACCTCGGGGCGCGGCGCGCCGACCGGGACCCGGCGATGGCCTGGGCGGCCCGGGCGTTGCTCGGGTCGATCCTGCTCGTGGTGCTGCTCGGCCTGCGCGGGCGCGGGTTCGGCGCGGCCGCCGCGCGCGGGTTGCTGCTCGGCGCGCTCCGGCCGTGGCGGGTCGCCGCGCTGCCGACGCCCGGGGCGCGGGCGGACCGGGTGCTGGTGTGGCTGGTCCCGGCCGTGCTGCTGGTGGCGAGCCGGCTCGTGCTGACCTGGTTCGCCGCGCCGGCGCACCTGCTGGTCACCCTCGGTGGGTGGGCGCTGTTCGCCCTCGTCGTACGCCTCGTCGCCGGCCGGCGGGACCCGTTCCACCTGTGGGCCGTGGTCGGCGGCGTCGCGCTGCTGCGCAGCGTGCTGCTGCTGGCCGCGCTCGCCGGGCGCGGACCGGGCGGGTACTGGTTCGCCTTCTGGACCGCGCCGGGTTTGCGCGCGGCGTACGTCACCGTCGCGTTCGCGGCGTTCTGCTGGCTGTTCGTGGCCGCCGCCGTGGTCCTGCGGGACCGGTACGGCCTGCGCCGCCGAAGCGCTGTCGGGCTGACCCTCACCGCCGCGGGCGTGCCCCTCGGCGTGTTGTCCGCCCTGGTCTCGGTGGTGGGCCTGGAACGCGCGCTGACGGTGTGGAACGACCAGCTCGCGCTGCTGCCCTGGGGCCTGTCCCGCATCCTCGGCATCACCGTCCACCTGGGCATCCCCGCCCAACTTCCCGCGTACACCGCCGCCGCCGGAGCCGCTCTCGCCGTCGCCGGTCTGCTCCTGTCGCTCGGCCGGCCGGCGGGGGGCTCCCGCCGGCCGGCCGTCGGCGTCACCGGCCGTAGACCTCGAACTCGTGCAGCGAGAACCCGTACGAGGTGGCCCGCTTGAGCCCGTACACCCGCACGTAGCGGGCGGCGACCGGGGCGAAGGTGGCGTTGTCGACGCCGCCGTTGCCGGTGGTGGTGGCGAACACCGGCGTCCAGGAGCTGCCGTCGCCGGAGACCTCGATCCGGTACGACGTGCCGTACGCGGACTCCCAGCGCAGCACCGCCCGGCTGACGGTGCGGGCCGCGCCGAGGTCGACCCGGAGCCACTGGTTGTCGTTGTAGCTGCTGGCCCAGCGGCTGCTCAGACTGCCGTCGACCGCCTTGTCCGGCGTGTGGCTGGTCAGGAACTGGGTGCTCGACGCGGTGGCCGGGCGACCCTGGGCCAGGTTGGTGACGTCGTCGCCCCGGCGGGCCGGGAACGAGACGACCTGCTGGTAGGTGGGGCGGTTCTGCCAGGCGATCACCGGGTGGGTGATGCCGCCGAGCCCGGAGTGGGCGATCGAGTCGGCGCACCACTGGTCGCCGGCGGAGCAGGACTTGTCGCCCGGGTAGACGGTGGTGGCCGGCACGGCCGCCGCCGGTCCGAGCGCGCCGAGCAGCGTCGTCCGGCACGCGGCCAGATTGCCGCCGCCGCAGTACGCCCGCCCGAGGCCGCCGGCCACCGGGTCGCCGAGCACGGTGCGCACGTCCTTGTCGACGTAGCCCCACCAGCCGTACTGGAACGCCGAGCCCTTGTGCGCCTGACCCTGCAACGCCCAGCTCGCGGCGCCGTCGCGCCCACCGTTCTGGCCGCCCGAGGGCGCCTCGTTGACCTCGATGGCGTCCACCAGCGCGGCGTAGAGGTCCGGCCCGAGGCCGGGGCGGAACTGCGCCGAGGCGAGCAGCGGCCACCACGCGTCGAAGATCCGGATGGCGTCGGCGTGCTGGTAGACCTTGGAGCCGGGCGTGGTCTCCACCCGCCGGGCACCGGCCTGCTGCCAGGCCCGCAGCTTGCCGATCGCGTCGGCAAGCGCCGGGTCGGCGACCGGCGCGCTGTCCAGCACCCGCAGCAGGTCGCCGAGGACCTGCTGGCCGCGCAGGTCGGTCACCGCCGCGTCCGCCATGATCTTGACGACGTCGGCGCGGCCGAGCTTGCGCTGGGCGATCGCCGCGCGCACCGGGCCGTCGAGCAACTGACCCCGGTGTACGGAGCCGAAGCTGAAGTTGCCGTCCGCCGCCCCGAAGTCCCGCGCCTGCTTGTTGTTCCAGCTCACGTAGTAGTCCTGGTTGACCGACTGCGGGTGGGCCGAGAGCGGAATGTAGGTGGCGTCGTTGGTGTCCGGGTTCCAGCCGACCCACTCGTACGCGGGTTCGGCCTTCGCCGGCAGGTTCGGGTCGACGGTGGCCGGGCGGACCGGGTTCGAGCCGGAGTTGAAGTACGCCGCCTCGGTGGAGTTGACGTAGAACCAGTTGAACGCGTACCCGACGCTCGCGGCGGACGTCTGGAACGCCCCCGCGCTGCCCATCGCCGACGGGTCGTTGAAGGCCTGGAAGCCGATCGCCGAGTCGGCCTCGTGCCGGTAGGTGGAGCGCAGCTTGGTGAACGCGGTCGGCTGCCCGTTCACCAGCCCCCGGTAGGCGACCAGCCCGTACCTGGTGCGCAGCGCGCGCAGCGTGTAGGACCCGGCCGGGGTGGAGTCGGCCAACGTCGGCGACCAGGAGTTGCGCTGCTCCAGCGCCTCCATGGCGAGGCACTGCCCGTGGTAGAGGTAGCGGTTGCTGCGCAGCGTCGGCGCGCTGCCGTCGGTGGTGCACAGCGGCACCGCGTAGGTGTCGGTGAGGTCCTGCGAGGCGGAGGTGGCGCTCCACGCGTAGTCCTGGCCGCGGCCGAGCAGCACGTAGAGGTTCAGGCCGGCGAACGCGGCGCCACGCGCGCTGATGCCCGGCCCCTGCAACTCCTGGAGCATCAGCAGTTGCGGGGCGAAGTAGCCGGTCTGCGGGCCGAACACGGCGACCGGGTTGCCGGTGGTGGTGTGCCGTCCGGAGACCACGACCGCGTTGGACATGCCGTGCGCGCGCAGGTTGGCCAGGCCGCCGACCAGGTCCTGGGTGGCGGTGCTGGCGCCGGTGCGCGCGGCGGCCCCGCCGGTCTGGTCGTAGGCGAGGGGCTCGGCGACCACCGTGCCGGCGTCGGGGAGCACCGCGCTGGTCGCGCCGGGCGGCGCCGCGCCGTACGGGAAGCTCTGCCCGTCGTGCAGGGTGAGCACGGTCTCCGGGTCGTTCTGCGACCGGAACGCCGCCCACACCCGGTCGCCCTCGGTGGCGCCGTACTTGGCCCGGGCGGCCACCCGGACCAGCGCGGACTGGATCTCGCTGCCGCCGCCCCCGCCGAAGAGGCCGCCGATCACGCCAGCGGTGGCGATCAGGTCGGTCATGGTGAAGTGCTTGGGTTTGCCGGCGCCGGCGAGCACGTACTCGCCGGGGTAGTTGTCGTCGGCGATCGACTTGTCGATGTAGGCGTTGATGCCGGCGATGTAGTCGACCACGTCGGTGTAGAGCTGCTGGCCCCGGGCGCCCTTGGTGCGCAGCGCGTTGACCTGGGCCTGGAGGTCCGCCTCCGTGTAGGGCGAGTTGGCCCAGACGCTCTGCTCCAGCTCCCGGTTGCCGGGGGCGCCGCCGGCGAACGAGGTGACCTTGCCGCGGCCGACGTGCCGCAGCAGGTCCATCACCCAGAGCCGGTCCTGGGCCCCGGCGTAGCCGGCGCCGAACATGGTGCCGGCGCGGGTGGTGCCGGTGATGTGCGGGACGCCGGTGGCCTTGTCCCGCACGATGGTGACGTCGGCGCGCGGCGAGACGGTGCTCTCGACCTGGGCGGCGGGGACGCCGAAGGAGGCGTCGTTGAAGAAGTGGGCGATCTGCTCGTCGGTCAGCCCGGCGTAGTTGTAGACCAGGTTCGCGTACTCGTCGAGCTGGTCGCTGGAGTGCGCGGGGCGGGTGCCGAGCGCCTGGTGGGCCAGGATGGCGGCCAGCGTGGCGTTGCCGTTCTGCCCGGGCGGCAGGATGTCGGCGCACTGGCCGAGGCAGTAGTCGTTGGCGGCGAACGTGCTGGCGGCCAGCGCCGGTGACGGCGGGGTGACGGTCAGGACGCTCGCGGTCAGGGCGGCGGCGGTGAGCGCCGCGAGCCGGGCGCGGAGTGGGGGACGGGGCATGAGTCTTCCTCCGGGGGACGCGGAGTCGGGCCTTCGGTACGCCCGGCTGCCGTGCCGTCGTCTCGTCCTCCGCGCCCGGGCGTTCCACCCGGAGGTGAGATTGGCTCACATCTATCTCCGGGCAATGATCGCGGCCGACCGCCGCCCGGGGTAGCAGTCGTTCACCAACCGCCAATGCCGACGTTTCGCCCCGACGGCGCCGCTCCCCGGACGTGACAGCGGGGGCGGCGCCGTCCCCACCCTCCACCGCGCCTCCTCGCCGGCGCACCACCCCCCACCGGGGCGCACCAGGTGATGGCGCCGGCCTTGCCCGTGGGCGGCTGGTCGCTCGCGCAGGGCCAGCGCGCACCGCACGCCTGTGACCAGGGCCGCAGGCAGTTCCGCTTTGATCCACTACGGTGGTGGAGCTGCCACACGTGACCGGAGGACGCAGATGGCCCGCCCCTACAATCCCGGACCGAAGCAGTTCGTCTTCTCCGTGGGTGATGGCAACGATCAACACGCTTCGGTGGGTGACCCTCAGGAGGCTTACGTAGCGTTCTCTGCGTTCTTCCGGGGCCGCGAGTCTGACACCTACACCATCAAGGACGAACCGGCGGGGCAGAGTCTGGTACTCATGCCCCGGCTGGGGGTGATCTCCCGGACCAGGGACGCGGACCAACCTCGGTCGGAACACCTCCAGGTCGACCGGCCCAACCGCTACCTCCCGAGCGCGATGCTGTTCTTCGAGAACGGATACGCCGGCCTCGACCGCTTCGGCCAGTGGTTCTCCGACCTCTCCGACCTCGACGCGTCACCGGAGATCCGCGGGGCCGCCCGCGCCGCCACGATCACGACGGAAGCAGCGGCGATCGAAGAAGTCGCCCGGATCTGGGCAGATTCGGGAATCGTCGACCCGAGCGACACGTACTACGTCTTCTTCGACTCGCACGGTGTCGACGACGACCGGGCCGAACGAGCCGAACTGCTCCAGTTGATCGAGTTCCTCGGTCTCGAACGAGTCGACGCCCCGGCCGGGGCCG
Source organism: Micromonospora sp. NPDC048868 (assembly GCF_043198195.1). Lineage (NCBI taxonomy): Bacteria > Bacillati > Actinomycetota > Actinomycetes > Micromonosporales > Micromonosporaceae > Micromonospora > Micromonospora sp. NPDC048868. The sequence goes on from NZ_JBICUN010000013.1 coordinate 69,109, forward strand.
CCGGGGGTGAGGTCTGGGTGCGCACCGACCCGCGCCTCGACGTCGAAGCTGCACGGTGGTCGTGAACAGGCGGCGCGGCGAGGCCTCAGCGGTGAGAGACGTCGTTTTCACGCGTAGCAGCGGCTGGATCCCGAACGTGGTCCGCGAGGACGGCGAGCTGAAGCTGATGCTCGGCGCCGGGGCCGACGCCAACCATGAGCCTCGCACGTTCACGTTCCCGATCTCCGAGGCCCATCTCGCGGTGATCCGGGAGGACCTGGCCAGACACCTGCTGCTGTGGAGTGCGGTCCTTCCGCTGTGTGACGCCGCCGGAACTCGGGGCCGGCTCGACGAGGACGCCGCCGTCGCGCTCCTGGACCCGGTCCTGCTCTCCTCGCCCGCGGACGTCGACGCGCTGTTCCAGCGCATCCCGTGGGACAGGAGCCGACTCGTCGCCCACGGCGCCGACATCGAGCTACTTGAGCGCGGCCAGGTCTGCGAGGCGATGCGCGCGGCGACGGATGGGTCGGACGAGAAACGTGCCCAGGAGTATCACGCCAACCGCCGTCGCGCCGAGCGCGGAGCGGTCCTCGGGCCACTCGACGCCGCGATTCTCCGGTACACGGGCCAGTATCTGCATGGCGCGACGATTCCAAGGCGGATACCCGAAGCCGTCGACCCCGCACTGCTCCCCCAGGTCACGCGTGTGATCGCCACCGCGGAGCAGGCATGCGCCGGGATGCGGATCGGCCTCGATCCGCGGCGGGGACACCGGGCCACGGACAAGCGCGACTGGGACCGGATGGCGGCGACGGTCGACGCGGCCGTGCGCCGCGCGTACCCCGAACTCGTCGATGACGCGGTGCGGACGGTGAGCTTTCTGATGTGCTCGGAGGCCGCGGACCGCGCTCGGCGCACCCCAGTGGATGACGACGAGGAGGCTGCCGACGACCACGCCGACCGCGGGGAGAGTGCGAGGAAGACGGCCCTGTCGTTCACCGATGACAAGGGCGGCGAGAAGAAGTGGCTACGGGACGGTCCTCGCACCGCCTCCGCCGAGTTCTGGGAGTTCGTCGCCGATCGCTCTGCCGGGGACAACGAAGTGTTCACCATCGAGGACGAGGAGATGGGCGAGGGGATCCAGCTGCACTTCTACGCGGACTCCATCGCCCGGATCACGACGGTGCGACACGGGGAATCCGGGTCGGATCCGCAGTACCAGGTCGAGTACAGCCTGGTCGACGGGATCGGCGGGTACCGCAACCTGGTGAGCGCCTTCGTCCGCGGCGGCTGCGCCGCACTCGAACAGCACGGTCCCTGGATGTCGGATGTCGCCGAGTTCGAGCGCGCGCGTCGTCGGCGCGACGCCCGGTAGTCCCAGAGGGAACCCGTGACGACCGCAGCGTCAAGGTCCAGCGGTTCGGCCGGGGGTGCCTCGACGTTCGCGGGGCATCCCAGGCCCCTGTCCCGAGTAGACAGCGGCAGCGGAGAGTCGACGTGCGTACCCTTCGTCCATGTCTACAGCGGTGATCGAGCTGGATGACGGTGCACAGCTGCGCACGTGGACCACCGGCTCCCCGGACCACGCAGACATTCCCTTGGTCATGCTGCACGGAGGGCCGGGACTGCCCGACTATCTCGGCCCGGTCGCCGGCATGGTCGAAGACCTGTGCCCGATCCATCGCTACGACCAGCGAGGCACGGGAGGATCAGGCTGGGAGGGAGAGCATACGATTGCCCGCCACGTTCGAGACTTGGCGTTGTTACTCGATGCGTGGGGGCGTGACCGGGCCGTTCTGGTGGGGCACTCGTTCGGGACCAACCTGGCCTGCTACTTCACGCTGGCGCATCCCGAGCGCGTCGCGGGATTGATCCAGATCGCCGGGCCCTTCCTGGATCCCTGGCGCGATGCGGACCGGGCGGCGCAGCGGGCTCGACGCAGCGAGGCGCAGCAAGACAGGCTCGACGACCTCGAAGCGAACGCCTCGCGGACTGACGCCGAAGAGATCGAATACCTCACCCTGTCGTGGTTCACCGACCACGCCGACCGGAATCGGGCCTGGGACTGGGCACTGGCGTCGGCCCACGCGCTGCGGCCCGTCAACTACGTGATGAACAGCCAGCTCAACGCCGCGAAGAAGGCGGACCCGCTCGAATCACACGTCGACGAACTCCGTGAACGCCTTCCCGTCGGCACTGTGATCATCGGCGGGGCCGACGACAGCCGCCCCGCCGAGGCCCTGCGACGGCTCGGAGCCCACCTCGCGTGCGAGGTCGCCCTCATCCCGAACGCGGGCCACCATCCCTGGCTGGAAGCACCGGACCAGTTCACCGCGGCGTTCCGGACGGCGGTCGCGACGCAGACCCGCAAGCGTTCCTGACGAACCACCGAGACATCAGCGACAGCTCGGATCACTTCGATTCGGCAGTCCCGGGCGCTGCCGGCGTACCGCCCCGCTCACTTGACGTGACGCGCGGATTGCGGCATGAGCGAGCACCTGATCGAGCGCGCGTTCACACGGTCCCTCGGTGCGAGCCTGGCGTGCCTGAGAAGGACCCCGCCGCCGTACGCGCTCCGGTCGACTGACCGCCGGCCACCGGCGCCCGTCTGCGACCATGCGGACAGCCAGAAACGCGTTTCTCCGGTTGGCGTTCGCTGCGTAGGATCTCCGGCGATCAAGGGGGATGAACGGTGGGCGATTTCCAGCAGTTCGTGACGGATGTGAGTTCGCGTCTGTCCACGATGTCCAGGGGTGAGTTGTACGCCGTCGGCGACGGTCTCGACCGGGACTCACTCTGGCTCACCTTTCTCGATTCCTTCCCCGCCGGCACCAATCTGCGGTTCCGTGAGCGATCCGAGTACGACTGCTCGACCTGCCGCGGTTTCATCAAGCACTTCGGCAACGTCGTCGAGATCCACGACGGGCGAGTCCGTACCGTCTGGTCCGGCGTGTCGGCATCCGACCCGGTCTTCTCCGTCGTCGCCGCCGCTCTGGACGAGTTCGTTCTTTCGCTGCCGTTGTCCACCATCTTCCGGTCCACTCAGGCGCAGTACGGGACGAAGACCACCCGAACGCTGCGCGACGGCCAGGTCGAGGTGTGGCACCACCTGCACGGCCGGGTGGAGAAGCGGCATCGCATCGAGGACGTCGGCGCGGCACAGGGCAACTTTGACGCCGCGGTGCAGGTCTTCCAGCGTGGCCTGGCCGAGCTGACCCGGCACGCTCTGGACACCGTCGTCGACCTCGTCGACGACAACGCCCTCTACCGCGGCGCGGAGCATCGCAGGGCGGTGACCGAGTTCCGCTCGCTGCAGAACCAGTGGACCCAGGCGACCGATCGACGTGCCTTCGTCTTCGCCAACGCCATGAACCCGGCGGCCCGGTTCCGCAACACGGTGATCGGCACCCTCGTCCAGGATCTCTCCGCGGGCGTCGACCTGGAGCAGGCGGTCCGGTCGTTCGAGGCGAAGGTGGCGCCGCAGAATTACCAGCGCCCCACGGCGTTGATCACCCCGGGCATGGTCAAGGCCGCCATGAGGACCATTGCCGAGCTGGGTATCGAGGAGTCGTTGCAGCGACGGTTCGCCCGGCTGTCCGACGTGTCGGTCACCAATGTGCTGTGGGTCGACAACGACACCCAGGCACGGATGAAGGACGGCATCGAAGGGCTGCTCATGCAGGCGGCCACCACCCGGTCGTCAGGTGTGCTCCTTCGCGACGCCAAGCCGGAGGAGATTCCCGTGGTCTCCTTCATGAAGGACATCCTGCCCGGCACCGCCACCATCGACCTGTGGGTTGCCAACACCCACGAGCCGCACCTCGTCAGCCTCACCACCGGCAGGTGCCCGGCTGCTCCGCGGTTGTTCAAGTGGGACAACGATTTCGGCTGGTCGTACGGCGGCAACGTCACCGACTCGATCAGGGAAAAGGTCAAGCGGGCCGGCGGCAACGTCACCGGCAAGCTGCGGGTGAGCCTGTCCTGGTTCAACCACGACGACCTGGACCTGCACGTGTACGAACCCAACGGCGACCACATCTGGTACCAGGAGAAGCGCAACAAGCTGGACGTCGACATGAACGCCGGCGGGACGCTCTCCCGCGAGCCGGTGGAGAACGTCACCTGGGCCGACCGTGTCCCCGACGGTGAGTACCGGATCGAGGTGAACCAGTACCGCAAGCGGGACAGCGCCCAGGTCGGCTTCGTGATCGAGACCGAGAGCAACGGGAAGATCGAGCATTACCGCCACGAGCGCGCGGTCGGCCACAAGGAGACCGTCGAGGTGGGCCGGATGACGGTTGCCGGCGGGGTGATCACCGCTTTCCGGCCGGGTAAGGACGTGCAGGCGGGCAGTGCGGGCAAGGAGTTGTGGGGCATTGCCACCGAACAGTTCGTACCGGTGTCCACCATCATGTACTCGCCGAACTACTTCGACGACAACGAGGTCGGCAACCGGCACTACTTCTTCATCCTGAAGGGGTGCGAGAACGACCAGCCGACACGGGGGATCTACAACGAGTTCCTCCGCAGCGACCTGCAACCGCACCGCAAGGTGTTCGAGGTTCTCGGCGACCGCACCAGGTGCGAGCCGTCTCCGGATCAGCTTTCCGGACTCGGCTTCAGCTCCACGGTCCGCAGCTCTGTGGTCGCCAAGGTGACCATGACCGGCGGGCGGCGCCGCCTCATCAGCATCCAGTTCTGATTCCCTACCCAGATATTCCAGAGAGGCTGCCGTGACCATTTTCGAGAAGGCCACACGGGAGAAGTTCCGCTATCCGTCGGCCAAGGGACTGCTGACCACGGAACAGCTGTGGGAGCTTCCGCTGACCTCCAGGTCCGGCTTCAGCCTCGATGATGTGGCCAAGGCGGTCAACGCCGAGCTCAAGGCCGTCGACACCGAGTCGTTCGTGGCCACCGAGGCCAATCCGGCCAAGGCAACCTTGGAGGCCAAGCTGGAGGTCGTCAAGCACGTCATCGCCGTCCGCCTCACGGAGGATCAGGCGGCGAAGGCGGCGGCGGCCAAGAAGCTGGAGAGGGAGAAGCTGCTGGCGGTCCTGGCCCGCAAGCAGGACGCGGTCCTGGAAGACCTGACCGAGGCAGAGCTGCTGGCCCGGATAAACAACCTGTAGCCCGCCGACAATCGGCGTCTGCCAGCGACGCCCTCCCATCGGCATCCGGTCCCGTCAGCTGGCGGTGCACAAGCTCTCCGAGCATCTGACCGGGAGGGCGCTCGGCGCCGTTGTGGTCCTCGCCCGGCCCGGAGACCGGGCGCCAGGGTCGGGCCTGGACAGGTTGCGATCTCCCAGCGTGGCTGCGTGTCGGGACCGATGTCACGACGCGGAGGCAGCGCTGCGGCGGCGACAACTTGTCGTTGACTGACCGGGCCGTGTGGGGCGGCTATGCCGATCGGCTCGGGGCTGGCGAGCTGTCGAGCAGAGCGCCCAGTGCGGCGGCGGACTCGTCGGTCAGGCGGTAGACGCCCTGGAGGCTGACGGAGCGTTCGAGACGGCCGTCGACGACGTACTTCAGGGTGCGCTGGTCACCGCGCCGGTTGCGCCAGGTCAGCGTGCCGAGCAGGTCACCGGGAACGGTGACGTCGAAGCGGATCGGGGTGGCCTCGACATGCACCGGGACCGCTCCGCACCCGTCCGCACCGAGCATCGCCCAGGCGTCGTGGCCCGGATGGGCCGGATCCTGCCAGGTCACCGGGGCGCTGCCGCAGCAGTCGCGCCGCTGCTTGTCGACGACGCGGAGGCGGCTCACCACGTGCAGCACGCAACGGTTGACGTGCAGCGCGAAGACGGAGTCGCCGACCTTGACGCTGGTCCAACTGGGCAGGGACTGGTGCACCCCGCTGAACGCCACCGGAGGCCGCTCGCCGACCCGGTGCCTGCGCAGCTCCCGGCAGACGTCCTGGGTCCACAGCGCGGTGAAGGCAGCCGACATGGCCGTGATCCTAGGAGCCCCGACCGACAGTTCCGGCCGTGACGCCATCGGCCGCAAGCGGACCACGGCGCCCGTCCCCGCACTGTGGACGGAACTGTCACCGTCGCCTGTTACCTTCGCACCTCCCCGACGCGGAAGGGTTGCCGCAGTGGAACGCACCACGGCCTACACCGACTCCTGGTACCGACAGCCCGACCCGGTCGGGCGGGAGGACGGCCGTCGGCTGACGAACCAGCACTGGGTACGCGTGGCGGCGGTGTGGCTGCTGGCGATGTGGTCGCCGGAGCAGGCTGCCGGCTGGTCGTCGACGGTGGTGTCCGGCCGGACCAGGTCCCGCCGGGATCAGCAGTGGCCGGAGCCGCCGCCGTTGACGGAGATCGCGGACGCCGCCGGTCTTCCGGAGGTCACCGGCGCGACGGTGCTGACCAGTCGGGTGTCGGTCGGGCCGGGACGGCCGTACGAGCCGGTGCGCACCGACGAGGAGGTGGCGACCGAACTCGTCAGCCTGATCTCGGCCGTGGTGGGGACGCCCGACCGGCGCGCGGAAGTGCTGGTGCGGTTCCTCGCCGACGAGCTGGCCGGCCCGTACGCCGATCTGCTCCGGCTGACCACCGGCAGCGAGCGGCCGGACGAGCCGGACCGGCCGGCGCCGCTGCACCTGCTGCACCGCGACTTCGACGGCAGCACCCTGCGGGTCTCGCTGCATCCGGCTCCGGAAGTTCGACAGCCGCCGGGCACCGACTCCGATGGCGCCGACGCCGCCCTGCGGACCCGGCTGGCCTGCATCATGACGTTGCTGAGCGACCTGCTCTGGGTCAACAACAACAGCCCGGTCACCTTCCGGTTCCGGATCGGCCGGCTCGACCCCGGGGACGGCGATCCGGTGGCCGCCGCAGCCCGCTGGTGGGTCGAGAACCGCGAGGACGCGGACGAACACGACGAGGAGGCGTTCCGGCCCGTACCGGCTGCCGACCTGCGTGCCGGTCTCCGCAATCTGGTACGCATGCACCTGAGCGAGCTGTTCGACGGGAGCTGGGATGGCATCGACGAGTTCCCGGAGCTGCCGGCCGATCACCTTGCGACGTTCCTGGGCGACGACCTGATCGATCTCGTCCTGGCCCGGATGGGTGCCGACGTCCACATCGGATACGCCGGCCTGCTGCCGACGACCTGGCCACCCGACGACGAGGACTTCCAGGAGGAACCACAGACCATCGTGCTGCTGGTCGACCGGCACGAGGTCGCGGTTTTGGAGATCGACATGACCTGCTGAACCGGTCACGCGGGCGAGCCGGACGCCGAGCGGGTCGACGGGGCAGCCGCCCGGGAGCCGCGACCGGAGTACGGGGTCCGGTCGCGGCTGCCGGGCGACAGCGTCAGCGCTGCGGCATTGGCCTGACCAGGGTCGGTGCGCCCGGCGCCGGGACGACCGCCGGCACCCGGGCGACGGTGGCGGTCCGCGCCGCGACGGCGCTCTCACCGACCAGTGCCGTGTTCAGGAACCTGCCGACCGCCTCGCCGATCGGGTCCGGCGTGCCGGGCAGCGCGTAGTGCGTCACGTTCTGGGCGAGGCTCACCTGCCGCCGACCGTTCGGAGTGTGCAGCGAGATGGCGCTGTGCCCGAAGACCAGGCCGTCGTGCCCCCAGACGTCGCCGGTGGGCCAGGTCATCCGGTAGAGGCCGAGCCCGTAGCCGGCGGCCTCCGGCTGAGCCGGGTCGAACGGCACGGTGGTCTTCATCGCGGCCAGTTGGGCTGGGCGGAGCAGCCGGCCACCGAGCAGCGCCCGGAAGAAGGTGTTCAGGTCGGCCATGGTCGAGACGAGCGCCCCGGCCGTCCAGGCCCAGGACATGTTGCTGACGCTGAAATCGCGCAGCTCGCCCTCGTACCACGGGACGTAGCCCCTGCTGTGCGGGCCGGCGATCCGGGGACGCACGCCGGGGAAGTACGTCTGCCGCAGCCCGAGCGGCCGGAGGATCCGCCGGTGCACCTCGTCGGTGGCGGACCGGCGGGTGACCCGCTCGATGATCAGCCCGGCCAGGATGTAGTTGGTGTTCGAGTAGGAGAAGGCCGCGCCCGGTTCCCCGGTCGGCGGCTGACCGAGGCCGGCCTGGACGAGTTGACGCGGCGTGAACGTGGTGGACCGGTGCCGCTCGATGTCCTCCGGGGTGGCGAAGATGACGTGGTCGTAGTCGCTGATCCCGCTGGTGTGGTCGAGCAGCATCCGGACGGTCACCCCGGCGACCGCGAACTCCGGAAGGTACCGGCCGATCGGGGCGTCCAGCGCGATCCGGCGCTCGCCGACCAGTTGCAGCAGCGTCGCGGCCACGAAGGTCTTGGTGATGCTGCCGACCCGGTGCTGGAACCCGGACAGCACCGGTCGACCGGTCGTCACGTCGGCCACCCCGCTGGCGCCCCGCCACCGGTCCCGTCCGTCGCGCGCCTCGGCGAACACACCGGGCATGCCGGCCTCGGTGATCGCGCGCAGGTCGGCGGTGAGCGCCGCGTCCGGCAGCGACCCGGCGGGCGGACGGCCGGCCGCGACTGCCGGGCCGGCACCGGCCAGCAGGGGCGTCGCGAGCGCCGTACCGGTGGTGGCCAGCAGGAAACTGCGGCGTGACAGGTGCATGTCGCCTCCCGTGTGACGTGACTGCTGCTCATGGTGCCACCGGCCTCGAACCGGAAACGTCAGTCTGCGGATCCATACTGGCCTCCCCACCGGGAATGACCCGGGCTCCGACCCACGCGGGAGAATCCGTCCGACCAGCGACGGAGTGCACCGACGCCGATGCCCGACACGGTGCCGGTCCGTGCGACCGCCGAAGCTGTCCGTCGACAGAGCGGCCTGCTGAAGGCACAGTCGAAGTACATTCGTCCACAACCATCGATAGGATGACGCGGTGACCGTGCGACGACTGCTACTGCACACGACGGCGGCCTGCCTCGCGGCGACCGCACTGACGGCCCTCGTGCCGGCCGGGACGGCGCAGGCGGCCTGCACGACGAGCAGCTTCACCGTCGTCTGGGACTACGCGGGCATGTACACCGCCCCCAACGAGTCGACCCTGTACGGCACCCGCCGCTACGGACAGGTCGTCACCGGCCCCACCGGCAACACCGCCAACGGCTGGACACTCACCTACGACTACTGGAACGGCCTGGCACTCTGGGCCTACATGAAGGACGGTGCGTTGCAGTACCGCGGCTGCGCCTGAAGCGGAACCGACGGGCCACAGCTTTCGCCGTCGAGCAGGTCGTGGGCCTGCCGCCACCGCTGCCGGGTGGTCACCGCTCGTCTGCCGTCCTACGGCGGCGGGCCTGCTTCGGCCCAGCACGATTGGCGGGACAGGCCCCACCATGAAGGTCCGGGCGTCGTGCGCGGGATGACACGTAACCCACCGAGGGGTCGCCCAGGGGCGAGGACCCCGGCCGGGCACGCAGCGGTGGCCCCGAGCGTGGGTAAGTAGTGATGTCGGCAAAACTACTGACGACGCCCCGCACCGGCCGCCGGAAGAATCTCTGCCATCCCGGCGTGCCCGGGCCTCATCCCACCTCGAAGGGAGGTGACCACATGCCGATCGAACGAGAAGACGACGAGTTCGAGCTCGACGATCTCGACCTCAGCGGCCTGACCGTGACGGTCATGCGCGACACCGTCGCGATCCCCGAGACCGGGGCGTCCCGGATCAGCGCGTGCCTGGCGTCCTGCTCCTGCTCCATCAGTCCGGACGAGCCGATGCTGTAGCCGCCGCGGAGCGCGAACCGCGCTGCCTGAGTGACGAGGCGACTGTCGCCGGGCCCGGCGACAGTCGCCCTCCAACCCTGGACTCCTTCCGACGACCCAGCCGTTCCCCAACCGGTGAGGCGAGCAGATGTCGACCAGTTCCTGGCAGCTCCGCCCCACCGTGCAGGCGACCCGGATCGACGGCGGGCTGCACCTACGGTCCTGGGACACCAGCCTCACCCTGGACGGCGCGCCACAGCTGTGGCGGCTCTGGCAACTGCTCACCCGGCGCCTCGCGTCCGGCCGGACCACAGCCGACCTGCGTGACCTGTCGCCACGCCCGCCCGTCGCCCTCGCCCTGTACCGGCTGGCCGACCTGCTCCGGGAGCACGACCTGCTGGTCCGGGTGCCGGAGCACTGGGCCGGCACCGGGCATGCCCATGCCCCCGCCGACGCCTGCGGACCGGCTCCGGTGCCGCCACCCGCCGTCGCCACCTGGCTGGCCTCGGTCGCCACCGACCCCGCCGCGTCCTGGACCGGCATCGGCCGGCAATCGGTGACCGTCACGGGAGCGGGCCCCGCTGCCACCGCCGCCATCGAGGCGTTGACCGCCGCCGGAGCCCGGGTCCGGCGGGCAGCGACCCGCATCGACGCACCGCGCGACGCCGGACGCGTCACCCTCGCCGCCAGCGACGGGCGTGCCGTGGTGACCGGGGCCAGCGCCACGGTCGGCTACGTCACCCCCGTCGGCCCGGGCCCGCAGCTGCGGGCCCAGTCCGGCCTGATCGCCGAGCGGCTCGGGCTTGGCAGCGCGGCGACGGCCCCTGGCGACCCGGTTTCCGTGGTGGCCGGCGCCTGCGCCGCGCACCGGCTCCTCGGCGCGCTCGCCGAGCTGGCCGACCCGGCCGCGCCGACGGCGCTCGTCGTGCGGCGCGACCCGCTGCGCGCCACCGCCCACCCGTGGCCGCCCGGCGTACGGTCACCGGCGGTCGACGCCCCCGACCGGCGGGACGACGCCGTCCACGCGGGCCTACCCGCCTCCCTCACGGACCCGGAACTCGGTGTGTTGCCGCCGGTGGAGCTCGACGACCTGCCACAACTGCCGGTGGGACTGGCCCGGTGCCGGGTCGGCGGTGTTCCCGGCCCGGCCGGTGGGACGCCCGTCACCGGGCACGGTCCGGACACCTCCACGGCGAGGTTGCACGCCACGCTGGCAGCGGTGGAGCTGCTCAGCGTGTCCACCGCAGGGACCGCCGTGCTGGCCTGCGGGGTGGACCGCAGCCATGCCGAGGGAGTGCTGCTGCGCCGCCTCGCCCGCCGGTCGGTGACCTCGGCCGGCATCACGTCAGGCGAGGCTGTCCCCCCGTCGGCGTTCGACGCGCCGGCAGCCCGCCGCTGGTGGCGTACGCTGACCCGCCGCCTCGGCGTCCCGGCGACCGTGCACGTCCGCCGGCTCGCCCCCGGGGCGCAGCTGGCCGTCGTGGGCGGCCCGGACACGACGGACCCCGATGGGTGGATGGAACTCGGCTGGGCGATCGAGGCCACGGCCCACGACGCCGTCGCCTTCGCCGCTCTCGCCGCCGTCGCCACGGTCGGCTGGCGTGCACACCGGCCCGGTCCGCCGTACTCGCACGGCCCCTGTGGAGCGTCGCCACGGGTGAGCCGCTCGGCCGCGCCCATGCCCGACGGGTCCGAACGGGAGGCCGCCCTCCGGCGGTCACTGCGGACCCTCGTCGGCGCCCCCGCGGAGCCGATCGTGGTGACGCCGCCGGCTCCGCTGGCCACCGCCCTGCGTACGGTCGGGCTCGTCGTCCTGCGGGCCGGCGATGACCGGTGACCCCCGGTGGCCCGGGGACGACCGGGACGGACCCGGGCAGCCGGACCCCGACCTGGCCGGCCAGCTCGCCGAGGCGCTGAGGGGGGCGGGGTCGCCGTACCCGGTGCTGGCCGAGGACGACGGGTGGGCCGGCTCCGGCCCGGCGGTGGTGGTGTCGACCCGGTGGAGTCCGGCGTTGCTGAGCCGGCTGGCCGACCGGTACACCGGGGCCGGCGGCACCGTCCTGCCCGTCCGGTTCGACGGCGGTACGGCGCTGGTGGGTCCGCTGGTCGGCGCCGACAGTGCCACCTGCCTGCGCTGCCTGGAGGCCGCCAGGCTGGCGGCGCCGGGCGGCCGGACACCGCACGGCGATGCCGAGCTGCGGCTCGGCGGTCGGCCGGCGCCGGCCCTGCTGCCCGTGCTCGCCGCGGTGGTCCGGTCGGCGTTGGCCGAGCCGCAGTCCGCCGCCGCGCGGCTCTGGGTCGTCGCGCCCGACGGGAGCGTGTCCGCCCATCCGGTGGCGCCGGTGGGGATTCGCTGCGAAGGATGCCTCAGCCGGCAGCCCCCGGCTCCACCTGGGACGCCGCTCACCGGCAGCGGTCAGCCGCCGGCCGACCCGGTGCGGCTACGCCGGCCGAACCCGGCGACCGACCTGGCGGGACTTCGCCGGGCGCTGCTGGAGCCACGGCTGGGCCACGTCGTCAAGCTGCACCGGCACGAGGAGTACGGGCTGCCGGTCACCAGGGCGGTGGTCGCCGGTCCGGCGGTCACCGTGGCGGGCTTCGGCCGGGCGACGACCGCCGCGGAGGCCGATCGGTTGGCGCTCTTCGAAGCCGTGGAACGACTGGCCGGGTACGCCCCCCACGGGCCCGCCGCCCGGCAGTGGTCGTCCTTCGCGGAGCTGGGACCGGAGCGCGCCGTCGATCCCGCGGCCCTCGGTCTGCCCGACCTGCCCAGCGCCCACCACGTCCCGTACGCCGCCGACGTGCCGACGTGGTGGGTGCCGGGGTGGTCGCCCAGTCGGGCGACGTCCGTGGCGGTGCCGGAGCACGCGGCGTACTGGGGTGGCCTCGGGCAGCGCCCGTCGGCGACCTTCCTGTCGGAGTCCTCCAACGGCTGCGGTCTCGGCAACAGCCTGGAGGAGGCGGCCCTGCACGGCCTGTTCGAGGTGATCGAACGGGACGCCTTCCTGATGGCCTGGTACGCCCGTACCCCGCTGGTGGAGGTCGCGCTTCCCGACGAACTCGACCTGGTCGGGCACCTCGCCGACAATCTGGACCTGCTCGACTACGACCTACGGTTGTTCGACGCGACCACCGACCTGGCCGTGCCTGCGGTCGTCGCGCTGGCGCACCACCGGATGCCCGCCGTGGGGGCGCCGACGGCGTTCTTCGCGGCCGGCGCCCACCTGGATCCCCTCTCGGCGATCCACTCAGCCGTGGTGGAGCTGGTCGTCAACCTCCACGAGGTGCGCGACACGTGGCAGGGGGATTCGGCGCGGGCGGACCGCGACCGGCTACTGCCGATGCTCGACGATGCCGCGTTGGTCCGCCAGATGGACGACCACATGATGCTGCACTGCCTGCCGGAAGCACGGCCGCGCTACGAGTTCCTGCTCGGGGCCGGGCGGGCCCGGGCCTGGCGGGAGGTGTGGCCGGTACTGCCCCGTCCCGTCGAGGACCTCGCGGCCCTGTTCGGCGCGCTCTGCGCGGACCTGCACCACCGGGCCGGGGTGGAAACGATCGTCGTCGACCAGAGCATCCCCGAGCTGCGGCAGGCCCTCGGGTTGCATGCTGCCAAGGTGGTTGTCCCCGGCACCCTGCCGATGACGTTCGGTCACCTGAACCGGCGGACGCGGGGGCTGCCCCGGCTGCTGACTGTGCCGGCGGCGCTGGGCCGCCTGCCCGGGCGGCCCCGCTACGAGGACCTGGCACTGCACCCGCATCCCTTCCCGTGACCGTCCCCTCCCGGGCCCGGCCAGGGGGTCGGGCCCGACGTGCGGGCCCGACCGCCAGGGGTCACCCGGCGGGCCGGCCGACCGGGAGCAGGTAGGCGAGGACCTCGTCGACCCCGTCGAGGAGGAGCAGTTCGTGGGCGATGTCGTCGTAGAACCCACCGACCATGCCCAGCCCGAGTCCCGTCGCCGCCGCCGTGAGGGCCAGGTTCTGGGCCAGGTGACCGGCCTCGAGCATGCCGAAGCGCAGCGCCCGGAGGCCGTAGGTGGCCCGCAGCACGGGCAGGTCGACGTAGACCCCGAGCAGCGCCGGCAGCACCGACAGATCGATCCGTTCCTGGCTGGCCGGGCTGTCCGCCGACTGCGTCGCCGGTCCGGCCTTGAACCACATCGACGCGGTGGCCAGCTCGGCGTCGGTGGGCACCGGGCCGATGGGCAGCAGGAGCCGGGACTCGGCGTCCACGTCGTACTGGTGGGCCGGGACGCCGGCCACGTCCCGGGCCAGCAGGCGCAGCCGGACCGCGTACTTGGCGCCGGCGCTCGGGTAGGGTCGGCGCATCCCGGGCCCGTCGGCCCGATCACTCGCCCCGCTGGCGGTCCACAGCAGAGTGGCCAGGTGCGCGGCGTCCAGCGGGCCGCAGAGCGTACCGCGTCCGCTGGTCCGTGCGGTGAGCGCGTCGCCGAGCGCGGCCGTCACGGGTGCGGCGGGAGGAAGGGCCAAAGGCGGACCGGACCGCCGCCGCGCGCCGTGCCGCGTCCGGTCCGACGTCCGCGGCCGCTGCCACTCGATGCGGCCCGGGGCGTAGCTGCTGGCCGCCAGGTACCGCCGGTCGGGGCTGGCGGTGCCGTCGGCGAAGAAGTCGGTGGGGCCGTCCGGGGCCAGCAAGGCGGCGGCGAGGAAGTGGTAGAGGGATCGCTCCTCGTCGGGCAGGATGCCCAACCGGTTGAGCAGCATGTGCAGTTGGGACGCCCACACCCCGGCCCACTGGTCGCCGCCGCCGGCAGAGCTCTCCAGCTGGGCGCGGGCGGCGCGCACCTGGGCGGCCCAACGGTCCCGGATCCGGGAGCCGTCCGCCGCGGAGGCGGTGATCTCGTGCCAGCGCCGTACCACCGAGCGGGCCTGCGTGGTGGCTGCGGCGAGCGCCGGCCCCTGCACAGTGCCCGCCGTCAGCGTGGTGCTCTCCGGGTGCCACCGCCAGGCGGTCGCGCTGCGGCGCAGCCATCGGGCCGCGGCGAGCATGTCCAGGTCGAGGGCGATCAGGGTGGCGAGGACCAGGTCGGTGGCCGCCACCATCCGCTGGCCGGGTCCCGGCGTACGCGCGACCACCTCGGCGGCGATCCGGCTGGAGGTGCCGAACACCGTCTCCGCCACCGGCAGCGCGGCCGGGCCGCCGTACCGCTCGGTCTCCGGCTCGTAGTCGACCTGCCGGGCCTGTGCGTGCCCCGGCCACCCCGTACGGCTGACGGTGCCGAGGTCGAGCAGCGGATGGCCGGCGGCCCGGGCAGCGGCCACCAACTGCTCCTGCCACCGGCGGTGCTCGTGCGCCTCGGCGCCCCGCGCCCGCACCCTCAGGTGTGGACCGTCGTCGAAGTAGCGGATGAAGAACCAGTCGGCGATCGTCCCGTCCCGGCGCAGTCCCTCCATGAGCGGTGTGAGTGTGCCGGTGATGAAATCGTCGACGTGTTCCGCACTCCAGTGCAGATAGCAGTGCAGGCTGTGGAAGGAGCCCTGCCCAGGGTGGACGGGGGCGGCGGTCACGGGCATGGGAACTCCTCCGGACAGGTCGGAAGCCGGCGCGGCAGGACGAGGTCGGCGGCGGCCGTCGACCGGGGCTCACCCATCGGTGCCCGCACGGTACAGCTCGATCACGACCTCCGTCGCCGGCTGCCCGGGACGGGGGGCGGGCAGGGCCTCCTCCAGGACGACGCCGTTCGGGTAGCGGGCCAGGGTCCGGGACAGGCAACGCAGGTGTAGCGGGCTTGCGAGGTCGACGTACTGGGAACGGGGCTGTTCCAGGTAGGACATGAATGCGGTCAGCCCCTTCGCGCCCCCGACGGCGGCGGCGCTGACGAACACGTGCTCGGGCAGGCCGAGCAGGTGTCGCCAGCGCACGGCGGTACGTCCCACCTCGGCGGGCCGGGCGTCCAGCTCGGCCCGCCAGGCGGCGACGATGTCCGCGGAGAGGCTCCAGTCCGCCCGGGAGAGGACCACCTCCCGGTACCGCAGCCGGGGCCGGCACCAGACCGGGCCGACCGGGGTGCGGCGGAGCTGTCGGGCCGCCATGGCCCCGCCCAGTCCCACCGATCCCGTGCCCACGTCGGTGAGCATGCTGGTCAGGCGCTCCGGCAGCATCACCGGCACCAGGAACCCGAGATAGACCACGTCCAATGGTTCACCGGTGGCGGTGACCACCAGGCGGACCTGATCGGTGGCGACGTCGTGGACCAGGTGCAGGTCGTCCGGGACCAGGGTTCCGTGGCGGCGGTCGTCGGCGATCTCGTCGCCGACGAGCAGCGGATGCAGGTTGCCATTGAACCCGTTGACCGGACGGAGCTGGGCCACCCGGGCGCCGAGGTGGCGCCGGAGCTGGGCGGCGACGGCCGTTTCGGCCTCCGGGGGGAGCTGCCGCAGGAAGCGGCTGGTGAACCGGCCCCAGCCGCCGTAGACGTGATTGACACAGAACGACGCGCCGTCGTGGCAGGACTGTCCGAAGACCGCGTACGAGCCGGGTCGGCTGGTGAGCCAACGGGGCAGCCTGGAGGCGACGTCGTCGGGCAGCCCGTCGGGGACGGTCAGGTTCCCGTCGTCGTCGGTCGTGACGGCGGCCACCAGGTCGGCCCGGAGCCGGGCCAGTTCGCGCAGCTCGTCACCGGGGGCGAGGTCGAGCTTCGGGTCCAGGGTGCCGTCGACGCCGACCAGGTGCGTCGCCTGCCAGACCGCACCGTACTCCTCGGCGAACTCCGTCGGCGACCCGCAGCGGCCGCCCACGCCGTAGCGGGCGACGAAGCGGTCCCGGGCCAGGCGGCGGACCACCGCGTGCTGGTCGAACAGTTCGAAGAGCGGGGTCAGCGCGGCGAGGGTGCCCCGGTGGTCCCGGCCGTGGGCCCGGCCGAGGCCCACCGGACGGACCAGGGTCACGTCCTCGGTGAGGGGTTGCGGACGACCCGTGCGGTCCGCGCCGAGCAGGGCGAAGGCCGCGTCCCAGCGGGAGCGTAGCCCGGCCAGGGCCGCCGGCCGTTCGGTCGCGTCGAGACCGGCGAACGCGGTGGTCCTGGCATCGATCTCCCGCAGCGACACGGCCACGTCGGCCAGGCCGATCCCGGCCAGCCAGTCGGCGACGGCAGCGAGGCCGTCGACGGCCTGCGGGTCCACCGGGTACGCGGGGCGGAGCACGCCCTGTTCGACGAGCGCGTGCAGGTACGCCCGAGCGGCCGCGGACGCCTGCGGCGCCGGACGGGGCAGCCGGGTGGCCAGTTCCGTCGCGAGCTGATGCGGCGTCGCCACCCCGCCGGGCTCCAGCAGATCCAGCAGGTGCCGCAGCGCCCGGGTCAGCGGCAGCGTCAGCGCCTCCTCGCGTTGCACCCCGGGTGGCGCGTCGGGGGCCTGTGCCTGCCGACGCAGCCGGATCACCGTCCCGTCCACCCACAGGCCGGGCGCCAGCGTGTGGGGCAGATCGCCGCGACGGTCGGGGTGCCGGAGCACAGCGTGGACGAGGGCGGACAGAGTGGCCCGGTCGGCGTTGGCGACCGCCACCACCTCCGGGGAGCCGGTCGGGTCCGGCACCGGCCCGTCCCAGCGGCCCCAGCCCACGCGGGTGAACCAGGACAGCGGCACGGTCCTGGTGGCCGCCCGCAGCGCGTACCGGAGCACGGTGGCCTCCGACTTGCGGGCCCGGTCGTCGGGTGCCGGGCCCTGCTCGGCCGCCCGGCGCAGCGCCCGCAGCAGGTCCACGCTGGTCAGCGCGACGGCCCGGGACAGCTCCTCGGCGCGGCAGAGCTCGGCCAGGGCGACCCGGTCGGCGGCGAGCGCCGGCGCGAGAAGGGCGTCGAGCTCCGCGGTGTGCCGGTCGATGTCGTCGCGGAGGCCGAGCCAGGACGCCAGGCCGGGCAGGTCGTCGGTCCAGCCGGCCAGCCGGGTACGCGACGCCGCCGACGGGCTGCGCCCGTTGTGCACGTCACGGCGCAGGGCCAGCAGCACCCGACGCTGGTCGGAAGCGGCCCGGACGACCTGCTCGTGCAGCACGTCGGCGAGCGCCGCGGCCATTCGCTCGGCGCGTGCGGTCAGCTCCAGCAGGCGGGCGGCGACGGCCCGGAACTCCTCGGTCACGGCCGACGGTTCCGGGAGGGTGACACCGGCGACCCGCACCATCGCGTACGGCGCCACGGTGACCTCGGGCGCTCGGGTGACGGGCCCGACCCGGCGTACGCCCGGCGCCGGCGTCCCGCCGACCGTGGTCCCGATCATCCTGTCTCCTCTCCCCTGACCGCTTCCCGGTGGAGGACGGTGACGGCGTGTCCGCCGACACTCGCAGCCGTGGCCGTGGGAGGCGTCCGCACAACTACGGATCCGGTTACGTACTCGGTGGCAGGTGCCGGCTGCGTAGCTGGCTGCGTACTTCTCCGGATGGTGCCGGGTGGCAGACCGCGGCTCTATCGGCCCCGACCGGCTCTGGACGGCGGCGGGCACGCTCGTCGCCCGGCTGAAATCAACGGCCCGCCGTCTTTCTACCCCAGGGCCAGATCGACGGCAATCCTTCCTCCGCCGGGAAACTGCACCTGGATCGATCAACTCGAGATCTGGCCGGTTCGAAGAGTGCGGGGGGCTGTTGACTATGAAGCGTCCGCCTTGTGTACTCGACATCCCCAAAGAGGATCTTCCCCCTAAGGATCCCTAATGCCAGGTAAACGGCCTTCTCTGATCACACTGGGGTTGCGGTCGCGCACCCGCAGCCACAGCCAGCGGCCGTTCCGCGACACCGTCCGATGACGCCCAGCCCGGCCGACCGGCTCGTAAGGACTCGACGGAAAGCCGGTCGCACGACCGGTCACCCGCTGCCCCGGACGGAATTCGCCGCACTCCGTCGTCAGCTCGACGACCTGCACGCGGGAACCGGCGCAGCCGTCGCCCTCGCCGGAGAACCGGGAATCGGCAAGACCACGTTGATCTCCGCCCTCGCGGCGCAGGGCAGGGCGCACACCCTCACGGTGGTCGCCGCCACCGGCCGGACGGGCACCGGTCCGCCGGTCGTGGTGGGAGCGGAACCCACCCTTGTCCTGCTCGACGACGTGCACCTGCTCGACACGGCGCACCGGGACCAGATGCAGCTGCTGATCGAACTGACCACCACCGCGCCGGTGCTGCTGGTCCTCGCCTACCGGGACCGACAACTGTCCCGTGGGGCGGCGGCGGTGCTGTCCCGGGCGGCCGCACGCGGCCAGCTCACCCAGCACCGACTGGGTCCACTGGACCTCGGCCAGACCCGCGAGCTGCTCGGTGACCGGCCGGACCTGACCCGGCTGCACGCCGAGGGTGACGGCAACCCGCTCTACCTGCAACTGCTGGCCGCCGCAGACGCGCAGGCCATGACCGACGCGCACCTGATCCTGCTCGGCGAGCTGGCCGAGCTCGCCGACCGCGAACTGCGGGTCGCCCAGGCAGCCGCCGTGCTGCGTACCCCCGGTTCGGCGGAACTGCTCGCCGCGGTGGCCGGACTGGACGTCACGGAGACACTGTCCGCCCTGGACACCCTCACCGAGCTGGACCTGATGCGCCCGGTGCAGTTGCTGCCGCGCTTCGCGTTCCGGCACGACGTCGTCCGTCGGTTCGTCTACGCGCAGATCGGCCCCAGCCAACGCCTCGCCGCCCACCGGCGCGTGGAGACCGAACTGCTGGCTCGCGGCGCTCCGGTCACCCAGCGCGCCCACCACATCGCCCGGGCCCTCGACACGGGCCGTCCTGAGCAGTTGCCCGTTCTGATCGACGCGGCGCGGAGCACCATGCACGACGCACCGGCCGACGCCCTGGAGTGGTTGGAGGCCGCGCTGCAACTGCTGCCCGAGGGCGACGACCGCTGGTACGAGGCGCAGGTGCTGGCCCTGCGGGCCCAGTTGCTGCGCGGCGGTCGATGCGACGTGCAGCAACTGGTGCACACCTTCCTACCCCGGGCGATCCGCATACCTGGCGGGGACTTCTCCTCGACCATGGCAGTCGCCGTCCGGGTACGCCGGATCCAGGGCCGGCACGCCGAGGCGTCGGTTCTGATCCGGGAGGGGCTGGCCGCGCTGCGGGGCACCCATCCCTCCGCTCCCTCCACGGCCGTGGCCATGCACACGGAACTGGCGGCACTCGCCCTCGACCGGCTCGATCAGGAAGCCGCCCGCCTGAACGCCCGCGAGGCCGCCACCATCGCCCGGCAGCACGGGGACCGGCTCGGGGAGGCGGCCGCCGTCGCCCAGATGGCGATGGCGCACCTGCTCGCCGCGGACAGCGACGCCGCAGACCGGGCCGCCGACATCGCGGCCGATCTGGTGGACACCACGCCGGACAGCAGCGTCGTCACCAACCTGCCGGCCCTCTACCTGGTGGGCGCGACGGAGGACGCCCTGCACCGGTTCACCGAGGCGCAACGGCACCTGTCCCGGGGTGCCGAGGAGGCCCGCCGAACCGGGCAACGGTTCATCCTTCCCGCCATCCTGACCTCGCTGGGGGCGGTGGAGTTGCAACGTGGACTACTCGACCGGGCCGGCCGCACCCTGGAGGAGGCTGCGGAACTGCTCGAACCGGAAGGCACGTCGACGGCCCGGGCTTCGGTCGCCGCGCTTCTCGCGCTCGTACGGTACTGGCAGGACTCCGACCGGGAGGCCGCCGCGGTGATCGCCCTGGGTGATCAGGCCCTCGCCCTGATCCGGGACCAGGGGCCGGCCGAGGATGCGATCGTGCCCTGCCTCCTGGCGGACCTGCTGATCAAGGTGGCGGAGCCGGAACGCGGGCGTCGGTTGATGCTCGACGCTCTCGGCGGCCCGGAGATGCCACGGATCGCCCCGCCGAACCGGTCCCGGTGGTACGAGGCGCTGTCCATGGCCGCGCTCCGGATGGGTGACACGCGTGACGCGAGCCGGTGGGTCGACCTGGCCGAGGCCTCGGTGCGCAACCTCTCCGTCAGCCGTCAGGGCTTCCTGATGCGCGCCCGCATGCGGCTGTACGCCGCACGCGGGGAAACCAGCCCGGCGCTGGCCGACGCGGAGCAGGCAGTCGAATGCTTCGCCGGTCGCGGACTGGACCTGGACCTGTGCCGGACGATGGCGGCGGCGGGAACCGTACTGGTCGACGCCGGCCGCACCGACGATGCCCGCGCCTGGCTCGGACGGGCCGCCGCGCTCGCCGAACAGTGCGGTTCGGCCCGTCTGGTCGATCGGGTTCGCCGACAGCAGAGCCGTCTCGTCCCCGACGCGTCAACCAGGGGTGGCGACCCGCTGGCCGTGCTGACCGAGCGTGAACGGCAGATCGCCGATCTGGTGAGCCGCGGTATGACAAGCGTGGAGGTCGCACACGGGCTCTTCCTGAGCGTCCGTACGGTCGACACCCACCTGGGCCGGATCTACCGCAAGCTCGGCGTGTCGAACCGGGCGAGCCTGGCCCGGGCGATGCTCCGGTCGCACCCGACGACGCCCGCCGGGGAACCTCGGTGAGGTGAGCGGAGCATCGGCCGTCAGCGTCGCCCGGCGTACGCCTGGCAAGGGTGACGGACGCCCCCGGGGCCGGCGCTCCCGGAGGTCGACGAGCGCAGGCTCCGGTGGCCTCAGACGACCCGGATGGCCCCGGCCGGGCAGAGATCGGCGGCGCGACGGACCCGCTCGCCGCTTCCCGCCGGCGGCGCGGCGGCCCGCAGCAGCACCAGCCCGTCGGAGTCGTCCTGCGCGAAGACCTCCGGCGCGGCGAGCACGCAGTTGCCCGACCCGCAGCAGGCGTCCCGGTCGACCTCCACCCGCACCGTCGCCTCGTCGCCGACGGGCCGGCCGCCGGCGGTCACCAGGTCACCGGCAGAGCGTCGAGTCCGAAGACGACCGAGCTGTCCCGGGTGCTCAACTCCTCGGGCGCGGCCGTCACCTGAAGGCCGGGAAAACGGCGAGCCAGCGCCACCAGCGCGATACGTAGCTCGGCCCGGGCAAGCGGCTGCCCGATGCACTGGTGCACCCCGAACCCGAAGGCCACCTGCTGGTGCGCCTGCCGGTACGGATCGAACCGGTCGGGCTCGTCGAAGACGTCGGCGTCCCGGTTGGCCAGGGAGATCACCACGACCGCGCCCTCACCGGCCCGGATCAGCCGACCACCGATCGTGACGTCCTCGGTGGCCACCCGGAGCAGGCCGGACCGCACGATGCTCAGGTAACGCAGCAACTCCTCCACCAGCTCCGCCGCCCGGTCGGGCTCGTCACGCAGGATCGCGTACTGCCCCGGATCCCGGGTCAGCCGCAGGACGCTCAGCCCGATCATGTTGGCGGTGGTCTCGTGGCCGGCGATGAGCAGCAGCAACGCCATCCCGACCAGTTCGTCCACATCGAGCTCCCCCGGCTCGACCCGTTCCCGGATCAGCCGGCTGAGCAGGTCGTCCGTCCCATCGGGCCGGGCCCGCTTGGCGTCGACGAGCGCCCGGATGTAGTCACGCAGCTCCTCGAAGTCGCGCTGGACCCGCGCCGGCGGCATCTCGCGGTCGAGCAGGGTGCGGCTGCGGGTCTGGAAGAAGTCGTGGTCGGCATAGGGGACGCCGAGCAGGTGACAGATCACCATGGACGGCAGCGGCAGGGCGAAGGACGACACCAGGTCGGCCGGAGGCCCGGCGGCAGCCAGGACGTCGAGCGCCTCGTCGACGGTGCGTTGGATCAACGGCTCGATCCGGCGGACATTTTTGATCATGAACTCGGCGGTGAGCATCCTCCGCAGGCGGGAGTGCTCGCCACCGTCCATCTGGATGAACGAGCCCCTGCCGTCCTCGGCCGCCTGCGGCGGCAGCGGGCGCAGCAACGGAAAGCCGGGGCGGCGGAAGTCGGAGCTGAAAGCGGGGTGGCGCAGCAGTTGGCGGACGTCGGCGTGCCGGGTGACCAGCCAGGCGGAAGCCCCGGTGGGCAGCCGCACCCGCCGCACCGGGCCGACGTAGCGGTCTCGTTCGGTTTCGTCCAACGGGGTGAACGGGCCTCGGGTCGGATTGACCGGCGGCCAGAGGGGCAGTTCCGCCTCCACGGCACGTGTCACATGGACCACCTCCGACGATAGCAGCGGGTAGCCATATCGATGCGCTACGTTACCTACCGGCGAAGGCCGACACAATCCCCGTCGCCCCGACCGGTGCGGCGCCCGCGACCGTCCCGCCGGGCCGGCCGACCCGGGCTCGGGCGACCGGCCGGCGGCGTCGCGCCGGATCAGCAGCCGCGACGGGCGATGACAGAGGGGAGTGCGACCGTCACAGCCGCGGCCTAAGCTCGAGGTACGACGTCAGGTGGAGGGTCGTCCGTCGATGCGTATGTCCCGGGTGCAGTCTGTGGTGATGGCCGCAACCGTTCTCTCGGCCGTGCTGCTCGGGCTTCTGATCCATCACCTCATCCGGGATCCCGCGCCGCTGGCCGACCCGCTCGACGGATCGTCCAGCGCGCCTGCGGAGCCCTCGAAGCCATCCACCCTGGCCTATCTCGCCGCCGACGAGCTGGCCCTGCTGGTCGACGGTCGGCTGGTGAGTCGGATCGAGGGCGACTTTTCCGGGTACCGCACGGCACCGGGCTGGACCAGTAGCGGACGGTACGTCTTCGCAGTGACCGCCGCAGGCACGGACGAGGCGACGGTCGCGGTCATCGACCGCACGACCGCGACCAGCTTCTCCCTCCCCTGTGTCGGCTGCTCAAGCGCCATCTCCGTCGGTACGGACGAGGTCCTCGTCGTGGACGCAAAGCGGAGGATCCACCGGCTGGCGTTGCCCCGGGGGCGCGACGGCACACCTGAACCGCTGGACGCCCCGGTGCGGTTCAGTCAGCAGCTCACCGCCCTGGCCGGCCTGCCGGAGGTGGCCCTCTTCGCTGGCGCCGATCTCGATACCACGGCGGCCTACGGTGGACCGGAGCAGTTGCTGCTCGCCTCCTCGGACGGGCAGGTCAAGCGGATCGGCACGACGAAGGGAAACATCGCCGTCTCCCGCGGGACCGCCGCCGCCACAACCGCCTACGGCGGAGCCCGAATGGCCTTCGTCGAGGGCGGTCACTTCGACGCCTGCCGGGAGAACGCGACCGTCACCGTCCTGGATCCGGCCACCGGACGCAGGCAGGAGACCCCCGGCCTCGATGCGGCGGAGGGCCCCACCCCGTTCGGCGTGGATGGTCGGGGTTCCCGGGTGGTCGACCTCTGGTGGGAGGACGGCCTGCTGTACGCCACCACGATCGGTTGGTCCTGCGGGGAGGCATCCGTCTGGGCCCACGGCGCCCCGATCCTGTGGCGTCTGGAGGCGAACAGCTCCTGGAGCCGGGTAAGGGGCCAACTGCCGACGCAGTCGGTACGCACCAGGTCCGGGCTGGTCTTCGCCAGCCTGGCGCCGGCGACCGACGGTCAGAGCGCCACCGCGTTGACCTGGTTCTCGGGGCCTGAGCAGCGGGTCGTTCACCCCGCGGTGACGGCGATCGCGACACCGCCTCAGTGACCGGACAGGAGGAACGACAGGTCACACGCCACCCGTGCTCATGAGCGACGACGATGGTCAGGAGAAGGACATGGCACCAGAACCGCCGATACCGGAAGCAGACAAGGACGGCGAGAAGACCACCGCTGCGCCACCACCCGCGGCAGCGGAACCGGAGCCACCGGCTACGGAACCGGCGCCACCGAAAGGTCGTTCACTCCTCACCCACGCCGGGGAGCAGATCGCGCCCGGCATGAAGGATCTTCCGCCGCCGGAGAAGCCGAAGTTTCTACTCATCATGATCGCGGTGGCCATCGTGTCCCTACTGGCGACTCTGGTCGTCACCCACTTCTTCAACCGGGAGACCGCGGATTCACGGGTCGGGACGGACCTGGACGCCGGCCAGCGGCACGACCAGGCCAAGACACCCTTCGTCGCTTCGGTGAAGTACGACCGCACCATCCCCGAGTTCTGGCGGATCGTCCTCGACCGGCCGTTGACCCAGCCGGAGCAGGTGAAGCTGGAGTCGCTCGGGTCCGACGTGGAGATCTGGCGCTTCCTCCGTTCATTGGGTGGACGTCTGCTTCCCTTTCCGTCGATGATCGGGGGCTTGCCGGGTGGCTTCACAGACCCGTCCACCAGTGACGCGGCGGTCTTCACCATGAACATCATCAGTGACCGGACGACCCAGCTCTCGATCATCGACATGCACGCGGTCAACGTCTCCTGCCAGCCCTCGACGGCCAAGGCGGTGATCGACGTCGCCCCGGAGGGCGGTGCCGCTTACGAAGGGATGCTCTTCGATCTGACCGAAGAGGATCCGATCCCGTACATCGCCGATGACGTCGAGGAGCAGGGACGGCCGTACTTCAGTCGCCGAAAGATCGACCTGGGTGGTGGCATGTCCCCCGGCGGGCTGCGTGTGGAGGCGGTCACCGGGGAAAAGTCCTGTAGTTGGGAGATCGAGGCGACTTACCACGACTCCACGCCGCAGGGTGGCGGGAAGCTGATTCTCCGCGACGGGGAGAAGCCGTTCGTCGTGGAGGCCCGGCCCCGGCACCCGGAGCAGTACTGGATCCGGAGTTCCGCCACCTTTCCGGTGTTGAATCCTCCTAACTTGGTCCCGTGCCACCGGATGCCCACGGCTGCGGCGTGTCAGGGCCGGTTCGACCCACCCTGACCGGACCCCTCGCCAGCCCGAGCCGGGACAACGTGTCTGCTCACCTGCGGTACCCGCCACGACGATGAGCATCGTCGATGTTGCCGGAGCGGTCCGGGTCGTGTTGCAATGGCTCACATCGCCGCAGCGCGGGGGCAACCGCGCTGGGAACGGCAGCACGGGAGCAGCAACGCCGGTAGCGCGCCGGTCTCACCGGCCCGCGCGCGCCGCCTCGCCGGGCCGTCTCCACGTACGACGGGCACCCCCCTGGGCAATCGCCCGCCGTACGTGTCCCACGACAGCCGACGCCCGAGATCCGACCCGCCGGAGGCATCCGGGCCGTCTGTCAACGCACCGGAAACGGCGATCAGACAAGAGGTGAGCATGTTCTCCCGGCAGAGCTTCGCGGGATGGTACCGAAATCGATTCGTGTGGGTGGCGGCGATCCTGACCTTGACGGCCGGCGCGGTCGTACTGACCAACTCGGCCGGATCGGAAGCCGAGCCGACGGATCTGCGGACACGGATCATGGCCCGAATGCGGAGCACGCTCGAACAGGTGGACCCGGGGCAACACCACCACGCTGGACATGACGCACCGCACGCCGCCACCGAGGGCAGGGCGAAACCGGCGGTGATCTGCGGAGTCCGCGTCTACGGTCACGAGCCGGCGGAAGCCACCGCCCTCGCCGACGTGCGAACGGTCTACGGCTTCCGCCTCTGCGGGATCGCCGAGCAGAAGCGTCCGTGGGACTGGGCCGTCAAGCTCGTCGGTCCAGTGATCATGGACATGTCCGTCGAGCCCCCCGGCATTCGGGCGGTCGAGCCGAGCGCCGACGTCGCGTTCGTCGACCGGCTGCGCGAGATGTTCCCGCAGAAGTACGTCGAGCAGGCGCGCGAGGAGGCGCTGACCGGGCCGGAAATGGCAGACCTGCGTCGCCGGTACGACGCCGCGGCCGGGCTCTGACCGCGCCAGGAGGACCGGAACCGGCGGCCGGGCCCGACGAGCGATCCCGGCCGGCGGGTGCCTGCGCACGGGCCGGTACGACCGGACGCGACGCGTCAGCCGTCGCCCAGCGACACCAGCAGCTCCTGCGGACGGTGGTCGGAGACGCCGCCCGCGTCGCCGAAGCGGTAGGAGTGCACCCGCACCGCCGGCGAGGCGAGCGCCCAGTCGAGCCGCCACCACCGCGGCCAGCCGGCGGATTCCGCCCAGCTCGCCGGGTAGAGCGACGGCATCGCGTGACCGGCGTCGCGCAGGCCGTCGGGCAGCTTGCGCAGGTCACCCATCGCCGGGCTGGTGTTCAGGTCCCCGGCGAGCAGCACCGGATGGGGGTTGGACCCCACGTCACGGGCCAGCGCCCGCCACTGCGGTTCCCGCTGGGCGTGCTGCTCACGCAGCACCCGGTAGAAGTCGCCGTCGAACGGGCCGTGCTCAGGCGAGAGCTGCACGGGCAGATGCAGGTTGTACGCCGACAGCACGCGGCCACCGCCGAGGTCCAGGTCGGTGCGGAGGGTCTTGTAGCGCCACTGGTCGCCGGCTCCCGCCACCGCCGGCGGCAGGCCGACCGGCTCCAGCGGCACCTGCCGCAGCACCGGCAGCCGGGAGACGGTGACCAGCTCGCCGACGACCACGACCTGGAAGCCGGGGAACTCGGTGCGCAGCCGGTCGAGCGTGGCCGGCGTCGGTCCGGCGCTCTTCTCGTACCAGTATTCCTGCAACAGGTAGAGGTCGGCGTCCGCGTCGCGCAGCGACCGGTACAGCGCCTCGGTCTCGCCCCCCTCGTCCCAGTAGCCGGTGTTCCAGACGAACACGCGCAGGGCGTCGGGCGGGGCCGGACCGTCCCCGCCCTGCCATCGGCGGACGTTGACGCCGCTCTGCCCCGCGCCGAGCAGCAACGCGGCGGCGGCGAGCAGCGCCACCGTGCGGCGCCGCCGCCGGACCGCCGCCGCGCCGGCCCCCAGCACCAGGGGCGCCAGGAGAAAGAAGAGCGGCGGCACGGCGTCCACCGCGAGCCAGAGCCACCAGCGCCCGCTGAGCGCCAGGTGCGCGACGGTGAACGCGAGCCAGAGCGCGCCGGCGGTGGCCAGGACCGCCGCCGGCCAGCGCCGCGGCCGCGCGGTGGCGGGCGGCGTCGGCTCGGTGCCAACGGCGGTCACCGGCGCGGCCGTCGTCACGCCGATTCCCACCGGGGGGTGCCCTCGACCGGGAACGAGGCGTCGTAGAGCTGCCGGAACGTGCGCGACAGCAGCCATTGCGCCGCGCCGGTCGCCACCCCGGCGGTGATCGTGACGTTGACCAGGAAGTGCAGGCCGGCGAAGCCGAGCAGGGACGGCAGGCCACGCCGGCGCAGCACGAAGCCGTACATCCCGGCCAGCGGCACCAGCAGGTAGGCCGGGCCGAGCAGCAGGGGCAGGGCGGCGGTGAGCAGTGCCAGCGGGGCAGCGATGCTGACCCAGGCCCGGGGGCCGCTGCTCAGCCCGCCGGGGAACTCCGGTTTGCGGGCGTACATCGGGATGTGCAGCGCCGTGCGGGTGAACACCTTGCGCACCAGCACCCCCAGCTCGTGGTCGTGGTCGTGCACGCCGCGCACCCGCGGGGAGAGCAGGATCCGGTAGCGCTGCGCGAGCCGCATCCCGTAGTCGGCGTTCTCAGTCTCCCGCAGCCGGGGGTTGAACGGCCCGATCTCGGTGAACACCCGCGCCGGCACGGCCAGCAGCGCGGTGTAGAGCGTCATGATCGGTCCCTCGTCCGCGATGAGCCAGTAGGACTGTTGGAGGCAGCGGTACTCCTCCAGGAGGCTGTCACGGATCAGCGGCACCGGGTCGTAGTTGCCGCAGACCGCCCCGATCGTCAAGTCGGCGGCCAGCAGCTCGACCGCGTTGGCCACCGCGTCGGGATTGGCCGCCACGTCGGAGTCGATGAAGAACAGGATCTCGCCCGCCGCGGTCGCCGCGCCGAGGTTGCGGGCCGCGGCCGGCCCGCCGTTGCGTGGCGTACGCACGACCCGCGCGCCGTGGGCCTCGGCGACCGCGACCGAGTCGTCGGTGCTGCAGTCGTCGACCACGATGATCTCCAGATGCGGATACGTCTGTGCCCGCAGGGAGTCGAGGCAGAGATGCAGCGCGCGGGCGTAGTTGTAGTTCGGCACGATGACCGACACCAGGGGATGGCTCATCTGTCCGTCCAGGTCAGCAGGTGGGGATAGCGGGCGGTGATCTGTGCCAGGGCCAGCGTGGCGCCAGCGAGTACGGCGCAACCGACGATCATCCGGTCGCGCAGCAGCATCCGGATCGGGTCGCCGCCGCCGCGCAGCACGAGCACCGCCTGCAGGTAGCGGAACGCGGCGAGCAGTCCCAGCGGTACGACGACCGCCAGCGCGACGGGCGGGTAGGCGTCGATCGGCGCGTCGACGTGCAGGTAGAGCAGGAAGGCGGTGCCGGCCAGGGAGGCGGTGAGACCGAGCAGGTGGTCGGCGAGCAGCAGGTTGTAGCCGACAAGCGCGGGCCGGTGCGGCGTGCCGAGGGCGGCCAGCTCGTGCCGGCGCTTGCCGAGGACGAGCACCAGGCAGCCGCTGAACACCGCGGTGAGCAGGAGACTGGAGGCGGTCGCGCCGGTCGCGGCGTAGCCCTGCATGACGCGCAGCACGAAGCCGGCCGAGACCACGCAGACGTCCAGCAGCGGCACGTGCTTGAGCCACCTGCTGTACGCGGTGCTCAGCGCGAGGTACGCGACCAGCGGCCACCACGTCATCGCCGGCCCGTTGACGGTCAGCGTGGCCAGCAGCACGGCGAGGACGACCGCGTACGCACCGGCCACCGGTACGGAGACGTGGCCGGCGGCGATCGGCCGACGCCGCTTTGCGGGGTGCGCCCGGTCCAGGCGGTGGTCGGCGATGTCGTTGACGACGTAGATCACCGATGAGGCGAGCGTGAACGCGGCCACCGCCCAGACGCACCGCCACAGCGCGGTCGCCGTCCAGACCGGCGTGTCGGTCAGAGCCAGCGGGACGGCGAGCAGGTTCTTGACGGCGTGGCCCGGCCGGGCCAGCGCCACGAGGTGTCGCAGCAGCGTGGGCACGCGCGCGACAGGTCCGGTGGCGACCGGGGCGACCGGCTCCACCACGCTTTCGACGGCGGTCATCATGGCCCCTGTCAGAAGAAGATCTTCGCGGCGGCGAGGGCGCCCTGCCGCCAGGGATCACGGCTGGTCCGCCCGTCCCGCGCCGGGCGCTCACGGTGCCGCTCGGTCCGCCACCACTCGAAGGTGCGCAGGATGGCGTCCTGGTTGGACAGCTTCGGCTGGAAGCCCAGCCGCTGTCGGGCCTTGTCGATGCTGACGTACGAGTCGGCCATCAGCTTGTGCAGCAGTCGGCCGTAGACCGGCGAGAGCCGGCTGCGTTCCAGCAGGCTGAGCGCGGCGAGCGCCGGCCGGGCCGGCAGCGAGACCACCCGCCGGCCGTGGCCGGCGGCGTCCAGGACCGCCTGGAAGTCCTCCCGGAGGGTGCCGAAGCGCTCGGCGGCCAGGTTGTACGTGTCGTTGGCGACCTCGTCGGGGGCGTGCAGGACGGTCACCACCGCGTCGACGAGGTCGTCGACGGCGAACATCTGGATCCGCACGTCGCCGCGGCCGAGGACCGGAAAGTTGCGGCCCTCCTCGGCCCACTCGAAGAGCATCGAGAAGAGTCCCATCCGGCCGGGGCCGAGGAAGGTCTTGGGTCGCAGCACCGCCACCGGCAGGCCGGCGCGGTGCCGGACGGCGATCTCCTCGGCCGCCGCCTTGGCCGCGCTGTAGGTGTCCACCGGCGCGTGCGGGTGTTCCTCCGGGGTGGGCACCCGCGTCGGCAGCCCGTAGACGGCGGTCGACGAGATGTGCACGACCCGGGCCACCGCGGCCCGCTCCGCAGCGGCGAACACGGCGCGCGTGCCCTCGACGGTGACGGAGCGGATCTGGTCGGCCGGGTAGCTGGGCAGCGCCGCCGCGCAGTGGATGACGACGGTGGCGTCGGCGAAGGCGCGGTCCAGCAGGCGGGAGTCGCGGACGTCCCCGACGTGGGTGACCCCGTTCTCCGGCCGCAGGTCGACACCGCGTACGTGGTGGCCTTCGGCGCCGAGGCGGTCGACCAGCCGGGAGCCCAGCATGCCCGCCGCGCCGGTGATCGCGATCACCACAGCGATCCCACCTTCTGCGCGACGAACCGGGTGACCAGCCGGTTCAGTCCCTGGGCCAGCACCTCGCCGAGGGCGTCGACGGCGCGCTGCGCGTCGGCCGGGTCGGTGACCAGCGACGGGCCGATGACCAGCGGGTTCAGTCCGTTGAGCGTGTAGTAGGTGAAGATGTCGTGGTCCCGGTAGAGCGCGTTGACGACGGCGCAGGTCACCAGCTTGGCCTTGAACCTGGGGTCTGACTACGACGGGCACACGTGCGTCGACGGGTCGTTCGAGAGCCCCACCGTCGTGCTCCGGCCGGCGGCCGACCCGTGGCAGGGCCTGGCGACGTACCGGACGGACCTGGTGGAGCGCGGCTTCGCGCCCGCCGCCGCGGCCATGCCCCGGGCCGGCTGGTGGACCGAGCCGATCTTCTGCGGCTGGGGCGCGCAGTGCGCCGCCGCCCCCATCCCGGGCCAGCCCATGTCGTACCCGTACCACCTGTCGGAGCTCGGGCCGGCGCTGGTGCCTGACGGCCTGCCGGTCGCCTTCGACCTGGCCCGCCAGGACCGCTACGACGGCCGGCTCGGCCGGCTCGCGGTCGGTGTCATCAAATTCCTGGACCAGGCCACGTCTATCGAGCGTGCCTACGTCTTCGTCTACACCGACGATGGTCACCTGTGGGGTAACTGGTGGGACGGCAGCCGCTGGGCCTGGACCGACATCGGCACGCCCGGCGGCACCACGGTCAGCGCGCCGGTCG
This sequence comes from Micromonospora sp. NPDC048868, assembly GCF_043198195.1. NCBI lineage: Bacteria > Bacillati > Actinomycetota > Actinomycetes > Micromonosporales > Micromonosporaceae > Micromonospora > Micromonospora sp. NPDC048868. The sequence goes on from NZ_JBICUN010000013.1 coordinate 100,253, forward strand.
GTGCGGTCGCCGTACAGACCGCTCCCGGCAGTCAGGCGGTCCCGTACATCTACGTGATCGGCGCCGACGGGCATCTCTGGTGGAGCCGGAAGAACAACACCGGGCAATGGACCTGGACGGATCAGGGTGTCCCGGCGGGGGTGACCCTGCACCGCTTCGCCGACCCGGTCGGTGCGGTCAACCTGCGGCTGTCGCCTACCCAACCCGACCTGCCCCAGGTGTTCGTGCTGGACGTGCAGGGTAACCTCTGGCGCCACGGCTTCGACGGCCTGACCTGGCGCTGGTATGGCCACGGTTCACCGCAGCCCAGCTACAACGCCCACGATGTGGGTCTGGTCGCTGTCCAGAACGGCCCCAACGCCGCATCCCGGCCCGAGGCGTTCATCGGCGTCAACGGTCAGGTGCTGGAGCTCACCTGGTACAACGACGCGTGGACGTGGTCCACCCATTCCAGCTCGGGCACCACCTACGTCCGGCACGCCGGCACAATCGCCGTGCAGGACGGCTGGGACACCCAGCAGCGACCCTACGTCTTGTGCGACCTGGAGGGCGGCCCGCTGCGCACCAACTGGTGGACCGGGACGCAACGGGTGTGGTCGCTGCAAGCCGGCACCGACGCCGCCGGACTCGACCCCAGCTGCGGAGATGCCGTCGCCCTGCCGAACAGGTTTACCGGCACCCGGTACCCCTACGTCTTCTACTGGTCCCGGCAGCAGCCAATGCGACTCATGCTCACCTGGTGGGGCTGACCGGCACGCGTCGTCATGCCGTGGCCCGGAAAGCACGCTCGCCGGCCACCGGGAAGGACCGCACCGCGCGGACCGGAACGGTGCTGGCAAGCGCCGCCGCGTGACCGGCCGGGGCAGGCAGGTCGTGCAGGTGGACAGGGATGCGCGGCCAGCCGGGAATGCTGCCCACGATGACCGTCGGCCCGCTCACGTCCAGCTGGCCGGGCGGTGCCCGCAGCCCGAATCCCGTCAACTTCATCGCCGCTTCCTTGCGCGTCCAGGCGGTCAGGAACCAGCCGGGCCGATCGACGGGGGGCACCCGGGCGAACAGCGCCCGTTCATTGGCGGTCAGCGCGACCGCGGCGAGACCGTCGGTGTCCCGGTCCGTGCTCGACCGCTCGACGTCCACCCCGATCAGGCCGACTCCGGCCACCGCCAGCAGCACCCACTCCTCGGTGTGCGAGACGGAGTAGTCGACCTGGGAATCAGCGAACCTGGGCCGGCCGTGCGTCCCCGCGCAGTACTGGCAGTCGCGGTCGATGCGCACCTGGGCCGGCGGTACGCCGAGATAGCGGGTGCCCAACCGACGCTGGGCCGCGCGGGAGGTCACGAAGACGTCCCGCGCCGGCGAGCCGAGCAGGCCCTCGGCCCGGAGGCGCTCGGCCGGGTCGAGCAGGTCGACGCGGCCGCCACCCGGCCGGACCGGCACCCACCAGGTGTGCGGCTGTCCGGCTGCGGGCACGTTCGGCGGGCCCGGGACGGTAGCGGGCGGCGGGCCGTCCGGCGCGGCGGGCAGCACGGCGGTCGCCGGCGGTGCGCCGAGGTCTCCAACCGTCACTGGGTCACCCGACCGACCTGGAGCGGGTCGACAGCGCCACCAGCGGTCGCGCGGTCGGCCGGGCCGGCGCCGGCTGCCCGAGGCCGGCCAGCAGATGCGCGACGGCGGCGGCGAGCTGGGGGTCGGCCCCGGCCAGCACGCCCTGCGGCGGGTCCGGCACGACGACGTCCGGCTCGACGCCGTGGTTCTCCAGGCCGGCACCGATGCCGTCGAAGACGTAACAGAACTCCGGTTGCGTGGTGACCGTGCCGTCGACCAACTCGTGGCGTGGCCAGGTGGCGATGGTGCCGCCCCAGGTCCGGTTCCCGATCAGCGTCCCCAGGCCGAGCTGCCGGAACATGTGGCTGAAGATCTCCCCGTCCGATCCGGTGTGCTCGTTGATGAGCACCGCCATCGGGCCGCGCGGCGACTCGACCGGGTACGGGGTGGCGCCGCTCCAGCGCCCGTGTTCGGCGCCACCACGGCGCCGGGCGAGCCGGTCGAGCAGCAACGGCGAGACCTGTCCGCCGCCGTTGAAGCGCACGTCCACCACCAGCCCGTCCCGGTCGAGCTCGGAGAGGAAGCCCCGGATGAAGTCGGCGTAGCCGGTCCGGAACATGTCCGGCACGTGCAGGTAGCCGAGCCGGCCCCGCGAGGTGGATGCGACCAGGGCGCGGTTGCCCTCCACCCAGTCACGGTAGCGGGCCCGGCCCTCGGCCCGGATCGCCCGCACGCACACCCGGCGCGGGGCGGCGCCGTCGCGCAGCACCGTCAGCTCGACCTCTCGGTCGGCCTGGCCGACCAGCAGTTCCCCCGGCCCGGCCGGGCCGACGGGTTGCCCGTCGATGGCCACCACCGCGTCACCCGGGCGCAGGTCGACACCGGGCCGGTTGCACGGCGAGGTGGCATCGGGGTTCCACGGGTCACCGCGCAGGATGCGCTCAATGCGCCACTGTGCCGGCGGGTCGCCGACCCCGCTGGCGGTGGCGCTCCAGTCCACGCCGAGAAACCCCTGCGCCTGCTCGACAGGCCGGCGGTAGTCACCACCGTGTTCGTAGGCGTGCGAGGTGGCCAGCTCGCCCTGCAGTTCCCAGAGCAGGTCGGAGAGCTCCGAGCGGCACCCGACCAGATCCACCAGGGGCAGGTAGCGCTGGTACAGCCCGTCCCAGTCCAGCCCGGACATCTCGGCGTGCCAGAAGCTCTCCCGCTGCAGCCGCCAGGTCTCGCGGTACATCTGCCGCCACTCCGCGGCCGGCCGGATCGACACCCGCAGCCGGGTCAGGTCGATCCAGCCGTTCTTCCAGGTCGGCGGGGCGCACCGGGCGTACGGGTCGTCGTCGGCGTCCTCCGCCTCCTCGGCGGCGAGCACCCGCAGCCGGTCACGCACCTGGCAGAGCAGCGTGCCGCCGTCCGGGCTGGCGCTGATGTCGTCGACCCCGAGCAACTGCTCCTCGGTGACCTCCGCGGTCTGCAGGTCGACCACGGTGACCATGCCGACCGGGGCAGCGTCCGGCTTGACCGGATCCGGCGCGGTGACCGGCACGGTGTGCAGGAGCACCCGGTCGGGCAGTCCGACGATGCCGGCGTACCGCCCCTCCGGCACCGGGAACCCGACGACCCGGCGATCGATGTCGGTGAGGTCTATCTCGACGAACGGCGGTCCGGCTCCGGCCTCGGTGCCCCGCTGCGCACCGTCGACGGGCCGCGGCACGAACGGCGACGCCTCGGTGGCCCGCAACGTCACCAGGTACGGCCGGTTGCCGAAGGGGAAGCCGACGTCGAAGCGCACCTGGTCGTGCTCAGGGGTGAGGTCGCGCTGGCCAAGGAAGTAGAGGTAGCGCCCGGCCGGGTCGAACGCCGGCCGGCTGTCGCGCAGCACCGGTCGGGTGACCTGGAACGAGCGCCGCAGCGCCACCTCCGCCAGCTTGATCGCCGAGGTGCGCGGCGTGTCCGGGAACGTGTAGGCGAGCCACCGGCCATCCGGCGACCAGGCCAGGTCCTCGATCCGCTCGAACGCACTGCTGTCCAGCAACCGCGGTGTCGGCAGCACGCTGTCGGTGTCCAGCAGCCACAGCTGCTGGCGGTTGGTGGCGAAGGCCACCTGGCCGGACGCCGACGAGGCGACCAGCTCGGTGACGCAGCCGATGTCGGTGAGCGGGATCTCCACCGAGGCTGTCCCGCCCTCGGCCGGGAAGAGCACCAGCCGCTCGTCCGGTCGGTCGTCGGCGGCGACCGCGACCAGCCGGCGGCCGTCGGCCAACCAGCTCAGCAACCGGTGCCGCGTCCCCTCGGCGGTGCCGTGTCGGCGCACCGGGCCGGACCAGTGCGCCATGGTGAACGCCTTGCCCCGCGCGACGAGGGCCAGGTTGGTGCCGTCCGGGCTGAGGCGGGCGCTGTCGAGGAACTCGGCGGCCGAGACGATCCGCCGGGCCTGCTGGCGGCGCGAGCTCGCAAGTGAGACGTCGAGCTGCCGGGGCGCGTCACCAGGGGCGTCCAACGCGTACAGCCGGGCACCGGCGTGGTAGACGAGCCGCTGTCCGTCGGTGCTCAGACCACGGGCGTAGAAGTCGCGGTGTCCGGTGTGCCGGGTCAGCGCGCTGCCGTCCGGCCGGCACGAGTAGACGTTGCCGGTGCCCTCGTGGTCGCTGATCAGAAAGATCCGGTCACCGACCCAGCACGGGTTGGCCACGTTGCCGGGCAGCGCCAGCCGGGTGAAGGAGCCGCTGCCGTCGTGATCGACCCAGAGTTCACCGGCGGCGCCCCCGGTGTACCGCTTGCGGCGGGCCGGGTCGGCGAGGTTGCGCCCGATCACCAGCGCGCCGCCGGGGCCGTACGAGAGGGTGCTGGCCCCGCCGTGGTCGAGCAGCCGGGTCGGCCCGCCGTCGACCCCGACGGCGAAGAGCCGGTAGCCGAAGCCGGTCGGCTGCTCGGCGGTGCTGGCGTAAATGATCTCGTCGTGGTGCGGGTGCCAGCCGACCACCACGCACCGGGCCGCCTGGAAGGTGAGCCGGCGGGCCGGGCCGCCGGCCAGCGGCAGCAGGTAGACCTCGCTCGGTCCGTCGTCCGAGCCGACGAACGCCACCAGCTTGCCGTCCGGGGACAACCGGGGGTGGGCGTACTCGGCGCCGCCGGCGGTCAGCCGGCTCGCCGGTCCACCCGCGACCGGCACTCGCCACAGGTCGTCCTCGGCGGTGAACACCACGGTGTCGTCGGCGACGGTGGGGAACCGCAGGTAGCCTCCGGTCGCGCCATCGGTGTTCACCGGGCGCGCTGGGTCATCGCGCGGATCCGCTCGGCGACCGCGGCGCGGCGGTCCTCGACCTGGGACCGCTGCGCCTGCGCGTCCTGCTGGTTCTCCGACCAGTAGCAGGCGGTGCGCCACTGCCCCACCGTGTACGAGTCGTAGGCGCAGCGCACCCGGCGCTGCGCGGCCAGGTTCTCCGAGGACAGCAGCATGGTGTTGTGTTCGAGCACCTGGTTCACCACGACCCGCATGTTCAGCTCGGTCCGCAGGAAGGTGTGCGCGGCGGCCACCGCCGCGGCGCCGAAGGCCCCCCGGAACCGGGGCAGGATCCCGAACGACAGCTCGCAGCACTGGCTGCGCCAGTCGATGGTGGTGATCCAGGCGAACCCCACCACCTGCTCGCGCGGGCCGCAGAGGGTGAAGTGCCGCTTGATGTCGTGTTCCTCGGTGATACCCACCCGCTGGCGGTGCTCCAGCGCGTCGTCGCCGGTGACGACCGCGTAGTCGGTGAGGTTCGCCTGGAACCGCGACTCACGCATCAGCGCGGTCCGGATGGGGATGTCGGCCTCGGTGAGATGCCTGACCGTCACGAACGGCACGTGTCCTCCCCACGGACGAAGTACACCGACACATCCTGGTAGGCGCCGGACTGGTAGCGGTGCTCGCGCAAGGTGCCGACCCGGGTGAATCCACAGTCGTGCAACGCCAGCACCGGCGGGCTGTCCGCCGGCACCAGGGCAACGAACGAGGTGCACCGCTGGTAGTTGCCGAGGAAGTCGAGGAAACCGCGTAGCGGCTCGGGATCGGGCGAGGTGCTCGCCACGTACGCCTGGCGTGGCTGTTCCTCGTTGGGCAGGTAGCCCAGCAGCGTGTCACCGGTCCGGAAGACCTGCGCGCCCAGCCGGGTCAGCTCGCGGACCAGCAGGGCGTGGTTCTGCGTGACCGGGTCGACGCCGAGGAAACCCCGGGCCGCCCCGGGTACCGCCGCCAGCGCCGAGGCGGCGGCTGCGGTGTCGAGTCGCTGGATCTCAGTCATGGCGTACCGCTCCCCAGATCTGCCGGTCGACGTGGCTGCCGGCGAACCACCGGCCGGCCGGGACCGTCGCCTCGCCGATGAACCCGGCGTCCTGCAACAGGTCCACCGGCGCGGCTGCCGCCGGGGTCACCCAGCCGTACAGCCGGTGCAGGTTGAGCACCCGGAAGCCGTGCGAGACGGCGGTCTTGAGCAGCGCCGGGACCAGGTCCTCTGCGCCCGGCTGCACGCCGATCTCCAACCGGGCACGGCGGTGCACCCAGTCCAGCTCGGCGAAGCGGACGAAGGCCGCTCCCGGCAGCACGCACAGCTCCACGGTGTTGTCCTTCGGCGCCTCGACCGCCGCCGGCACCACCATCGTCGGTGCCTGCTCCAGCGGCATGCCGAGCAGTTCGCCGGCGAGCCACGGCCCGGTCAGCAGCGGTAGGTCGGTACTGCGGTACCCGCGCAGTGTCATGATGTCGGCACCCAGATCTGCGAGAAGAAGACGTACCCGTACCGGCGTCCCTCGTGCACGACCACGTCGGCGAGGGTGCCCTCCTCGGTCAGCCCGGCCGCCCGGGCCGCCTCGAGCCCGGCCTGGTCGTACTCGCCCACCAGGACGGAGATCCGGATTACCTCGCGCCGCCAGCGCAGCGCCCGCACCGCCTCGTCGTACGCCTGGCACCACCAGCTCAGCGGGGCGCCGGAACGCAGCCGCAGGTGCAGTTGGTAGTGGCAGCCGTGCTCGGCGCCGACCGCTTCGGTGGCGGACAGGCCCACCGGCTCACCGTCGGCGAGCAGCACCTCGGTCTCGGTGCCGAGCAGATCGAGCAGTTCCCACTCACCGCGGGTGTCCGGTTGGGCCGTGCGGAAGTAGAAGTCCGGCTCGGTGAACATCCCCAGCACCTGGTCGCGGTCCGCCTCGGCGAAGGCCCGGGTGGACCAGCGCGGTGTGCGTACCCCGTCCAGCGGGGTCGCGGTCAACGTCATGACGTCGGCCTCCGGGTGGCGATGCCGTGCGTGATGTGCAGGCGCAGGATGTTGCTGGTGCCGTCCATGAACTCGAAGGCGCGCACGTCACGGCACCACTTCTCGAGCAGCGGGTGCAGCAGCAGGGAGCCCGGGCCGAGCGCGTTCGCCGCCCAGCCGGTGACGTGGACGGCCAGGTCGGTGGCGTGCAGCTTGGCGATCGACGGCGTCCGACGGTCGTCCGGCGAAAGGTCGACCTCGTTCGCGGCGTCGTAGAGCAGGGCCCGCGCCGCCGCAAGCCGGGCGGTGGTCAGCTCGTGCCCGGACCAGCCCGGCCGCTGTTCGCAGACGTAGTCGCGGGCGGCGAAGGCCACCCCGAGCGCCATCGCGGCGATCTGGATCCGCATCACGTTGAAGGTCCGGCTCGCGCCCCAGATCCCACGGCGGGACGCCGGCAGGTGGGCGCCGAGCAGCATCTCGCGCGGCACGTGCACCCCGTCGAAGGAAAGCTCGCTGATCCGCGCGCCGCGCAGCCCGGTCATCTCCAGCGCGTGGCCGGCGAAGCCGGGGGTCGGGCAGCTCAGGATGGCCGCCCTGATCGACAGCGGGGAGCGGCCGGTCCGGGCGAACACCACCCCGGTCGCACCCCGGGAGCCGTTGCCGACGTACCGCTTGGCGCCGAAGAGGCGGTAGTCGCCGTCGGGGTCCGCGTCGAGGCGGGTCTCCATCGCGGTCGCGTCGCTGCCGCGGGCGTCCTCGGTCATCGCGAAGAAGGTCCAGGTCCGGCCGTCGGCGATGGACTCGTAGAAGAACTGCTGCTGGGCCTCGCTGCCGAGCGCGTCCACGGCGATGCCGGCGAGCGCCGGGCCGGTGTTGGCGGTCAGCAGGCCGGCGTCACCGCAGGCCAGCTCGAGGCTGGCCACCGCGCGGGACAGGCAGCTGTCGGTGTACTCGCCCTGCCAGCCGGACGGGTCCTGGAAGCGTTTGGGGGTGCTGGCCGCCCGGACCATCGCCAACGCCGGCGAGTCCAGGTGCCCGGTCATGTCCTCCGGGTCGACGTCGACCGACAGGGCCCGCGAGCGCAGGTCCGTCGCCGCGTCCCGGCACTGGTCCCGTAGGGCGCGCAGTGGCGGATCCAGCTCGATCATGAGACACCTTCCCGGGGGAGCCAGCAGTTCGCGGTCAGTTGGGCCACGTACGCGCCGCGGGTGGGGGTGCCGGCGACGTATCCGCTGGCGCCCAGCAGCTTGGCGGCCTCCCAGTCCAGGGTGGTCACCCGGTCGTGCACGTCGAGCACCGCGGCCGGGACCGTGCCGGAGACCCGCAAGGACCGGCGGGCCGCCTCGACGGCGGTCTGCACGTCCGCCAGTACGCCCAGCACCAGCTGTTTGCGAATGGTGGGCTCCCCGCCGACCGTCCGGCCGGAGAGGTACTCCACGGCCCATTCCAGCAACCGTCGGGTGACGCCCAACCGGACCGCGCCCAGGTGCGCGCAGAACTGGGTGAGCTGCCCGTCGGCGAGGCCGGGGTGGTCGTCGGTGGTGGCGAAGCTGATGCCCTCCTGACCGGCCATCCGATGCCCGACCGTCGAGGCGGGCGTGGTCGCCCAACCGGCGGGCAGGGCGGCGGTGGGAACGGCGGCGACCCGGCCCGGCGGCGTGATGCCCGGCGCCGCGGCGAGCGCCACGGCCAGCCCGGCGGCCAGCCCGGCGGAGTACGCCGTCTGCTCGCACTCGTCGATCATGTCCCGCATGCGGTCCTCCTGTGCCTGCCGCGAACGGCTAACGGGCGACGTCCACCTGTTGCAGGCGGGTCTGGATGTAGTCGGCGAAGGAACCGACCGACTGGAACACCTCCGGCTCCAGCGATTCGGGATCGACGTCGAGCTGGAGGGTGTCCTCAAGGCTCATTATCAGCTCAATGAAGCGAATCGAGTCGATTTCCAGGTCCTCAAGGATCTGCGTCTCGGCGGAGAGCTCGGGCAGTTCCCGGTTGAGCACTACCGACAGCGAGATCCGCAGGTGCTCGATGATCTCCGAACGTTCCATTGACCCTGATCCTTCCCTTGTTCGGATTGATGGTGCATGGCCGGCGAAGCCACCTTCAAGCAGCTCACCGGCCATGCCACCGAACCCTCTGAGACTTAGAGGGAGTTCTTCGCAGCGGCCTTCGCGGCAGCCTTCGCAGCGGCCTTCGCAGCGGCCTTCGCGGCAGCCTTGGCAGCGGCCTTGGCAGCGGTCTTCGCCATGGTAATCACTCCTTATCCGGGTTTTGCTGAACCAGTCTCCCGAGCCTGTTGGATCGGTACGCAGAGATTTGCCGACCAGGCCACCCGGTGTCAATAGCGCCGGAGAAACTGCCCGCCGCCGCCCGATGGCAGCTCTTTGCCGTCAATTATTGTCACCGGCACTGACTAGCCGAAACATTTCCGGCGACCCGATCATATGGGCGGACGAACGCGGGAAGAGGAGTCAGATTCTGTGGAGAAGAGCGCGAATCTCTGCTGGGGCCAGCGCTACCACTGGCTCCGGTACCAGCACGTACCCGCCGGGGCCCGGCACGACGCACACATCGTCGCCAACTGCCCGCTGCCGGAGGGCATCTCGGTCGCCGACTTGCGCGCCGCGATCAACCACCTGGTCCGCCGGCACGAGGCGCTGCGCACCGTCATCCTGGCCGATCCGGCCGGTTGGCCGCAGCAGCGGGTCCAACCGCCCGCGCCACTGCCGGTACGGCTGGTGTCGACCGAGTCGGACGGCACCCCGGCCCCGGCCGCGGTGGTCGCGGAACTGACCGTCGCCGACTTCGACCTGACCCGGGACTGGCCGATCCGGGCCTGCGTGGTCACCACCGGTGGCCGGCCCCGGCGCCTCGTGGTGGTGCTCAACCACATCGCCTTCGACGACTGGAGTCTGAACACCTTCCGTCGCGAGTTCGAGGCGATGCTCGCCGCGATCACCGCCCGCCGCCGGGCGGTGTTGCCGCCGGTGGCGCACCAGCCGGTGGACCTCGCCCGGCAGGAGTCGAACCGCGACGCCGCGGCGAACGCCGCCGAGCTGGCGCACTGGCGCCGGGAGATCGAGCGGCTGCCGGCGGACGTCTTCGCCTCCCGGCGGTCCACCGCGCCCGGGCCGGGCACCGCGTTCAGCGCGTCGATCACCTCACCGGGGCTGCTGGCGGCGTGCCGGGACATCGCGGCGCGGCACGGCTGCTGGCCGTCGGCCGTCCACCTGGCCTGCTACGCGATGCTCACCGCCGGCTACACCGGCGAGGCGTCGGTCCCGTTCAGCTGGCTCACCAGCCACCGTGAGGCCAGCCAGCACATGTCTGTGATGACGTGCATGTTCTCCCCGACGGTGGTTTCCGTGCAGCTGGCCGACGATCCGCCGTTCAGCGAGTTGCTGCGCCGCACGGCGGACCGGGTGGAGCAGGCGCAGCGGCACGCCTACGTGCCGTACGACGAGATCGCCGAGCTGATCGCGGCCGAGAGCTTCCGGCGCGGCCAGCCGGTGCGGATCGCCTCGGAGGTGAACTTCCTGAGTTACGCCCCGCGCTCCTGCGGGGCTCGCCGGGACCGGTTCGCCTGGAACACCCCGCCGGCGGCCTGGGCGCAGGCCGGTTCGGACAGCTACCTCGGAATCTACGAGTGGCGCGACGGGGTGACGGTGGCCCTGCACGCCCAGTCGGCGGTGCTGCCCGCCGAGGCGGTGGAGCGGTTCCTGCGCGGTCATGTCCGGCTGATCGAGGCGCACCGCGACCCCTCGGTGGACCTGCGGGTCAGCGAGGCGGCCCGGGAGCTGGGGTTCGCCCCGCCGGCCCACCGCGAACTGGTCCGGGTCGGGTCGGACGCGGTGTGCGTCGAGGCGACCCGGGCCGCGCTGCGCTCGCATCCCGCGGTGGTCGACGCGCGGGTGCAGGTGCGCACGGGCGAGCTGGTCGCCCGGGTACGGACCCGGGCTCCGCTCACCCCGGCCGAGCTGCGCACGCATGTCCTCGGCACGATGTACGACCGGCCGGCGGTGCGTTGCCCGGACCGGTTGGAGCTCGTCGACGCCGGGGACGTCGACACCGACGCGCACGTCGACCTCGATCGCCCGGCGACGACGGTCGGCGGCCGGTCGCCCGGGCCCGCCGAGGAGCTGCTCACCGAGGTGGTCGCCCTGGTCAACGAGCTGGCCGCCGTGGACGGCTCGGACAGCTACACGGCCGCCGGCGGCCGGGCTCTGCGGGTGCCCCGCACCCTGTCCGCGCTGCGCGAACGGGGCTGGGTCGGGATCTCGCCGGATCAGCTGGCCAGCGCCCGGCCGTTGCGGACGCTGGCAGCCCGGCTGACCCGGGTGGGCTGAGCCGGTCCCCGCGCCGGCCCGGCGGGCATCAGGTGCCGAGCGGGGACCCGGTGGCGAAGCGGGTGGCCACCTGCACGCCGGCCTGGAAGCGGCTGACCGAGCCGAGACTGCGCAGCAGCGCGGCGATGTGTCGGCGGCAGGTGCGCACCGACATCCCGAGCCGGCGGGCCACCGCCTCGTCGGTGAGGCCCTGGGCCATCAGCAGCGCGATCGAGCGTTGCAGGTCGTCGGCGACCTCGTCGGCGTAGCCGGCCTCGTCCGCGGCCAGCGGTGCCGCGCCCTCCCAGAGCTGGTCGAACATCTCGATGAGGTACCGCACCACGTTCTCGTCGCGGACCCGGTGCCCCGTGGGCAGCAGTCCGTCGGCGGACGTCCCGAACACCACCGCGAGCGAGCGGTCGAAGACCACCGAGGCCTGCGGGACCTGGCTGATGGTCCGGATCGCCGCGCCGCCGTCGATCAGCCGCCGGGACTTGGCCCGGGAGGCGAAACCGGCCCGGCTTCGGTGCGGCGAGATGATCCGGACGGAGACGCCCCGGTCGAGCACGCCGTGACAGGCCTCGAGGAGCCGGTCGAGCACCTCGTCGTCGTCGTGGCTCGGCCGCAGCACGACGAGTTCGTCGCGGCACACGTCAGCGGCCTGCTTGAGCAGGCCGCGCAGCTCCGCCACGCCTTCGAGCCGGTCGATCGAGCCGCCGGGCACCACGGCGGAGTCCCTTGCGCCGGCGATCGAGTCGATCCGCTCGCGCAGCTGGTCGGCCAGCTCCCGCTGCTGGTAGATCGCGCGTTCGATCGGTGAGACCAGCAGGGTGGCGGCATACTGCGGGTCGACCGGGACCAACCGGCCGCCGACCGCGCCGTCGGTACGCAACAGGCGCAGCTCGACGAGCTGCATGATCGTCGAGACCACTTCGGGTCCGGTCCAGCCGAGTTCCACCGCCACCCGGTCGAACCCGGACGGCACGATCGCGCCGTGTCGCACTATATAGTGATACACTTCGATGCATTGCGCGTTCACGCGATCCTGGGCGTCGATGCCGTCGTCCTCGACAAGGCGTCCGCCGAAGCGGGGCGTCCAACTGATCCGCGACAGAGCCTCTGTCGACATCCGCTGCCTCCCGGTCATGTTTCCCGAGTTCCGCCGACGGTTCACCGCCGCGGGCTCCACGGTGACAGCAGCGACAATCACGCCAACCTCACTCGCGCACCGCGCGACCCGGCCGTGCGGCACCGTCGCTCTCATCCCGCTATCACCGGCACCACCGGGGCGACCGGACGACCCACGACGACAGCCGGACCAAGAGCCGGACGATGGCAGGTTGAGAGAGCGCCGTGATGAGGTTCCTCCGTCGGCGGGCCGGGCCCGCCATCCGGTCCAGGCAGGTGGCCGGCCGACGCGTCGCGACGACGCTTAGCGATCGAGAGGGACCACGGTGACGAACGCGGACATGCCTCGCTCATTCCAGGAGACGCTGCTCCCCCACCTTCCGTACGCCGAGGGCGGCGAGCTGGCCCCGACCGACGACCTCACGGCCCTCGGCCTCGACTCGATGGGCGTGGTGCAGCTGCTGGCCGACCTGGAAGACCGGTACGGCCTGGAAATGCCCGACGAGCGGCTGACCGAGGAGACGTTCGCGACGGTCGGGTCGCTGTGGACGACGGTCGCCGAGTTCGTCACCGTCGAGACGGTCACCGGTGAGTGAGCTGGTCCCCGCCGCTCCCGGCACTCCACTGGTCCGCGTCGACCAGCTGACCCGATACGGCGCGGCGGACCGGCCCGCAGTCACCTTCAGGTCGGAGACGATCGACTACCGCGAGCTGACCGACCGGGTCGCCCGGGTCGCCCGCGGACTGCACGAGCTGGGAGTACGCCGCGGTGACCGGATCGCCGTGTACGCCGAGAAGCGGATCGAGACCGTCGTCGCGATGCTGGCGATCTCGGCGGCCGGCGCGGTGTTCGTCCCGGTCAACCCGCTGTTCAAGGCGCGGCACCTGGCGCACGTCACGGCCGATTGCACGGCCCGCATGGTGATCACGACGGCCGAGCGGTTCGAGACCGTACGCGCCGCGCTGAGCGAGAGCACCTCGGTCACCGACATCGTGCTCGTCGGCGCCGACGCCGTCCCCGGGCCAGCCGGGCGCTGGCGGATCACCGACTGGCAGCGGCTGGCCGCGACCGCCGCCGACCGGGTACCGGACGGCGCGGTGGTGATCGACACCGACATCGCGGCCATCTTCTACACCTCGGGCAGCACCGGCGGCCCGAAGGGGGTGGTGCTGTCGCACCGTAACGTGCTGGCCGGCGCGGCGAGCGTCGCCGGCTACCTCGGGCACACCGCCGACGACACGGTGCTGGCGGTACTGCCGCTCAGCTTCGACGCCGGCTTCAGCCAGCTGACCACCTCGTTCATCGTCGGCGCGCACGTGGTGCTGACCAACTACCTGGTACCGCGGGACGTGGTGCGGCTCTGCGCCCGGCACCGGGTGACCGCGCTGACCTGCGTACCTCCGCTGTGGATGCAGCTGGCGGCGCTGGACTGGCCGGCGGAGGCCGGTGCCGGGCTGCGCTACTTCGCCAACACCGGTGGCCGGATGCCGCTGGCCACCCTGACCCGGCTGCGCGCGCTGCTGCCGAACGCGCGGCCCTACCTGATGTACGGGCTGACCGAGGCCTTCCGCTCCACATACCTCGACCCCGACGAGGTGGACCGTCGACCGGACTCGATCGGCAAGGCGATCGGCAACGCCGAGATCCTGGTGGTGCGGCCGGACGGCACGAACTGCGCGCCGGGCGAACACGGTGAGCTGGTGCACCGGGGCGCCCTGGTGGCCCAGGGTTACTGGAACGACCCGGCACGCACCACGCTGCGCTTCCGGCCGGCCCCCGGCGCCGATCCGGCGATCCGTCCGGAGATCGCGGTCTGGTCCGGTGACACCGTCTACCGCGACGCCGAGGGCTTCCTGTACTTCGTCGGACGTACCGACGACATGATCAAGACCTCCGGCTACCGGGTCAGCCCCACCGAGATCGAAGAGGCCGCCTACGCGACCGGGCTGGTGCGCGAGGCGGTGGCGCTGGGCGTCGGCGACGAACGGCTCGGGCACGAGGTGGTGCTGGTCGTCGGCGGCGACTGCGACACCGAGGTGCTGCGCAAGTCGCTGGCGCACGACCTGCCGACGTACATGTTGCCGCAACGGACCGTCGTACTGCCGCAGCTGCCCCGCTCGGTCAACGGGAAGTTCGACCGGGTCGAGCTGCGCCGACTGGTGGAGGCCGGCTCGTGAGCGCGCCGGTCGGGTTCACCGCCACCGGCGGCCAGCTCACCGTGGGCACGGTACCGGTGGAGCGGCTGGCCGCCCGGGTCGGCGGCACGCCGTTCTTCGCCTACGACCGCCGCCTGGTCTCCGAGCGGGTCGCGGCGGTCCGCGCCGCGCTGCCGCCGGGCATCCGGTTGAGCTACGCGGTCAAGGCCAACCCGATGCCCGCGCTGCTGCACCACCTGAGCGGCCTGGTCGACGGCTTCGACGTGGCCTCCGCCGGCGAGCTGCGGCACGCGCTGGACACCCCGATGCCGGCCGAGCAGGTCAGCTTCGCCGGGCCGGGCAAGACGACCGACGAACTCACCCGGGCGGTCGCCGCCGGTGTCCTGATCGAGCTGGAGTCGGCGGGCGAACTCGCCCGGCTGCGCGAGGTCGGCAAGACCCTCGGCATCCAGGCCCGGGTGGCGCTGCGGGTGAACCCCGACTTCGCGGTACGCGCCTCCGGCATGCGCCTCGGCGGCGGTCCGCAGCAGTTCGGCGTCGACGTCGAGTCCGTCCCCGACCTGCTGCCCGAGCTGGCCGTCGACGAGATCGACTTCCACGGCTTCCACGTCTTCGCCGGCTCGCAGAACCTGCACGCCGAGAACATCTGCGAGGCGCAGCGTCGCACCGTCGACATGATCCTCACGTTGGCCGAGCTGACCCCGGCACCGATCCGCTACCTGAACCTCGGCGGCGGCTTCGGTGTCCCGTACTCGGCCAGGGACCAGCCGCTGGAGCTGGCCCCGATCGGCGAGAACCTGGCCGACCTGCTCGACACCCGGATCCGCCCGAACCTGCCGCACGCCCGGGTGGCCGTGGAGCTGGGCCGCTACCTGGTCGGTGAGGCCGGTGTCTACCTCACCAGGGTCGTCGACCGGAAAACCTCCCGCGGCAAGACCTTCCTGGTGGTCGACGGCGGGCTGCACCACCAGCTCGCCGCGTCCGGCAACTTCGGCCAGGTGATCCGGCGCAACTATCCGCTCGCGGTGGCCAACCGGTTCGACGCCGCGCCGGAGGAGACGGTCACCGTGGTCGGCTGCCTCTGCACCCCGCTGGACCTGCTCGGCAACGACGTGTCCCTGCCCCGGGCGGAGCCCGGCGACCTGATCGCGATCTTCCAGGCCGGCGCGTACGGCCTGACCGCGAGCCCGACCGCGTTCCTCGGCCATCCACCGCCGACCGAGGTCCTGCTCTGAACGCGCGCCCGCACGCCGCCGCAGCCCGACACTCCGAACCGTCGTCGCAGTACCGCTGAATGAGGCAGGTGGATCAATTGGTCAGGCAGGAAGACGACGAGCGCGGCCCGCTCTGCTTCCGGGTCCTCGGGCCGTTGCAGGTGCAGGGCGATGAGCCGGTCACCGTAACGGCGCGCCGGCAGAGCGTCGTGCTGTCGCTGCTGCTGCTCAGCCCCAACCAGGTGGTGGCGCTGAAGTCGATGATCGACGCGGTGTGGGGCGAGACGCCGCCCACCACCGCCCGGGCCCAGGTGCAGACCGCCGTGTCGGTGCTGCGCCGGTCGCTGGCCAGGGCCGGGCTCGGCGAGCGCATCCGGATGCAGGGCACCGGCTACCTCATCGACCTGACGCCGGGCGAACTCGACCTGCACGTCTTCGCCGACCTGGTCGCCCGGGGCCGGGCCGCCGGCGTGGCCCGGGATCCGCAGGCGGCGCGGACTGCGTTCCGCGCCGCGCTGGCCCTGTGGCGCGGTGAGCCGCTCTGCGACGTGGACAGCGACGCGGTCCGGGCGAAGCTGGTCCGGATCGCCGAACGGCGGGTCGAGGTGCTCGAGGAGTGCATCGAGGCCGAACTCGACCTGGGCCTGCACCACGAGGTGATAGGCGAGATCCGGGCCCTCGTCGCCGAGTACCCGCTGCGCGAGCGACCGGCCGGCCAGTTGATGAGGGCGCTGCACCGGTCCGGCCGGCAGGCCGAGGCGTTGGCCACCTTCCAGGCGGTGCGCAAGACCTTCGTGGACGAGCTGGGGCTCGAACCGAGCCCGGCGCTGCACCGACTGGAGTTGGCCATCCTGACCGGCGCCGACCAGCTGGCGACGCCGGTGGCGGCCGGGCCCGGGCCGCAGTTGCGGATGCCGGTACCCCGGATGCTGCCGGCCCGGACGCCGGACTTCACCGGCCGCGCGGAGATGCTGCACCTGTTGCGTCACCGGCTCGGCGACGCAACCGGTACAGGGCGCAACCGCCACTCGCTCGACGTGGCGGTGATCACCGGCTTCGTCGGGGTCGGCAAGTCGACTGTGGCCATCGAGACCGCGCACGCGCTGGCCGGCGAGTTTCCCGACGGCCAGCTCTACGCCCGGATGCCGCCCGGCCCGGACGGCGCCGCCGAGGTGCTGGAGCGGTTCCTCCGGTCGCTCGGCTTCGCCAGGTCGACCATTCCGGAGACCCTCGACGGCCGGGAGGCGCTCTACCGCAGCGCCCTCGCCGACCGGCGGATGCTGGTGGTGATCGAGGACGTCAGCGACCCGGCCCAGGCCCGACCGCTCCTGCCCGGTACGCCGGCCTGTCGGCTGATCGTGACCACCCGGGCCCGCCGGGCGTGGCTGCCCGGCGCGCACGTCTTCGAGATCGACCGACTCGACGCCCACGACGGCATCGAGTTGCTGGCCGCCATGGTCGGCCGGGACCGGGTCGCCGCTGAGCCGAGCAAGGCCCTCGAGCTGGTCGAGCTCTGCGGTGGTCTGCCGCTGGCGCTGCGGATCGCCGCGAACCGGCTCGCCGCCCGGCCGCACTGGAGCCTGGGACAGCTCACCGCCCGGCTCGTCGAGCCCGGGCAGCGGCTGGGTGGGCTGGTCCACCAGGGCCTCGACGTACGGGCCGGGCTGAGGGGGACCTACGACGCCCTGCCGCCGGCGGCACAGCTGCTGTTCAGGCACCTTGGCGAGCTGGAGACCGACACCTTCGCGGCCTGGGTGGCCGCCCCGCTGCTGCAGCTCGACGCGGACTCCGCCGCCGAGGTACTGGAGACCCTCATCGACGCCCGGCTGGTCGACGTGCTCAGCGGCACCGGCGGGGCCACCCGCTACCGACTGCGCGACCTGGTCCGGCTGCACGCCCGCGACCTGTCGCTGGCCGAGAGCAGCGCGGCCGACCGGGCCGCCGTGATCCGACGGATGCTCGGCGGGTGGCTCCTCCTGGCCGACGAGGCCCGGGTACGGCAGGGCGGCCACCGCATCGCCCGCCATTCAGCCGCGGCCGTCTGGCCGCTGGCCGAGCCGCTCGTCGACGCCGCGCTGACCGATCCGCTGGCCTGGTACGAGCGGGAACGCACCGCGCTGCTGGCCGCGGTCCGGCAGGCCGCCCGCGTCGGCGAGGTGGCCTACTGCTGGAACCTCGCCGCCGCCGTCGCCGCGCTCGCCGAGACGCAGTCCCGCTTCGGCGAGTGGCGGGAGAGCAACCTCTGCGCCCTGGAGGCCGCGGTGCGGGCCGAGGACCGACTCGGTGAGGCGGTGATGCTGTACGGGCTCGGCCGGCTCGACCTCTGCGAGCAGCGGCTGGACCATGCCGCGGCCCGCCACGAGGTGGCCCTGGAGGCGTTCGACCAGCTCGGCGCCCTGGACTGGCAGGCGATCACGCTGCGCTCGTTGAGTGCGGTGCACCGGATGAGCAGCCCGCCGGCGCAGCTGGTGCCCGACACCCGGGCGCCGCGCCGGGACGACCGGCATCCCGAGCACCGGGTCGCGGTCGGCCGCATCCCGTTCCGGCAGCACCAGTTCGGGCTGGCCAGCGGCATGGCGGAGGACCAATGACTCAGGGAAGGGACGCTGATGTGAGCACGATCAAGGCGCAGCCGGTCGGATCGCCGGCCCGACACCAGGATCAGGAGTGGACGTCGCTGGAGGCGATCGAGGTCACCAAGCGCTACGGCGACGTGGCTGCGCTGGCCGGCTTCAGCCTGACTGTCGCCCGGGGCGAGATCGTGGGACTGGTCGGACACAACGGTGCCGGCAAGACCACCTTCGTCGAGGTGGTCTCCGGCCTGATCCGGCCGGACAGCGGGGTGGTGCTGGTCGACGGCCGGACCCCCACCCAGGCGCGCGGGCAGATCGGCATCTCACCGCAGCACATCGCGCTGTACCCGCCGATCACCGTCCGGGAGCACCTGCGGCTCTTCGGCGGCATCGCCGGGCTGCGGCGCCAGGCACTGCGTACCGAGATCGACGACCTCGCCACCGGCCTGCACCTGACCGGGTTCCTGGACCGGCCGGTCGGGGTGCTCTCCGGCGGGCAGCAACGCCGGACCCAGGCCGCGGTGGCCCTGATCCACCGACCGTCGCTGCTGCTGCTCGACGAGCCGACCGCGGGTGCCGACCCGGAGACCCGGCAGGCGCTGCTCAACGTGGTCAAGCAGCGGGCCGGCGAGGGGGCGGCGGTCATCTACACCACTCACTACCTCAACGAACTCACCGACCTGCAGGCCAGTATCGCGGTCGCCCGACGCGGCCGGATCATCGCCCGCGGCAGCAGCGCGGAGCTGCTTGAGGGGTTGCCTGGCGAGGTCCGGGTGACCTTCGCCGACGAGGTGGTGCAGGTCTCCACCACCGACCCCACCACCGCCCTGGTGGAGCTGCTGAAGGGCACGGACCGTCAGGTCGAGTCCGTCGAGCTGCGCCGTCCCGATCTTGACGACCTCTACCACTCGCTGGCGGTAACCGATGTCGACTGACGCCCTTCGCCGTACCGGCCTGCTGGTCCGGCACAACGCCGTGCTCCGGCTGCGCGACCCCGCCCAGCTGATCAGCTACATCGCCCTGCCGATGGTGCTGATGCTGGTGCTCAAGCCCCTCTACGAGGAGGCGCTGGACAGCGGCACGCTGCAGGCGGTGACCGGGCCGCTGGTGATGTTCTCGGTCTTCGCGCTGTCGATCGTCGGCAACTCGATCCTGGTGGAGCGGGAGTGGCGCACCTGGGACCGGCTGCGGGCCAGCCGGGCCGGCCGCGTCGAGCTGCTGCTCGGCAAGACCGGTCCGGTGCTCGTCCTGCTGCTGTTGCAGCAGGCCGTGCTGTTCGCGTTCGGCTGCCTGGTCGTCGGGCTGCCCCTACCTCGGCCGTCCGCGGTCGGCTACCTGGCCCTCGCGGTCGGCATCTGGGGGCTGACCCTGCTCGCGGTGGGCGCCGCCCTGGCCACCGTGGTACGCAGCCGCGGCGAACTGAGCGTCGCCTCCGACCTGGGGGCGATCATGGTCAGCGCGCTGGGCGGCGCGCTGGTACCGGTGTCGCTGATGCCCGGCTGGGCGCAGCACGTCGCGCCGCTCTCCCCCGGTTACTGGGCCATGTCGATGCTGCGTGCCGCGGTCGACAGCGACCCCGCCGGCATGCTCCGCCCGGCACTGGTCTGCCTGGGCATCGCCCTCGTCGCCGGAGGGCTGGCCTCCTGGCGGCTCGCTCGGGGCTGGGGCCGCAGCCGGCTGATGTGAGCGGCACCCGAGCAATCCGTCCGAACCCCCGATCCGGTGTACCTGGAGGTCATCGTGACTGAAACTGACTACGACTCCGCGGTCGCGCTCATCGGTATGGCCGGGCGCTTTCCGGGGGCGGCCGACGTCGGCGAACTCTGGCGCAATCTGCGCGACGGGGTGCCCGGGCTGCGGCCGATCACCGACGAGGAGCTGACCCGCGCCGGTGTCGACCCGGCCCGGGCCGCCGACCCGGACTACATACGCGTCGGCGGCCCGGTCGACGACCTCGACCTGTTCGACGCGGGCGCCTTCGGCTTCAGCCCGCGCGAGGCCGAGACGATGGAGCCGCAGCACCGGCTCTTCCTGGAGTGCTCCTGGCAGGCGCTGGAGGCCGCCGGCTACCAGCCGGTCGACCCGGGCGCCCGGGTCGGGGTCTTCGCCGGCTGCGCGTTCCCGGACTACATGATCAACAACGTCGCGCACATGGTCGACGAGCCCGGTGAGGGCCTGCTCTTCGCGGTCGGCAACGAACGGGACTCGCTCACCTCGCTGGTCTCGTACAAGCTCGGGCTGCGCGGGCCGAGCGTGACCGTGCAGACGTTCTGCTCCACCTCGCTGGTCGCGGTGCACCTGGCCTGCCAGAGCCTGCTGACCTACGACTGTGACGTGGCCCTCGCCGGTGGCGCCTTCCTGCCGCTGCCCCAGCCCGCCGGCTACCGCTACGAGCAGGGCGGGATCCTCTCCCCCGACGGCCGGGTGCGCAGCTTCGACGCGGCGGCCAACGGCAGCGTGATGGGCTCGGGCGTCGGGGTGGTGGCGCTCAAGCGGATGACCGACGCGCTCGCCGACGGCGACGTCATCCACGCGGTCATCCTCGGCTCGGCGGTCAACAACGACGGCCCGGAGCGGGTGGGTTACACCGCGCCCGGCGTCGAGGGCCAGGCCGAGGTGATCGAGACGGCGCTGACCGTCGCCGGCGTGAAGCCGGAGACCATCGGCTACGTCGAATGCCACGCCACCGGCACGCCGCTGGGCGACTCCATCGAGCTGGCGGCGATGAGCCGGGTGTTCCAGGCGACCCCGCCGACCCCGTGCGTGCTCAGCTCCATCAAACCCTCGGTGGGGCACCTGGACCGCGCGGCCGGGGTGACCGGCCTGATGCGCGCCGCGCTGAGCCTGCGGCACGAGATCCTGCCGGCGGTCGCCGGCTACACCGCACCGAACCCGACGCTCGCCGCGGCGGCCGACCGGTTCACCGTCCTCACCGAGCCCCGCCCCTGGCCGGCCGGGCCCGACCCGCGCCGCGCCGGGGTCAGCTCGTTCGGGCTCGGCGGCACCAACGCGCACGTGGTGTTGGAGCAGGCGCCGACGCGTGCCCCCCGGGTTGCGGCCGGTCCGCAGCTGCTGACCTTCTCCGCCGCTGACCCGACCGCGCTGCAAGCGCTGACCGACCGGCTGCGCCAGCACCTGGTCCAGCACCCGGAGGCCGACCTCGCCGACGTCGCGTACACCCTGCAGGTGTCCCGTGGGCGCTTCGCGCTGCGCAGGGCGGTGGTCTGCCGGGACCGGGACGACGCGATCGCGGCCCTGGCCGACGCCGGCCGGTGGATCGACGGCGAGACCCGTCGGCGCGATCCGGCGGTGCTGCTACGCGCCGGTGACGGCGTACCGGACGCCTGGTGGGCCGAGCTGTCCGCGGCGGTCGGCCCGCTGCTGCCGGCTGACGGCGCAACGCGTGGCACCGACCGGAACAGCGTGCTGGCCGACCTCGGCACCGGGCTGGCCCGGCTCGGGGTGGTGCTGGCCGGCGAGCCGGCCGGCCCCGCCAGCCCGGTCGAGGTGCTCGTCGCCCCCGGTGACCAGGTCGCCGCCGAGTGGGTCCTGACCACCCTGGCCCAAGTCTGGCTGACCGGGGCGACGGTGGACTGGGCGGCGCTGCACCTGGGTGCCGGCCGGCGCGTCGAGCTGCCGACCTACCCGTTCCAGCGCAGCCGCTACTGGGTCAAGCCCCGCCCGGCGCAGGCCACTGCGGCGCGGCCGGCCGAGGGCCGCGTCGACGACCCGGCGGAGTGGACCTACCTGCCGACCTGGACACCGCGCCCGCTGGACACCGCCGACCTGGACGAGCGGCTGCGCGCCGCCGGCCCGTGGCTGGTGCTCACCGCCGACGAGCGCGGCGAGGCGCTGCTCGCCCGACTGGCCGAGGCCGGTGCCGAGGTCTGCGCGGCCCGGCCGGGCGAGGCGTTCGCGCAGGACGAGGCCGGCGACTTCACCGTCCGCTCGGACGCGCCGGACGACCTGGCCGAGCTGGTCCGTGCCCTGTTCGTCGCCCCACGCACCATCGTGCACGGGTTCAGCCTGGGCTCCCCCGAGGGCACCGGCGGCGAGCATTTCGAGCGGGAGCAGGACCGGGGATTCCGCTCCGCGCTCGCCCTGGTGCGGGCGCTGGCCGACGACCCGGACACCCCGCCGACCGAGCTGGTGCTGCTGACCTCCGGGGCGCTCGGGGTGCTCGGTGCCGACCTGCGCCACCCCGAGCACGCCACGCTGGCCGCGCTGGCGCCGAGCCTGGCCCAGGAGAACCCGTTCCTGGCCTGCCGGCACGTCGACGTGGCCGGCACCGTCGACATCGAACAGGCGCTCGCCGCCAGCGTGCACCCGCACCAGGGCCCGGTCGCCGTCCGGGACGGCGACGCCTGGTCCCGGCACTACCGACCGCACCCGCTGCCCGCCCCGACGGCGGACCGGCCGATCGTCAGCGCCGGCGAGACCGTGCTGATCACCGGCGGGCTCGGCGACGTGGGGCTGGTGCTGGCCCGGCACCTGGCGGAGCGCTACAGCTGCCGACTGGTGCTCACCGCCCGGACCGCGCTGCCGCCGCGCGAGCAGTGGCCGGCGCGGAAGGACGGCGACGACCGGGTCGCCCGGCACATCCGCAACATCCTCGACCTGGAGCGGCAGGGCGCCGCGGTGCTCGCGACAGCCGCCGACGTCGGGGACGAGGCGCGGATGCGCGAGGTGGTCGACGCCGCGGTGGCCGAGTTCGGCGGCATCGACGTGGTGGTGCACGCGGCCGGCATCCAGAGCCCGGAGCACTTCGGGCTGGCCCACCTCTCCGACCGGGCGTCCTGCGACGCGCACCTGAACGCCAAGATCCACGGCTTCCACGTGCTCCAGGCGGTGCTCGGTGGGCACGCCCCGGACCGGCGCATCACGCTGTCCTCGGTCTCCGCCGTGCTGGGCGGGATCGCGCTGGGACCGTACTCGGCGGCGAACGCCGGCCTCGACGCGTACGCCCGGGTGGCCCGGCTGCACGGCGAGGGGCGCTGGATCACCGTCGACTGGGACACCTGGGCGATCGATCCGAGCCGACCGGACGGGATGACCGGGCAGACGGTCCGCGAGTACGAGATGTCGCCGGCCGAGGGGGTCGACGTCTTCGGTCGGGCCCTCGCCGCCGTCGGGCACGTCGGCCACCTGGTGATCTCCACGGGCCCGATCGAGGCCCGGATCGCGCAGTGGGTCACCAACGACCCGGCGGCCGGCGGTGCCGAGGAGGTCGAACGCGAGCGCCATCCCCGGCCCACGCTGGCCACCCCGTACGTCGAACCGGCGGCCGGGGTGGAACGCACGATCGCCGACATCTGGGCGGCCACCCTCGGCCTGGAGACCGTCGGCGCCACCGACAACTTCTTCGAGCTGGGTGGACACTCGCTCATCGCCATCTCGCTCGCCACCAAGCTGCGCAGCAACGTCTCGGCGCAGCTGCCGGTCACCGCGCTGGTGGAGTACCCGACGGTCCGCCAGCTGGCCGCCCTGGTCGGGCAGGATCACTAACAGTCAGGCTGAACCGAGCGAGGGGGCACCGGCGGTCTGCCGGTGCCCCCCTCGCTCGCCGGGTCAGCTGCCGACCAGCTCGGCGGCGGTCGCGGCCAACGCCCGACGGTCGGTCTTGCGGTTGGTGTTGAGCGGAAACTCGGCCAGGAAGACGAACCGCCGGGGCAGCAGTGCGCGCGGCAGGGTGGCGGCCAGTTCACCGGCCAGCACGGCGGCCGGACGGCGTACCCCCACGCAGAACGCCACCAGCACGTCGTCCACCACCACCGCGACCGCGTCCTGGACGCCGTCCAGCGCGCGCAGCCGGCACTCGATCTCGGCCAGTTCGACCCGTACCCCGCGGATCTTGACCTGGTGGTCCACCCGGCCGAGGTAGGCCAGCTCGCCGCCGCCGATCGGCCGGACCAGGTCACCGGTGCGGTACCAGCGCTCGCCGCCGTGGCGCAGGAACCGGCCTTCGTCGTCGGCCGGGTCGAGGTAACCGGGGAACATCTGGTCCCCGGTCACGCACAGCTCACCGACGGTACCGGCGGTGGCGCCGGGCAGCTCGATCCCGGCGTCGTCGGCCGCCTCCCGGGCGACCGGTCGGATCAGGTGGCGCATGCCCGGATGCATGGTGCCGATCGACACCACGTCGTTGACACAGCGGGCCGGCGACGAGTCGGGGTCCCACCGGTGCACGCTGCACGAGATGGTCAGCTCGGTCGGGCCGTACAGGTTCTCCACCAGGCTGCCCGGTGCGGCGGCCTGCCAGTCGGCGGCGTCGTGCGCGAGCAACGGCTCCCCGCAGAACAGGCTCCAACGCAGGCCGGGAAAGGCGTCGGGCGCCAGCCGGCGCAGCCGGCGGGCCAGCGCGATCACGCTGGGCGAGGAGAACCAGACGGTGATCCGGTGCTCGGTCAGGAACTCCGCGAGGTTGGCGTAGCAGGTGGGCGGGACGGTGACCACCGTGCCGCCGCTGCCCCACCCCGCGAAGAGGTCGAACATCGCCAGGTCGAAGGTCAGGTCGAAGGTCTGGGAGAAGACGTCCGCGGCGGTGAAGCCGTACCGGTCGTGCACGAACCGCAGGTACGCGTCGACGTTGCGGTGCAGCACCGGTACGCCCTTGGGCCGGCCGGTGGAGCCCGAGGTGAACAGGATGTAGGCGATCTCGTCAGCAGCGACCTGCCGGGGCGCGGCCAGCGGGGTGCCACCCGGCTCGCGGACCACCACCACGTCGGTGAGTTCGGCGGCCAACTCGGGCAGCACCCGCTCGCCGTGCTCGTCAACGATCAGCGTGTCCACCCGGGCCGCCGCCATCATCTGCCGGGTCCGCTCGGCCGGGAAGTCGGGGTGCAGCGGCACCACCGCCGCACCGGAGTAGACCGCGGCGAGCAGACCGGCGTACGCCTGCGGGGTGCGGCTGGCCAGCAGTCCGACCCGGCGCGGCGCCGCGCCGGCCGTGGTGACCAGGTCGCCGGCCAGCGCCAACGCCCGCTCGTGCAGCCAGCGGTAGCTGTAGGTGTGCCCGTCGACCCGCAGCGCCTCGGCCGTCGGGTCGATCCGCAGCCCCCGGTCGAACCACTCGGCGAGCACCCGGGGCGGCGCCCCGGCCGGCACCGGGGCCGGCCGGGGCGGATCGTCGATCGACCGCCCGGGCAGCGGCGACCGCGTCGCGATCTGCGCCGTCCTCACGGGGTCCCTCCCACCGGCCCGGCGCCGGCGAGCACACCGAGCGCCGCGCCGATGTACCGGTGGGTCACCGAGGGCTGTTCGAGGACGGCGAAGTGTCCACCACCGATGCTGTGCGCCCGGAACCGCCCGGTGGTCTCCTCGCGCCAGCCGTGCATCGACACCGCGCTGGCGCGTGGGTCGTGGCTGGCCGCGATCGCGGTGATCGGCACCCGCAGCGGCGGCTCGGTCCGGTACCGGTAGTTCTCCTTGAGCGCGAAGTCGCCGCGGAACGGCGGCAGGATCATTCGCCGTACGCTCGGATCGGCCAGCATCCAGTCCGGTGTGCCGCCGAGCCGGCGCAGCATCGCCACCACCTGCTCGTCGTCCAGCCCGGTCACCTGCGGGTCGGTGTCCGGCGTGCCGGGTGCCGGGCTGGCGGAGACGAAGAGGTGCACCGGGTCCGGGCCGCCGCGCCGGCGGATCTCGCGCACCAGCTCGAACCCGACCACCGCGCCCAGGCTGTGCCCGTAGACCGCCCAGGGACGGTCGTCCTCCGTGAGCACCACCTCGGCCAGCTCGCCGACCAGCGCCTCCACCTCGGTGAACGGCTCCTCCCGCAGCCGGGTCTCCCGGCCGGGCGGCTGCACCGGGCAGACCGCCACCGGCCCCAACCGGCCGAACCAGGGCCGGTACGCCGACGCCGACCCGCCGGCGTGCGGCAGGCAGTACAGCCGCACGTCGCCGTCGGACATGCCGAACGGCAGCCAGCGGCGCAGCCGGGTGTCGTCGACCGTCCTGGTCACCGCAGCACCTCGATCCGGACGTAGTCCGGCGGCTCCTGCAGGTTGTCCAGGTTCGCCGCCAGCACCAGGTGCGAACCGTCCCGGCTGACCTCCCGGAAACCGCTGAACGCGTAGGTGATCTGCATCATCCGGTTACGGCCGGTCTCCACGAAGTCGGCCCGCAGGCCGGCCCCGGCCGCCTTCGCCTGGCCCATGATGTGGCCGAGCAGCACCGAGCCGACGCCCCGGGACATCACCCGGCAGGACATCAGGATCATGTGCAGCCGCCAGTCCGGCTCGCTCTTCTCCACCAGCGCGACGCCGATCTTGCCGTACGAGCCGAACCGGTCGGTCAGCGTCGCGACCAGCAACAGGTGGTCCGGTGACTCGCGCAGCGCGTCGAGCTCGTCGTAGGAGTACGTCTTGCCGGTCGAGTTGAGCTGGTTGGTGCGGACGGTCAACTCCTCGGCGCGCTGCAGGTCCTCCCGCCGGGCCGGCTCGATGGTGAAGGTCATGTCCAGGGTGGCGAGGAACTCCTCGCTGGTCCCCACGAAGTCGGCGGCCACCTCGTCGCGAGTCAGCTGGCTCTGGTACATGCCCCGGCGCTGGGCCGACTCGTCGGTGATGAACCGCGGCCGGAACTCGACCCCGGTCAGCACCTGCTCGATGTCGGCGGCGTCCACGCAGGTCACCTCGGGCAGCGCGTACGCCACCTCGGCCAGTTCGAACTCCTGGTCGTCGACGAAGGCGAACGCGTCCAGGCCCAGGTTGAGCTTCGCGGCGATCTGCCGGATCGACTCGGACTTGGCGTCCCAGCCGATCCGGGGGAACACGAACATCTCGTCCAGGCCGAGTTCGCGCAGCTTGGCCATGGCCGCTTCGTGGTCGTTCTTGCTGGCCACCGAGTTGAGCACGCCCATCGCGTCCAGCGCGCGGATCTGCTCGACCGCGGCCGGCCGGACGGTCACCTCGCCGTCCTCCAGCAGCACCCCGTCCCAGACGGTGTGGTCCAGGTCCCAGACCACACACTTGATGCGGCCCTGCTTGGGCTTGGTCGGCGGGGCCTGCGCCAGCACGCTCATGCCGCCCACCCCCGGTATGCCTCGCCGGCGATGGTCATCCGTTGGATCTCGTTGCTGCCTTCGATGATCTCCATGACCTTCGCGTCCCGGTAGTAGCGGGCGACCGGGTAGTCCGGGCTGCACCCGTTGGCGCCGTGCACCTGGACCGCCTCGGCGGCGTGCCGCGCTGCGGCGGTGGAGGCGAAGTACTTCGCCACCCAGGTCGCCATGATGGTCGAGGCGTCACCGGCGTCCTTGAGCCGGCCGGCCTCGGCGACCAGCATCCGGGCCGCCCGGACGTCGGTCACCATGTCGGAGATCTTCGCCTGGATCAGCGGCAGGTCGCGTAGCGGCGAGCCGCCGACCCTGCGGCGGGAGGTGTAGCCGACGCAGGCGTCCAGGCATGCCTGGAGGATGCCGACGCTGCCGGTGGCGACGCTGTACCGGCCGAGGTCCAGCGTGCCGGTGAGCACCATCCCGGAGGCGAAGGCGCTCGGGCCGAGCTGGGCTTCCCGGCCGAGCAGCACGTCGGTGAAGGTGATCTCGGCCAGCATCGACGCCCGGGTGCCGAGCATGTCGTGGATCGGCCGCACCGACACCCCGGGGGTGTCCCGCGGCACCAGCAGCGCCACGATGCTCGACGCGGTCCGGGCGAAGACCAGGAACAGGTCCGCCCGCTGGCCACCGGTGGTCCAGGTCTTCACCCCGTTGAGCAGCCAGTCGCCGCCCCGGGCGACCGCGGTGGTGGCCAGGTTGGAGGTGTCGCTGCCGGCGCCCGGCTCGGAGAGGCAGAACGCCCCGAGGGTACGCCCGCTGGCCAGCTCCGGCCCCCAGCGCGCCAACTGCTCGGCGTTGCCCCAGCGCTGCACCGCCCAGGAGGCCATGGTGTGCACGGTGAGCAGGCTACGTACCGAGGAGCAGCCCCGGCCCACCTCCTCGTGCACCTCGCCGAGGGTCACCAGGTCCAGCCCGGCGCCGCCGACCGCCGGGGGCAGGAACGGCGCCCAGAGCCCGGCGTCGCCGATCCGCTCCAGGAGTTCCTCGGGGATGGCGCCGGCCCGGTCGTAGGCGTCGGCGTACGGAGAGATGTGCTCGTCGACGAAGGCACGGGTGCTGGCCCGGGTCACCGGTCCGGTCAGGAGCGGCGCCTGCATGAGACTCGTCATCGCCGCACTACCCGACCGTCACGCCGCGACGCTGCCGGTCCACCAGCGCGGTCATCGCGCTGACGGTACGGAAGTTGTCGATGCTCAGCTCGTCGTTCGGGATCGTGAACTCGAAGGTCTTCTCGAGGAACATCACCAGCTCCATCGCGAAGAGCGAGTTGATGTAGCCGCAGGCGAAGATGTCGTCGGTCTCGCCGATCTGCGCCTGCGGGAAGCGACCCTGGATGAAGGACAGGATCTGGGTGTTGACCGTCTCCGACATGGTGTCGTCCTCAGCTCTCGTAGTTGTAGAAGCCACGGCCGGTCTTCCGGCCGTGCAGTCCGGCGTCGGTCATCTGCTTGAGCAGCGGGCACGGGCGGTACTTGCTGTCCGCGTAGTGCTCGTAGAGGACCTCGACGCTGTAGAGGATCGTGTCGACGCCGATCAGGTCGGCGGTCTCCAGCGGACCCATCGGGTGCCCGAAGCAGCCCCGGAACACCTCGTCGACCGACTCGGCGGTGGCGACGCCCTCGTGGACCAGGAACGCCGCCTCGTTCACGGTCAGCATGAGCACCCGGTTGGAGACGAAGCCGGAGGCGTCCTTGACGTCGACCGCCTTCTTCCCCATCCCGCTCAGCAGCTCCCGGGTGCGCTCGATGGTCGACGCCGAGGTGTGGAAGCCGGGGATCATCTCCACCACCGGCTTGGCCGGTACCGGGTTCATGAAGTGCACCCCGATGACCCGCTCCGGGTGCTTGCCGACCGCGGCGACCCGGGTGATGGGGATCGCCGAGGTGTTCACGATGATCACCGTCTCCGCCGGGCACACCTCGTCGAGGCGCTGGTGGACCTCGCGCTTGATGTCCCAGTTCTCGGTGACGTTCTCGATCACGGCCGAGGCCTTGTCCAACGCCTCGACCCCCACTGCGGTGGTGATCCTCGCCAGGATGGCGTCCGGGTCCAGCGCCGGTCCGCCCATCAGCCGGCTCATCCGGCAGTTGCGGGCGATCACGGCCCGGGCCCCGGCGAGGATCTCCTCGGTCCGGTCGACCAGGACGACCTCGTACCCGTACTGGGCCAGATTCTGTGCCACTCCGACGCCCATGACGCCGGCGCCGACTACGCCGATGACGGTCATGACTTCTCCCTTTCCGTACCCTGGTTGGCTGAACTTGCCGAGCACCCGCCGCCGACGGGTCGCGTGCGCTGGTTGGCGGAGACGGACACCGTCGTCACGACGCGCGGCGGCGGGCCGCCGCGGTCTTCAGACCGGACCGGCGCAGCTGCGCCCGCAGCTGACCGTCGTCCTCGGCCGCGGCGGCGGCCCGGGCGGCGGTGCCGTCGATGACTCGCGCGAGCGCGGCCACCGTCGGTGCCTCGTAGAGGATGTGTGGCGGCAGTTCCGCCTCGGTGAACCGGCGGCGCAGCGTGTTGAGCAGCGCGATGCCGAGCAGCGAGTTGCCGCCGAGTTCGAAGTAGTTGTCGGCGACGCCGACCCGCTCCAGCTTGAGCGAGTCGCACCAGACCTCGGCCACGCCCAGCTCGGTCGGCCCGGTCGGCTCCTGGTAGCGGGTCACCAGTTCCGGCCGCGGGTGGCGTGCCTCGGAGCTGGCCGCCCCGTTCGGCGCGGTCACCGCCTCGACGTTGAACCACCGGCTGAAGCGGACCATGGTGGCCAGGTCCTGGGTCGCCGCGACCAACTGCGACTCCCCCGAGGCGAGCGCCCGCAGCAGGGTGCGCCAGCCCTCCTCGAAGGTGATGCCGAAGCGGGCCCGGTTCGCCGAGAAGAACGCCTGCACCTCGCTGTCGAACCCGCTCAGCCCGCCGTCCCAGGCGTTCCAGGCCCACTCGCCCCAGTCCACCGAGAGGGTGGGGCGTCCGGCGGCGGTGAGCATGTTGGCGTAGCGGTCCAGATAGGCGTTCGCGGCGCAGTAGTCGACCTGGCCGGGGCCACCACCCGTGGCGGAGGTGATCGACGAGAAGAGCACCAGGAAGTCGAGCCGGATCTCGTCGTCGGCACCGACCCGCAGCGCCTCGACGATCGCCCGGGTGCCGGCGACCTTGGGCGCGAGCACCAGGTCGGAGTCGGTGGGCAGCTTGAACTGCATCAACCCGGTGCCGGGTACGCCCGCGGTGTGCAGGATGCCGTGCAGCGCGCCGAAGCGCTCCCGGGCGGTGTCGACCGCCCGCCGGACGTCGGTCGGGTCGGCGACGTCACCGACCACGATCTCGACCTCGGCCCCGGCCTCGACGAGCGCCCGGACCCGTTCCACCCGGCTGCGGGTGCTCTCGTCCACCTTGTCGGAGCCGGCCAGGACGCCGGCCCACCGCTCGACCGCCGGCAGACCGGTGCGCCCGAACAGCACCAGCCGGGCCCGGCAGTCCTGCGTCAGCTGCGCGGCCAGGCCGAGCCCGATGCCGCCCAGACCACCGGTGATCAGGTACACCCCGCCGTCGCGGAGCACCTGGCGGGCGGTGTCCAGGTCGGCCGGCGGGATCGACTCGTAGCCGCACACCCAGCGCCGACCGGCACGGATCGCCACCGTCGGCTCGGTCCGCGGGCGACGCAGCTCGGCGACGACCGCGCCGGCCGGGGTGGCCGGCTCCACGTCGACCAGCCGGGTGCTGACCGACGGGTACTCCAGCGGGATGACCAGGGCCGGGCCGAGCACGGTGGCGCTGGCCGGCCGGGCCTCGGCGCCGTCGAGCACCTGCTGTGAGCCGGTGCTGACGATGTCCAGAGCCCACCGGTCCAGGCCGAGTTCGGCCGCCGCACGGGCCAGTGCGACCAGGGTGTGCAGGCCCAGCGACACGGTCCGGTCCTCGTCCGGCAGCTCGCCGAGGGTCCACAGGTGCACCACCCGGTCCAGTCCGACCCCGGCCGCCCGCAGGGCGCGCAGCATGGTGAGCGCGTCCGTCGGGTCTCCCGGCCGGACGGTGTAGCCGTCGGCGGCCGCGTGGTACTCCGCGCCGGCCCGCACCACGGTCAGCCGCGCGCCGGTGGCCGCCGCGGTCCGCTCCAGCTCGGCGAGCACCCCGTCGGCGGTGGCGCCGGTCCCGGCGTAGACCAGCCACGAGTCGGGCTGCCGTTCGTCGGCGGCCGGGGCTGCGGTCTGCCGCCACACCGGCAGGTGCAGCCACTGCTCCTCGGGCAGCCGCGGGATCCGGCCGATCTCGGCCAGGCTTGTCGGTTCGGCCGGCAGCTCGGCGCCGCCCTCCCGCCCGGCGGTCATCGGCGTCTGCTCGATCCAGTACCGCTGCCGCTCGAACGGGTAGGTGGGCAACGGAATCCGGCCGGGGGCGACCCGGTAGACCGGGGTGGCCCCGTCGCCGCGGCCGTGGTGTGCCGCCCAGTCGATCTCGACGCCGGTCAGCCAGAGCCGGGCCAGCGCGTCGGTGAGCACCAGGTCGGCGGGGCGCGGGTCGCTGCCGGCCGGCAGCGTCGCGGTGATCAACGGCCAGCGCTGCGGCGGGCAGCCGGCGGAGCGCACCAGCGCGCCGAGCGACTGGCCGGGGCCGATCTCGACGAGGGCCAGTTCCGGGTCGGCGAGCAGCACCTGCACACCCGCCTCGAACTGCACCGGCTGGCACATGTGCCGGGCCCAGTAGGCCGGGTCGCGTACCAGCGCGGCGTCGGCCAGCGCGCCGGTGACGTTGGAGATATAGGGCAGCCGGGGCGGGTTGAGCCGGATGTTGGCGGCCACCCAGGCGGTCAGTTCGTCGCTGATCCCGGCCAGCATCCGGGAGTGGAACGCGTGGCTGGTCTCCAGCGGCCGGCACGGGATCTCGGCCTGACGCAGGTCGGCGGCGAGCTGGTCGAGCGCGGCGGTCGGACCGGCGACCACCACCGTCTCCGGCCCGTTGATCGCGGCGATGTCCAGCCCGCGCTGCTCCAGCCGGAACCGGCGGCGCAGCTCGTCGGCGGCCAGCGGTACCGCGGCCATCGAGCCGGTCTCCAGCGCCCCGATCAGCTTGGCCCGGTGCACCACCAGGGCGATCGCGTCGGGTAGCGACAGCACCCCGGCCAGGCAGGCCGCGGCGTACTCGCCGAGGCTGTAGCCGAGCATCGCGGTCGGCCGCAGCCCCCAGGCCAGCAACGTGCTGGCCAGCGCGTAGTCCACGGCGAAGAGCAGCGGCTGGGCCACCTCGGTGCGGCGCAGGGCGGCGGTACGCGGGTCGGTGCCGCCGCCCCGGCCAAGCAGCGCCGCCAGGTCGGAGCCGCCGCCGCGGGGCCCGGTCAGCAGGTCGGTGAGGTCCAGTTCGGGTAGTGCCGCGGCGATCGGGGCCAGGCACTCGTCCAGCGCGGCGCGGAACACCGGTTCGCGCCGGTACAGCTCACCGACCAGTCCCGGGTACTGCTCGCCGACGCCGGCGAGCAGGAACGCCACCGGTCGGCCCTGTACCGCCTCCACCCGGCCCATCGGGGGCGGGGCACCGTCGCGCCCGGTCAGGGTGCCGACCGTCTCGCCCAGGGTGGCGGTCACCGCCACCCGCCGGTGCTCGAAGGTCTTGCGTCCGACCTGCAACGAGAACGCCACGTCGGCCAGCCTGGCGTGCGGCTGGCAGTCCAGGTGCTCGCCGAGGCGCCGCACCGCGCGGTCCGCCGCGCTCGCGGTCCGGGCCGACACCGGCACCACCTGGTACCGGCGGGTGTGCGCCGGGCCGGTGAGCTCGTCGGTCTCCGGCACCTCCGGGCGTACCGGTGGCTCCTGCACGACGACGTGCACGTTGGTGCCTCCCATCCCGATGGAGTTGAGCCCGGCGATGCGGGGCCGGCCCTCGATGGCCGGCCACTCGGCGAGGTCGACGTTGACGTAGAACGGGCTGTTCTCGAAGTCGATCGCCGGGTTGGCCTGCGTGTAGTGCAGGGTCGGCGGGATCACCCGGGACTGCAGGGACAGCGCGGTCTTGATCAGGCCGGCGGTACCGGCCGCGTGGTTCATGTGCCCGACGTTGGTCTTGACCGCGCCGATCGGGCAGTACTGCCGCTGCTCGGTGCTGCCGAACGCCCGGGTCAGCGCGGCGACCTCGATCGGGTCGCCCAGTTCGGTCGCGGTGCCGTGCGCCTCGACGTAGCTGATCTCCTGGGGGCTCACCCCGGCGTCGGCCATCGCGTCGGCGATCACCCGGGCCTGTCCGGCGACGCTCGGCGCGGTGTAACCGACCTTCAGCGCGCCGTCGTTGTTCATCGCCGAGCCGCGGATGACTCCGTAGACGTGGTCGCCGTCGCGCAGCGCGGCGTCCAGCCGCTTTAGCACCACGACGGTGGCGCCGTCGCCGAACATCGTCCCGCTGGCCTGCGCGTCGAAGGTGTGCACGTGCCCGTCGCGCGACTCCATGCCGCCCGGGGTGGACAGGTGGCCCTGCTTGTCCGGCACCCGGATCGACACGCCGCCGGCCAGCGCCATCTCGCAGTCGCCGCTGCGCAGGCTGCGGACCGCCAGGTGCACCGCGACCAGCGAGGTGGAGCAGAAGGTCTGCACCGCGACGCTCGGGCCGTGCAGGTCGAACAGGTACGACACGGTGGTGGTCAGGGCGTCCTTGTCGTTGCCCATGATGAGCTCGTACTCGCTCAGGTCCTCGTGCATGCTCAGCTGGCCGAGCGCGCCGAGCAGGTACGTGCTGATGTTGGTGCCACCGAAGACCCCCACCCGCCCCCGGTGCTCCGGCCGGCAGTAGCCGGACTGTTCGAGCGCCTCCCAGCAGACCTCGAGGAAGAGCCGCTGCTGCGGGTCGGTCAGCGCGGCCATCCGCGGGCTGATGCCGAAGAACCCGGCATCGAAGCCGGCGATGTCGTCGAGGATCGGGCGGGCCGGTACGTAGGCCGGGTCGTGCGCCAGCTCGGCCGGCACGCCCGCCTCGACCAGTTCCTCCGGGGTGAAGAAGCTGATCAGCTCCTCACCGGCGCAGAGGCTGCGCCAGAAGGCGGCCACGTCCTCGGCGCCCGGGAACCGCCCGGCCATCCCGACGATGGCGATCCGCCGGTCCAGCTGCTCCCCGTCGCGCACCGGCGCGGTCGATGCCGCCACGACGAGTTCGGCGCCGCTGGACGCGGCCGGTGCGGCGACCGGCACGGGTGCCACCGGCGCGGCGACGGCGGCCGGCGCGACGGCCGGCTCTCCGGTCCGGGCCGGCGCCGCCGGGGCCGGGCCACGCTGCTGCTCGAGCAGCGCGCTGAAGGACCGGACGGTCGGCGCCTCGAACAGCGACACGGTCGGTACCGCCACCGCGAACCGGTTCTTGACCAGCCCCAGCAGCCGGGGTACCAGCAGCGAGGTGCCGCCGAGGTCGAAGTAGTTGTCGTGGATGCCGACCGGCTCGATGCCGAGCACGTCGGACCAGAGTTCGGCCAGGGCCCGCTCCGTGCCGGTCAGCGGCGGGGTGTAGGGCTGCGGCAGATCCGGGCGCGGGTGGCGGATCGCGTCTCCGCCGACCGGCTCGACGGTCGCGCTGCCGAGGCGGGGCAGCCGGTCGTCCAGGCCGCCGGCGGCGACCACCACGGCGGGCAGCGCGGCGCCGACCAGCCGGTCGAAGGCGGCCAGGGCCTCGGCGTCGCTCATCGAGTGGCTGGCCATGCTCGCGCCGATCCCGTCGCGCAGCCGCTGCAAGGTGCAGGCCCAGGTGTCCCAGCCGGCGGAGATCCACCGGCTGCGTCCGTCGGTGCCGGCGTGGGCGAGCGCGGTCAGCGCCGCGTTCGCTGCGGCGTAGCCACCGAAGGTCACCCCGCCGAGCAGGGCCGAGGTCGAGGAGAAGAGCAGGCACCAGGCCGGTACCAGCCGGTCGTCCAGTCCGGCGACGATCCGGGCGATCACCCGGGCGCCGTCCACCTTGGCCCCGAACTGCCGGGCCACCGCGGCCCCGTCGAGGTCCCGCAGTGCCACGAAGGTGTCGGTGCCAGCGTCAGCCGCCGCGTGCACCACGCCGTCGATCCGGACGTCGGTGAAGAGCGCCCGCATGGCCGCCTCGTCGGTGACGTCGACGCGCGGGGTGCGCACCGTCGCGCCGAGCGCGCGCAGGGCGGCCACGGCGGCGTGCCGGGGGTCGTCCGGGTCGTCGGGCAGCCCACGCCGGCTGGTCAGCACCAGCCCGGCCGCGCCGTTGCGCACCAGGTGCCCGGCGATCGTGAGACCGATGTCGCCGAGACCACCGGTGATCAGGTAGGTGCCGCCGCTGGCCACCAGGTGGGTCTCCAGCGGCGTCGCCGGTGCCTCGTACGTGGGCAGATACCGGGTGCCGCACCGGTGGGCGACGAGCACCTCGTCGGAGCGGCGGCCCAGCTCGGCGGCGAGGGCGTCGGCCATCGCGCCGGGGCCGTACTCCGGGTCGAGGTCGACGTTGACGCTCTCCAGGTCCAGGTACTCCTGATTGGCGACCACCGGCAGCACCGCGACCGCAGCCTGGGCCGGCGCGGTGCCACCGACGGTCACCCCGGCACTGTCCGGCACCGCCTGGCCGCCCTGGGTGACCATCATCACGCGGGTACCGCTGTGGCCGCTACCGCCGCAGGCGGCGAGCACCGCCGAGGCGCCGTGCACCGCGGCGGCGGCCGCGTCGGCCGGCACCGGCTGCGTCATCGACAGGTCGACCACCGTGTTCGGGCCGGCGCCGAGCAGCGCGACGAGGTCGCCAGGGCAGGTCGCCAGCGCCACGTCGCCGCCGGAGCGGCGCAGCCGGGTGGCGAGTTCGTCGGCCACCTCGGTGGCGGTACCGGCACCGGCCGGCGCGAGCAGCACGTACCGACCGGCGGTCGGGACGGTGGCGGCACCGGTGGGCGCCGCTCGCCATTGCTGGATCAGCAACCGCACGTGCTCGTCGCCCGGGGCGGGCTCGGCCTCGACCGCCTCGGTGCCGGGCCGGGCCACGGCCGGGCCGGCCGGTCGCTCGAACCAGTGCCGCTGCCGCTGGAACGGGTAGGTCGGCAGGTCCGCCAGCCGGGCCGGGCCACCGCGCAGCGCGGACCAGTCGAGGGTCACCCCGATCTCCCACAGCCGCCCGCAGGTGTCGAGCAGGCTCGCCACGTCGGCCGCGTCCCCGCCGGTCGCCCCGGCGGGCAGAGTGCCGAGCAGGACGGTGTCCGGCTGATCGGGGAGCTGGCTGGCCAACAGGTCGCCGAGGACGGTACCCGCGCCCAGCTCGACCAGGACGTCGACGTCCCGCGGCAACTGCCGGGCCAGGTCGGTACCGTCGGCCGCGACCGTGACCACGGGGATCGCCGGCGCCTGCCGGGTCACCGGGTCGGGCACCTCGGCCGCCTCGGTGCCGCTCGCCGTGTCGTCGGTCGGCCGGGCCCGCAGGCTGGTCAGCCGAAGCGCGTCGGTGAGGGTGAGCACCCCGGCCAGGCAGTTCGCGACCTGCTCGCCGATGCCCTGGCCGACCAGCACGTCCGGCCGGACCCCGCGGTGCAGCAGCAGCTGGGCGAGCGCGTACTGGACGACGAAGTGGAACGACTCGGCCAGTTCCGGCCGGTCGGCCCCGGCACCGGGTCCGGCGTGGAGGAACGGCCGCAGGTCCAGCCCGCAATGCTCGGCGGCGATCTCGACGCAGCTGTCCACCGCGGCCGCGTAGGCCGGCTCACGCCGGTAGAGCCCGCCCCCGAGCCCGCGGTGACCGGCACCGGCGTCCGGCAGCAGGAAGGCCACGCGCGGCCGGTCACGCAGGCTGCGCACACCGGCCGCGCCGGCCGCGGCGGTGAGCCGCCGGGTGGCGTCGGCGGTGTCCGTGGCGAGGACCGCCCGGCGGAGGCGGTGCTCGGCCCGCCCGCTCTGCAGGGTGTACGCCAGGTCGGCGACGGTGCAGCGGTCCAGCGCGCCGCCCAGCGCGACGAGCTGCTCACGCAACGCCTCCGGGTGGTGCGCGGAGACCGGCAGCAGGTACGGGCCGGGTGCCTCGGCGACCGGCTCGGCCTGCGGGGCGGCCTCCAGCACCAGGTGCGCGTTCGTGCCCGACCAGCCGAACGAGCTGACGCCGGCCAGCCGGGGCCGGTCCTGCTCGGGCAGATCCAGCGTCGTCGTCGCCGGCCGCACGGTGTCGCTGGCCAGGACCGCCTCGGAGGGGTTGACCAGGTTGAGGTTCGGTGGGACCACCCCCTGCTTGAGCACCAGCACCGTCTTGATCAGCCCGGCGATGCCGGCCGCCGCCTGGGTGTGCCCGATGTTGGTCTTCACCGCCCCGACATGCAGCGGCGTCGCCGGGGACCGGCCGCCGAAGACGTCGCCCAGCGCGCCGAGCTCGATCGAGTCGCCGAGCCGGGTGCCGGAGCCGTGCGCCTCCACGTAGCAGATCTCGTCCGGGCTGGTCCGCGCGGCGGCCAGCGCCCGGCGGATGACGTCCACCTGGGCGCCCCGGTTCGGCGCAGTCATCCCGTTGCTGTGACCGTCCTGGTTGACCGCCGAGCCGCGGATCACCGCGTGGATCCGGCGGCCGTTGCGCAGCGCGTCGGAAAGCCGCTCCAGCACCACCACCCCGGCGCCCTCGCCCATCACGTAGCCGTCGGCGTCGGCGTCGAAGGTCTTGTTCAGCCCGTCCCGGGAGAGCATCGAGGTGGCGCAGGCGTTGACGTACAGGTCGGGTTGGATGAGCAGGAAGCCGCCCGCGGCCACCGCCAGGTCGCACTCGCCGCGGCGCAGCGCCTCGCTGGAGAGGTGCACCGCGACCAGCGACGACGAGCACGCGGTGTCCAGGGTGACGGTCGGGCCGCGCAGGTCGAAGTGGTACGCGAGGCGCCCGGCGACCACGCTCGCCGAGCTGCCCTGCCCGGCGTACGGGTCGGTGAAGGCGGCGGCGCCCTGCAGCTCGGACTGCAACCGGCCGTACTGGGTGGTGTCCGAGAAGCCGATCATCACCGAGGTGCGGCTGCCCGCCACCCGGGCCGGAGGGGTGCCGGCGTCCTCCAGTGCCTCCCAGGTCAGCTCCATCAGCAGCCGCTGCTGCGGGTCCATCCGCAGCGCCTCGCGGGGTGGCGAGCCGAAGAACTCGGAGTCCCAGCGGGTGATGTCGGAGAGGAATGCTCCGCGACGGGTGTAGACGCCGTGGTCGGCGACGTACGGGTCGAGGTCGTACCGGCCGTCCGGCGCGTCGTCGAGCACCGCGCTACGCCCGTCGCGGAGCAGTTCCCAGTAGGCGTCCACGTTCTGCGCGCCGGGCAACCGGCAGGACAGGCCCACGATGGCGATCGGCTCGTGCCGGCCGGCATCGGCCTCGGCGAGCTGCCGGCGCGCCTCAGTCAGGTCGACGGTGACCCGCTTGAGATATTCGCGGAGCTTGTTCTCGGCTGCCATCTGTCAAATCCCCTGTCCTAGCGCGTGGGTGGTGGGAAGCTGGATCGTCAGAGCTGGGTGTCGATGTACTGGAAGATCTCCTCGTCCGAGGCGGCATCCAGCTGCGCCTTCGACGCCTCCGCGCTGGTCCCCAGGCCGAGCCGGAGCAGGGCCGCCTGCAACGTCGCCACCACCCGGTCCCGCTCCCCGGTGTCGTCGTCGGCGAGTTGCGCGGTGATCCGGTCGAGGGTCTCGGTCAGCACGTCGTTGACCGCTGGCGCCGCCGGCGCCAGCTCGCCGAGCAGGTAGTCGGCCAGTGCGTCGACGGTGGGGTGGTCGAAGACCAACGCCGCCGGCAACTGCATGCCCAGCTCCGAGTTGAGCCGGTTGCGCAGTTCGACCGCGGTCAGCGAGTCGAAGCCCATCTCGCTGAAGGTCCGGTCCATCTCCACTGCGGCGGCCGAGCCGTGGGCCAGCACCCGGGCGACGTGCGAGCGCAGCGCCGCCACGATCTCCGCCCGGGCCTCGTCCGTCGGCAGGGCGGCGAGCCGGGCGACCGGGCCGAAGGCGCTCGCCGCGCTGCCGCCCTGCGGTCGCAGGGCGGGCTGGACCAGGCCGCGCAGCACCACCGGGATGTCGTCGCCGCTCTCGGCCCGCGAGCGCAGCGCCGCCAGGTCCCAGCGGGAGGCCACCACCAGCGGGTCGCCGGTCGTGGCTTCGCGCAGCGCCGTGTCGAACAGGTCCAGGCCCTGCTCGGCCGAGATGGCCGCCACGCCGGCCCGGGACAGCCGGGCCTCGTCGGCCGCGGTCAGCTCCGCGGCCATCCCGGTCGACATCGACCACATGCCCCAGGAGATGGAGAGCGCCGGCAGCCCGGACGCCCGCCGGTGGGCGGCGAGCGCGTCGAGGAAGCTGTTCGCCGCCGCGTAGTTGCCCTGCCCCGCGTTGCCGAGCACCCCGGCGATCGAGGAGAACAGCACGAAGGCCCGCAGGGGCAGGTCGGCGGTCAGCTCGTGCAGCAGCCAGGCGGCCTGGGCCTTGGGCCGGAAGACCGACTCCAGCCGCTGTGGCGTGAGCCCCTCCAGCAGCGCGTCGTCGAGCACCCCGGCGGCGTGCACCACGGCGGTCAGCGGCCGGTCGGCCGGCACCGAGGCCAGCATTTCGGCCAGCGCCGGGGCGTCCGCGACGTCGCAGGCGACGACCCGGACCGAGGCGCCGAGGCCTTCCAGCTGGGCGACGAGTTCGGCCGCGCCGCTGGCCGCCGGGCCGCGCCGGGAGGTCAGCAGCAGATGTTGTACGCCGAAGCGCTGCACCAGCCGGGTCGCGACCAGTGCGCCGAGACCGCCGGTACCGCCGGTGACCAGCACCGTCCCGTCCGCCAGGTCCAGCTCGTCCACCGGGGTGGGCGAGCGACGGCTGACCCGCGGCACCAGGATCTTCTCCGCCTCGACCAGGCACTGCGACTCGCCCTTGCCGACCGCGGCGGCCAGCCGGCCCCACGGCGCGTCACCGGCGTCGGCCCGCAGGTCGGCCAGCACGAACCGGCCGGGGTGCTCGACCTGCGCGGCGCGGACCAGTCCCCACACCGCGCCGGTGCGCACCGACAGCGGGTCGGCCAGGAAGACCAGCCGGGATCCGGCCAGCCGCTCGTCGGCGACCCACTGCTGCATGGCCTCCAGCGCCCGCCCCGTCAGCTCGCGGGCGGCGGTCGGCACGTCCGGCTCGGTGCCGGCGCCGGAGAAGACCGCGAAGTCGCACCGCTCGCCGCCGGCCACCGCGGCGGCCAGCGCGGCCACCGTCGGGTGACCGGGCAGCCCGGCCACCGGCTCGCCGAGGTACCGCCAGGTCGGCGCCTCGTCGGCGTCGGCAACCGGCAGGTCCACCCAGTCCAGGCCGAAGAACCCGGCCGGCCCGGTGGCCCGGCCCATCGCGGTGACCATCGAGGCGATGGAGACCGGCCGGACCCGCAGCTCCTCGATGGCGAGTACCAGCCGGCCGTCCGCGTCCGCGGCCTCGACCGCGAGCTTGTCCGCGCCGTCGGAGCTGAGCCGGACCCGCAGCGCCGAGGCGCCGTGGCCAGCCAGCCGGACCCCGCGGAAGACGAACGGCAACCGCAGCTCGTCCGAACCACCCTCGAAGATGTACGGGTGGAACGCCGTGTCCAGCAGGACCGGGTGCAGTCCGAAGCCCTCGGTCTCGGCGGCCTGCGGCAGGGCGACGTCGACGTAGAGCGCGTCGTCGGCCCGCCAGGCGGCCTGCACGCCGCGGAACGCGTCACCGTACTCGTAGCCGAGTTCGGCCAGCCGGTCGTACGCGCCGTCGAAGGCGATCGGGACGGCACCCGCCGGCGGCCACGAGGTCGCCCAGCCGCACCGGCCGTCGGTGCCGCCGCCGTCCGGGGCGAGGATGCCGCTGGCGTGTCGTACCCAGGTGTCGTCGCCGTCGGCGCGGGCGTAGACGCCCACCGTGCCGTCGCCACCGTCGGCCACCACCTGTAGCGAGAGTCCGCCGTCGGCGGGCAGCACCAGCGGCGCCTCGAAGGTCAGCTCCACCACCTCGGCCAGCCCGGCCTGGGCACCGACCTGGCCGACCACGTCGAGCAGGGCGGCGCCGGGCACGACCACCCCGCCACCGACCGCGTGGTCGGCGAGCCAGGGGAGCTCGGTCAGTGACACCCGGCCGGTGACCACCACCCGGGTACCGTCGGCGACGTCGACCGCGGCGCGCAGCAGCGGGTGGTCGACCGGGCGCAGCCCGGCCGAGGCGACGTCCGCGCTGGAGCGCCGGTGGATCAGCCAGTAGCGCTCCCGCTCGAAGGCGTAGGTCGGCAGGTCGACAGCGCGGCCGCCGGCCGTCAGGGCCGTCCAGTCGACGGGCACGCCGACCACGAACGCTTCGGCGAGGCAGCCGTGGAGCGCCTCCAGCTCCTCCTGCTTGCGGCGGTAGGTGGCGGTCACGACCGCCCGCTGGTCGGTGAGGCAGTTGCCGGCCATCCCGGAGAGCACCGGCAACGGACCGACCTCCAGGTAGACGTCGGTGCCGGCGGCCTCCAGCCGCTCGATGATCGGTGCGAAGCCGACGGTCTGGCGGATCTGGTCCACCCAGTAGTCGGGGTCGGTCCAGGACCGCTCCGGCCCGAGGTTGGTCTCGTAGGGCAGCTGGGCCGCGCCGAAACTGGTCGCTTTCAGCTCGCGGGCGAACTCGTCGAGCATCGGCTCCATCAGCGGCGAGTGGAACGCGTGGCTGACCGGCAGCCGCCCGGTGCGCTTGCCGAGCGCGCGCCAGTGCGCCTGCACCGCGAGGCAGGACTGCTCGTCGCCGGAGACCACCACGTCACCCGGGCTGTTGATCGCGGCGATCCCGACCAGGTGCTCCATCCCCGCCAGCGAGGCGCGTACCTCGGCGGCCGGTGCCGCCACCGCGACCATGGCGCCGTCGGCGGGCAGGTTCTGCATCAGGCGGGCCCGGGTGGCGACCAGGCGGGCGGCGTCGGCCAGCGTCCAGATGCCGGCCACGTGCGCGGCGGCGATCTCGCCGACGGAGTGCCCGGCCAGCCTGGTCGGGCGTACCCCGAGCGAGGTGAGCAGCCGGAAGGCGGCCACCTCGTAGACGAAGAGCGCCGGCTGGGTGTAGAGGGTCTGGTTCAGCGCCGCCGCGCCGGCCGTGTTCGGCTCGGCCCACATCACCTCGCGCAGCGGCCGCTCCAGGTACGGGTCGAGCGCCGCGCAGGCCTCGTCGAAGGCCGCCGCGAAGACCGGGAACGCCCGGTACAGGTCCCGGCCCATGCCGGGGCGCTGGCCACCCTGCCCGGTGAAGAGGAAGGTGGTCGACACCTGGCCCCGGGCCACGCCGGCCGATACCACCGCGCCGGGCCGGCCGTCGATGTACCCGGCCAGCCGGTCGACGAGCTCGGCCCGGTCCCGGCCGACGACCACCGCCCGGTGGTCGAAACGGGCTCGGGTGTCGGCCAGCGAGAAGGCGATGTCGGCAGGCCGTACGGCGGCGTCGGCGAGCACCCGGTCGTGCAGTCGCCGGGCCTGCCGGCGCAGCGCGGTCGGGGTGCGGGCGGAGATCACCCAGGCGTGCGGGCCTGAGTGCCCGGCTGCCGGTGCGGGCGCCTGCGCCTCGGTGGGCTCCTCCAGGATCACGTGCGCGTTGGTCCCGCTGATGCCGAACGAGGACATCCCGGCCCGGCGCGGCTGCTCGTCGAGGCGGGCCCAGGGCCGCGCCTCGGTGAGCAGTTCCACCGCGCCGGAGCTCCAGTCGACGTGGTGCGTCGGCTCGGTGACGTTCACCGTCCGGGGCATCGTGCCGTGCCGCATCGCCATGATCAGTTTGATCAGGCCACCGACGCCGGCCGCGGCCTGGCTGTGCCCGATGTTGGACTTCAACGAGCCCAGCCACAGCGGCCGGTCGGCCGGGCGGTTCTGCCCGTAGGTGGCGAGGATGGCGGTCGCCTCGATCGGGTCGCCCAGCGGCGTGCCGGTGCCGTGCGCCTCGACCAGGTCGATCGCGGCCGGCTCCAGCCGCGCGTCGGCCAGCGCCCGCCGGATGACCCGCTCCTGGGCGCGCCCGCTGGGGGCGGTCATCCCGTTGCTCGTACCGTCCTGGTTCACCGCGATGCCGCGGATGACGCTCAGGATCCGGCGACCGTTGCGCCGCGCGTCGCGGAGCCGTTCGAGCAGCAGCACGCCCGCTCCCTCGGCCCACACCGCACCGTCGGCGTCGTCGGAGAACGCCTTGCACCGGCCGTCGGTGGCCAGGGCCCGCTGGCGGGAGAACTCGACGAACGGGTCAGGTACCGCCATCACGGTGACCCCACCGGCGAGCGCCATCGGGCAGTCCCCGGACCGCAGTGCCTGCACGGCCAGGTCCAGCGCGACCAGCGAGGACGAGCAGGCGGTGTCCAGGGTGACCGCCGGGCCCTCCAGCCCGAACGTGTAGGCCACCCGGCCGGAGAGCACGCTCGGCACGCTGGAGACCATCAGGGTGCCCTCGACGCTCGTCGGCATGTCACCGAGGAACTGGGTCGAGTAGTGGTCGTACATCATCCCCGACCAGATGCCCACCCGGTCGCCGCGCACCGTGGCAGGGTCGATGCCGGCCCGCTCGAACGCCTCCCAGGTGATCTCCAGGAAGAGCCGGTGGTGCGGATCGGTCGCCAGGGCCTGCCGGGGGCTC
Source organism: Micromonospora sp. NPDC048868 (assembly GCF_043198195.1). Taxonomy (NCBI): domain Bacteria; kingdom Bacillati; phylum Actinomycetota; class Actinomycetes; order Micromonosporales; family Micromonosporaceae; genus Micromonospora; species Micromonospora sp. NPDC048868. The sequence continues at coordinate 144,007 of NZ_JBICUN010000013.1, forward strand.
ATGTTGAAGAACGGCGCGTCGAAGCCGGCCGGGTCGTCGATGAAGCCACCCCGGCGGGTGTACGAGGTGCCGTACGCGTCCGGGTCCGGGTTGTAGAGCTTCTCCAGGTCCCAGCCACGGTCGGTCGGGAACTCGCCGGTGGCGTCCACCTCGCCGGCGACGACGTCCCAGAGCTGCTCCGGGGTCGTCACGGCGCCGGGGTAGCGACAGGCCATGCCGATGACCGCGATGGGCTCGTGGTGCCGTTCGTCGGCCACGGCCAGCTGCTGCTTCGCATCGGCCAGATCAGCGGTGACCCGCCTGAGATAGTCACGGAGCTTGTCTTCGATCGCCATGGCTGTCCCTCCCCTTCTTCGTGTGTCCGGTGTGGTTTCAGAGCTGGCTGTCGATGAAATTGAAGAGATCCTCGTCAGAGGCCGTGCCCAGGCGGGCCGACGTCAGTACCGGCGCCAGGGCCGGGGTGTCCGGTTCCTGCTCGCGCCCGCCGTCGAACCGGTGCAGCGCGGCCCGCAGCACGGCCGTCACCCGGTCCTGTTCGTCCGGGTCGGCGTCGGCCAGGCGTGCGGTGACCCGGTCCAGCGCCTCGCGCAGCAGCTCGTCGGCGGCTGGTGGGGCGGGCATCAGCTCGCGCAGGATCCAGTCGGCCACGTCCTCGGTGGTCGGCTCGTTGAAGACCAGCGTCGCGGGCAGCGGCAGACCGGTGTCGGCCGCGAGCCGATCGCGCAGATCCATCGAGGACAGTGAGTCCAGTCCGAGTTCGGTGAACGGCCGGTCGGCCTCGACGGTGTCCTGCGGGCCGTAGGCCAGCACCAGCGCCACGGTCCGCCCGACCAGGTCCAGCACCAGTTGGCGGCCCTCGGTGTGGTCCAGCCCGGCCAGTTGGTCGGCCAGCCTGGCGGCGGCCGCCGGGCCGGTGGCGCCGGGCACGACACCGGCGGCACCCGCCAGCACGGTGCCGGCCGGGCTGGCGGGCGCCGCCCGACGGCCGGCACCCAGCAGTTGCCGCAGGATCGCCGGTGACTCGCCACCTGCGTCCAGCCGGGCCCGCAGGCCGGCCGGCTCCCAGCGGGCGGCGACCACCAGCGGGTCGCCCTGCCCGGCGTCGCGCAGCGCGGCGTCGAACAGTTCCAGTCCCTGCCGCTGGCTCAGGCCGGCCAGACCCGCGCGGGCGAGCCGGGCCTCGTCGGCGGCCGAGAGACCCTCCGTCATCTGCGTCCGGACGCCCCACAGGCCCCAGGCGATCGAGGTACCCGGCAGGCCGAGGTCGCGCCGGTGACCGGCCAGGGCGTCGAGGAAGGCGTTGGCCGCGGCGTAGTTGGCCTGTCCGGCGTTGCCCAACAGGCCGGCCACCGAGGAGAAAAGCACGAACATCCGTACCGGCAGCTCGGCGGTCAGCTCGTGCAGCAGCCAGCCGGCGTCGACTTTCGGGCGGAGCACCCGGTCCAGCGCGGACGCGTCGAGCCGGTCCACCGTGGCGTCACCGAGCACCCCGGCCGCGTGCACCACGCCGACCAGCGGCCGCCGCGGCGGGATCGTGGCCAGCAGCCCGGTCAACGCCGCCCGGTCGGCCACGTCACAGGCCGCCACCCGGACCGACGCACCGAGCCCGGTCAGCCGCCGTACCAGCTCGGCGACGCCGTCGGCGCTCTCGCCCCGACGGGAGGTCAGCAGCAGGTCGCGCACGCCGTGGCGCTCGACCAGTCGGGCCGCGGCGAGCGCGCCCAGGCCGCTGGTGCCCCCGGTGACCAGGACCGTGCCCGAGCCGAGGTCCACCAGCGGGCCGGGCCGGGACTCCCGGCGGGCGAGCCGGGGCACCAGCAGCGCGCCGTCGGCCACGGCGAACTGCGGTTCACCGGCGTCCAACGCGGCGGCCAGCCGCTGCCACCGGCCGGCGGAGCCGTCACCGCCGGGCAGGTCGGCCAGGACGAACCGGCCGGGGTGCTCGACCTGCGCGGTCCGTACCAGCCCCCACACCGCGGCCGTGCCCACCGAGCGGTGCCCGGCCAGGATGAGCAGCCGGGCGCCGGTGAACCGGGCCTCGCCCAGCCACTGGCGCAGCAGCCCGAGGACGCGGTGCAGGTGGGTCCGGGCCCGGCCCGCCGGATCGAGGTCGTCCTCGTCGTCGCCGGTGGGCAGCGGCACCAGCACGACCGGCGGCACCGTACCGGCGTCCGGCCCGGCCAGCGCGGCGAGGTCGTGGTGCCGGGAGACGGTCACCCCGGCGGCGTCCAGCTCGGCGCGGATCGCGTCGGCCGCTCCGGTGTCGCCGAGCACCGCCCAGCTCCGGCCGGCGAGCTGCGCCTGCGGCGTACCGGCGGGGACCCAGCGCAGGTCGTGCAGGCCCGGCCCGAAGGCGCCCGGTGCGGTCAGCTCGGTGCCCGGCGGCACACTGCGCATGCTGAGCGCGGCCACCGCACCGATCCGCTGGCCGGTGCCGTCGTGGAGGGTCAGCGCGACGGCGCCGTCCGCGCCGGGGCTCAACCGGACCCGCAGCCGGTCGGCGCCGGCCCCGGTGACCCGCACGTCGGAGAAGACGAACGGCAGCCGGAGTTCGCCGTCGCCGGCCCCGGTGTCGAGCACCAGCGGGTGCAGTGCGGCGTCCAGCAGGGCCGGGTGGATGCGGTAGTCACGCGCGCCGCCGACATCGGGCAACCGCACCTCGGCGTACCGGTCGGCGCCGCACCGCCAGGCGGCGACCAGTCCCCGGAACGCCGGGCCGTACTGGTAACCGACCGCGGCCAGGTCGGCGTACGCGGTGGCCAGGTCGATCGGCTCGGCACCGGCCGGCGGCCAGACGGTGAGCGGTTCGGACGTCGGGTCGGCGGTCGCGGGGGCCACCGACCCGCTGGCGTGCCGGGTCCACTCGGCCTCAGCCTCACCGACCGGCCGGGAGTGGATGCTGAGCGTACGGCGACCGTCAGCCTCGGTCTCGCCGAGGCAGATCTGCAGCTCCGCGGCTGCCGCCTCGGCCAGCAACAGCGGGGCGTGCAGGGTCAGCTCGGCGAGGCGGTCGGCGCCGACCGCGGCGGCGGCGGCGAGCCCGAGCTCCACGAAGGCGGTACCGGGCAGCAGCACCCGCCCGGCGATCATGTGGTCGACCAGCCAGGGCGTGTCGGTGTCGGACAGGCGCCCACCGAGCAGCAGCCCGCCGTTCTCGGCCACCGGCACCGCCGAGCGGAGCAGCGGGTGCCGGAGCGTCTCGGTGGCCGGCTGGGCCGCGTCGGAGAGCCAGTAGCGCCGGCGCTCGAAGGGGTAGCTCGGCAGCTCGGGACGATGCGTCGGAAGACCGAGCAGCCGCGCCCAGCCGACCGGCTCGCCACCGACCCAGGCCCGGGCGGCGGCGCTGAGGGCGTCGGAACCGGCCCCGTCGACGCCCGGCTCCGCCTCGGCTGGCTGGCCGTCCGCCGCGACCGGCCCGGGACGGTTCGTGGCGACGCCGGTCAGCACCGCCGGGTTCGGCGTACCGGCGGCGAGATCGGCCAGCGCGGCGCACAGTCCGGGCCGGTCGGCGCCGAACACGACCGCCCGGTGCGGGAAGGCGACGCGGCCGGCCAGTACGGCGGCGGCGGCACCGAGATCCGCGTCCGGGGCGTCCGTGGCGTACCCGCGCAGCAGCTCGGCCAGCGCGCGCAGCGAGTCACCGGTCCGCGCGGAGAGCACCCAGGGCAGCGGGTCGCCGGTCGCCGGCCCGGCCTCGTCCGGGTGCTCGGCCGGCTCGACCGACTCCAGAATGAGATGCGCGTTGGTACCGCTGATGCCGAAGCTCGACACCGAGGCGCGCCGCGGCCGCCCCGTCGCCGGCCAGGGTCGCTGCTCGGTCAGCAGCCTGACCCCGGCGGAGTCCCAGTCGACCTTGGTGGTCGGCTCCTCGCAGTGCAGCGAGCGGGGCAGTACGCCGTACCGCATCGCCTGCACCATCTTGATCACACCGGCCACCCCGGCGGCGGCCTGGGTGTGCCCGATGTTCGACTTGACCGAGCCGAGCCAGACCGGCGGCTGCCCGGTCCGGTTCTCGCCGTACGTCGCCTGGATCGCGTGCGCCTCGATCGGGTCGCCCAGCACGGTGCCGGTGCCGTGCGCCTCGACGACGTCCACGTCCTGGGCGCCGAGTCCGGCGTCGGCCAGGGCCAGCCGGATGACCTGTTCCTGGGCCAGGCCGTTCGGCGCGGTCAGCCCGTTGCTGGCGCCGTCCTGGTTGACCGCGCCACCGCGCAGCACCGCGAGCACCGGGTGCCCGTTGCGGCGTGCGTCGTCGAGCCGTTCCAGCAGCAGCACCCCGGCGCCCTCGGCGAAGGCGGTCCCGTCGGCCGAGGCGGCGAACGCCTTCGCCCGGCCGTCCACGGCCAGCCCGTTCTGCCGACTGAACTCCACCAGGTTGCCCGGGTTGGCCATCAGGGTCACCCCGCCGGCCAGGGCGAGCGGGCAGTCGCCGCGACGCAACGCCTCGATCGCGAGCTGGATGGCGACCAGTGACGAGGAGCAGGCGGTGTCGACGGTGACCGCCGGGCCCTGGAAACCGTAGGTGTAGGCGATCCGGCCGGAAGCCACGCTCAGCGCCGTCCCGGTGAGCAGGTGCCCCTCGGCGGCCCCGGTCTGCAGGTGCAGCCGGGGACCGTAGTCGGTGGCCATCGCGCCGACGTACACCCCGGTCGACGAGCCGGCGAGGTCGGCCGGGTCGATGCCGGCCCGCTCGAACGCCTCCCAGGCCACCTCGAGCAGCAGCCGCTGCTGGGGGTCCATGGCCAGCGCTTCGCGGGGGCTGACACCGAAGAACGCCGCGTCGAAGAGGTCCGCGTCGTGCAGGAAGCCGCCGTACCGGGTGGCGCAGGTGCCGGGCCGCTCCGGGCCGGCGCCGTAGAGGGTGTCCAGGTCCCAGCCCCGGTTGGTGGGCAGCGCGGAGATCGCGTCGGTGCCGGTCGAGATCAGCCTCCACAGCTTCTCGGGGGAGTTGACCCCACCGGGGTAGCGGCAGCCCATGGCCACGACGGCGATCGGTGCGCTGTCCCGTCCGGCGCCGTGGCCGGCGTCGACCCGGGCTCCGCCGGTGCCCGCCGAGGGCTGGCCCAGCGCGGCGTGCAGGTGCTCGGCGAGCCGGTTCGGGGTGGGGTGGTCGAAGACGACGGTGGTGTGCAGGCGCAGCCCGGTCGCGGCGCGCAGCCGGTGCCGCAGCTCGACCGTGCTCACCGAGTCGAAGCCCAGCTCCTTGAAGGTGCGTACCGGGTCGAGTTCGGCGGCGTCACGATGCCCGAGGACGGCCGCCGCCGTCGCCAGTACCAGGTCACGCAGTTCCCGCCGGGACGCCGCGGGTGGTGCTGTCCCGGCCGGCGCGGCGGTCTGCGGCACCGCCGTGGCGATGTCCTCACCAGTCGGGCGCGCGGCGTCGCCGAGCCAGTACCGCTCCCGCTGGAACGGGTACGTCGGCAGGTCGACCGGCCGGGCGTCGGGCCGGACGCAGTACGCGTCCCAGTCGACATCGGCCCCACCGACGTACGCCTGGGCCAGCGCGTGCCGCAGTCGGGCCTGGCCGCCGTCGTCGCGGCGCAGGGTGCCCACGGCCAGTGCGTCGGACTCCAGTTCCTCGGCTGTCTCCTCGATGCTGGCGGTGAGCACCGGGTGCGGGCTGCATTCGATGAACAGCGCGCCGCCGAGGCGCAGCGCGGTCCTGGTCGCCTGGTCGAACCGGACCGGCTGGCGCAGGCTGCGGAACCAGTAGTCGGCGTCGAGTTCGGCGGTGTCGATCGGCTCGCCGGTCACGGTGGAGACGAACGGGACGGTGGTGGAGCGCGGCCGGATCGGGGCCAACGCCTCGACGATCTCGTCGCGCAGACCGTCGACCGCGGGCGAGTGCGAGGCGTAGTCCACCGGCACGTCTCTGGTCCGGTGCCCGTCCGCCTCGATCGCCTCGCGCAGCCGCCCGATCTGTCGCAGGTCGCCGGAGACGACCGCCGAGCGCGGCCCGTTCACCGCCGCCAGGCTCACCCCGGGGGTGGCCCGCAGCCGCTCGACGAGCAGGTCGACCGGCGCGCCGATCCAGGCCATTCCGCCGCCGCCGGAGACCGCGGCGATGGCCCGGCTGCGCAGCGCGACCACCCGCGCCCCGTCGGCCAGCGACAGCGCGCCGACCACGGTCGCGGCCGCGATCTCGCCCTGCGAGTGGCCGACGACCAGGTCCGGCTCGACCCCGTGCGCGCGCCAGAGCTCGGCCAGCGAGACCAGCACCGCCCAGAGCGCGGGCTGCACCACGTCGACCCGGTCCAGACTCGGCGCACCGGGCGCCTCGCGCAGCACGTCGAGCAGCGGGTAGTCGACGTACGGCGCGAGCGCCTGCGCGCAGGCGGTGAGCCGGTCGGCGAAGACCGGCGAGTGGGCGAGCAGTTCGCGGGCCATCGCCGGCCACTGCGAGCCCTGGCCGGGAAAGACGAACACCCGCCGGCCGGTGGCCACCCGGCCGGCGACGACGGCGTCGGCAGGGCGGCCGGTGGCGAGCGCGTCGAGGCCGGCGAGCAGCTCGTGCCGGTCGGCGCCGAGCACGACCGCCCGGTGCTCGAACCGCTCCCGGGTGCGGGCCAGCGAGTACGCGACGTCGGCCGGCTCGACCGACGGGTCGGCGGTGACGTGGCCGGACAACGCGGCGGCCTGGGCGCGCAGCGCCGGTGCGGTACGGGCCGACAGCAACCACGGCGCGTCGGCGCTCGGGGCGCGGTCCCGGTGCACCGCGCGGCGGGGCGGCGCCTCGGCCAGCAGCAGGTGACAGTTGGTGCCGCCCATTCCGAAGGAGCTGACCCCGGCGACCAGCGGCCGGTCGGCTGCGGGCCAGTCGCGTTCGGCGCAGACCACCCGCAGGTTGAGCTCGTCGAGCTTGATCAGCGGGTGCGGGGCCTCGAAGTTGAGGCCGGGCACCAGTCGTCGGTGACTGATGGCGAGGATGGTCTTGAGCAGGCCGGCGATGCCGGCGGCGCCTTCCAGGTGACCGATGTTGGTCTTGACCGAGCCGACCAGCAGCGGTCGGTCGGCCGGCCGGTCGGCGGCGAGCGCGGCGGACAGGGCCGCCGCCTCGATCGGGTCGCCGACCGGGGTGCCGGTGCCGTGCAGCTCCACGTACTGCACGTCGGCCGGGGCCACCCCGGCCCGGTGGCAGGCCAACCGGATCACCTCGGTCTGGGCGACCGGGTTCGGGACGGTCAGCCCGGCACCGCCGCCGTCGTTGTTGACCGCGCCGCCGAGGATCACGCAGTGCACCGGGTCGCCGTCGGCGAGCGCCGCGGAGAGCGCCTTGAGCACGACCAGCCCACCACCCTCGCCGCGGACGTAGCCGTTCGCGCGGTGGTCGAAGGTGTAGCAACGGCCGTCCGGGGAGAGCGCGCCGAACCGGCCGATCACCGCGCTGGTCTCCGGCAGCAGGTTGAGGTTCACCCCGCCGGCGATCGCCACCGTCGCACCGCCGCGGCGCAGCTCGTCGCAGGCCAACTGCACGGCGAGCAGCGACGACGACTGACCGGCGTCGACGGTCAGGCTCGGCCCGCGCAGTCCGAACAGGTAGGACAGCCGGTTCGCGATAAGGCCACGCTGGGTGCCGGTGAGGGTGTGCGGGCCGAGGGTACGGGCACCGAGCCGGTCGTGCAGGTTCGCGTAGTCCGCTGCGATGGCACCGACGAAGACTCCGACGGCGGCGTCGCGCAGCACGCTCGGCACGATCCGGGCGTGCTCCAGCGCCTCCCAGCACAGTTCGAGCATCAGGCGCTGCTGCGGGTCCATCGCCGTCGCCTCGTGCGGCGAGATGCCGAAGAAGCCGGCGTCGAACCGGTCGACCTCGTCGAGGAAGCCACCACGTCGGAACTCGGACTGCTCGGCCCAGCGGTGCGCCGGAGCGTCGGCGACGGCGTCCCCGCCGGCACGCAGCAGCTGCCAGAACTGGTCGGCGTCCGCGGCGCGAGGCAGCCGGCAGGACATACCGATGACGGCCACCGGCTCCATGGCCGCAGATCCGCTGACCGAGGAAGACATCCGCTCACCCACCCGTCGCAGTGCATTCGTGAACAGCCACCGCCCCGGTTCGTTTCCGATTTACGGCCAGAAGGAACGCCGCACCGATCCGGTCATACCGAGGAGATGTTTCGCGCCGGCCGTTCTCCGACCTGGAAGACGCGCTTGAATCGTCTGCTCCGCCGGCGTGGCCGTCAAGGCTGGTACAGCCCTATTCCGAGTGGCAATTAAGCGACGGTAACAAGCTGCCAGAGTGCCGCTGTTGACCTGACCAAATGCCTTATGAGTAGGTCTTAACATGCGTATCGCACCGCCGATGGGATACCGCCGGCCGTAGTGGCCGGTCCGGTTCCCGGACACGGATCACCGCGGAGGAGGTGATGAACATGCGCAGTGCCGGACACCGGTCGTTGGTCGTCTGCACCTGACGGTCGCCCAGCCTCGCCGGGTGACCGTCGCACCTCGTCGCCGCGCCCGGCGAGGCCCGGGTTTCGACCGGGCGCGGCCACCCCCGACCTCGAAGGAGTCACCGTGGCGATCGACGCTCCACTCACCTACGGACAGCTGTCGACCTGGCGGTCGATGGAGACGTTCGCCACCGACCGGTTGATGGAGGTCAACGTCCCGGCGACCTGGGACGTCCGGGGCCTCACCGCCGACACCGTGCTCGGCGCGCTGGGCGCGTTGGCGCGACGGCACGAGTCGCTACGGACCACCTATCACGTCGTCGACGACCAGCCGGTGCAGCGGATCCACGACCAGTTGCCGCTGCGGATCGAGCAGGTCGACCACGCCGTACGCGACCCGGCGGACCCGGCCGCCACCCTGCGCGCGCTGCACCAGCTGCCGTTCCCGGTGCTCGACGATCCCGGCTGGCACGGCCGGCTCGTCAGCGTGGCGGGGCAGCCGCAGTTCCTGGCCCTGTCGCTGTCGCACATGGTCGTCGACCTGTGGGCGATCCAGGAGTTGGAGCAGCAGTTCCGGGCCGTCGTGGCCGACCCCGGTGCCGGCTCGGCACCGGCGCCGCGCAGCCGTGAGCTGGCCCTGGCGCAGCGCAGCGATTCCTGGCAGTCCCGTCGCCGACGTGCCGAGACCTACTGGCGGCGGCTGCTGACCGACGGCCCCGTACGCAACCTGCCCGCACCGCCGACAGGCCGCGCGGCCGAGCGACGGATCCAGGCCACCCTCCGATCACACCACCTCGCTGTGCTGGTGGCCCAGGCGGCGAAGGCGCACAGTGTCTCGCAGCAGAGCGTGGTGATGGCGGCGACCGCCGTCGCGCTCGCCCAGTTCGTCGACCGTGACCGGATCATGATGAGTCTGATGTCGGCGAACCGGTTCGATCCCGAGTGGCAGCCGCTGATCGGCACCCTCAACCAACTGGTCCCGCTGGTCTGCCGGGTCGATCCGGACAGCACGCTGGCGCAGTACCTGAAGCGGACCCACTTCAACGCGATGCTGGCCTACCGCAGCGGCAGCTACGACGTGGACCGGGCCGAGGAACTGGCCAAGGAGATCGGCAGCCCGGACGGCACCCGGTTCACGCACGACTGCTGGTTCAACTACATCTCCGAGCCGCCGCGCGAGGTTCCGGACGACGCCCGCTCCGCCGGTACCGCTGAGTTGAGCTGGGACGTTCCGCCGCGAAATGCCGGGCATCCGTTCTACGCCCGGGTGCACGGCGACGGGCAGCAGTGGATCGGCGTCACCCTGCGGGTCGATCCCGACGTGCTCGGCGCGGACGCGGTCGTACGGGCCCTGCGGGTGATCGCCGAGACCGTGCGACGCTCGGTCACCGATCCACAGGCCCGCCTCGGCAGCCTCGATGACGCCGGCACCGTCGTACCGGAGCCGGCGCTCTTTCCCGGCCAGGGCCCGGCACCGGCCGGTCGCTGAGCACCGGCGACCACTCCGGCGACGCCACGTCGAGCACGGCCGGACCGGTACCGCGACCCGCGGCGCCGGTCCGGCCGCCGGCACCGTCAGCCGCAGCCCCGATAGCTCAGGTACGAGTTCAAGGTGACCATCAGCGGCAGGTGCAGGTCGGCGTCCGGGTCCGCGACGCGAAACTCCACCACCGCTCTCGGGTGCAGCGGTACGGCGCCGAGGATCGAGTAGTAGCCGTCCAGGTCGACCGCCAGCTGGTAGATGCCGGCGTCGATGGTCGGCTCGGTCCAGATGGCGAGCCGACCATCGGTTCCGGTGCGGCCGCTGGCCAGGTCCCGCCACCGCAGCCCGACCTGCCGGGTGAGCACGACGCCCACGTCTGCGGCGGCCATGCCGAACGAACAGTCGACGACCTCGACGGAGAGCACCATGAGCTAGACCACCTCTCGTTGCCGGCAGCCGGTCCGGCTGCCGGTCGGCCGCCGGTGGCGTCCGCAGGGACGATGGTCGGTTACGCCGATATCGTTCGCTCATCGATTTGTTATCGATACCCGGGTGGACGACAAGAACTGGCCGTTCGTTGTCCCTCATGGAATGTTGGGTTGGTCGTTGGGACGGCGCCAAACCTCAGCCAGTGGCGTCACCTGGTGGGCTATGGCACCAACGCCGGCGGCGATACCGGACCGAAAACCAGCCTTTAGCGAGACCATAGCCAGCTTTTCTAGCGTCTTAGCCAATCCAGTTCGAGCCGTCGTAGGCAACGCCGGCTATCGCACAGAGAGTGGGTACCCATGGCGTTCAACGTTTCCCGAAGGTTCCTTGCCGGCGTCGTGCTCCTCGGCGCCGTGGCGGCCGGACCGGTGGCATACGTCGGCTTGTCCTGGGCCGCTCCGATCACCTCGGCCGATCCCGGCCACGGTCACCTGCCCGCCCCGTCGGCACCTCCCACGGCGCCCCTGGAGCCAGCGCCCACGGCATCTCCCACCCCGCCCGCGGATCCGCAGCGCAACACGATCTGGGGCTGAGACCGGATGGCCGGGACGGTCAGGTACGACCATCCCGGCGCGGCGGCGGCTCTCAGGCCCGTGGGGCCGGCCCGGACCCGGTCGCCTCCTCGCGGCCGGCGGGCCGGCCGGCGTGAACACCGCCTGATCCAACCGGTGTGACGGGCCGATCGGCATCCGCGCCGCCCAGTGCGGACAAATCCCGTCGCAGCTGCGCCTGCAGCGTGACCGCACCGCGCAGGCTGAGCCCGGACAGCACCGCCCTGGAGGACTCCCAACCGGCCCGGGCGGCGGCCCGCTCACCGGCGGCCACGTGGATCCGCCCGCGCAACGCCATCGCGCTGGCACCGAGCAGCGCGGCCCCTATCTCACCGAAGATCCGCACCGCGCGATCGGCGTGCTCGGCGGCCGAACCCAGCTCCCCGGCATCCAAGGCGACGTCGGCGAGCGCGTGTGCCACCCGACTCTCGGCCATCCGGTCGCCAGCGGCCACCGCGAGCGCCTGGGCCCGGGCCAGCCGCCTGGCGGCGGACGCCAGGTCGCCACGTCGATGGTCGACCGCCGCCAGCCCGAGGATGGCGTAACACTCACCGATCTGGTCGCCGGCGGCCCGCACCGAGTCGAGCACCCCGTGGTAGGCCACCCCGGCTGCCTCAAGGTCCCCCCGGCGCAGCAGCAGCTCACCCAGCCGGTGCCGGACCTGCGCACCGACCCGACGGTTGCCGACCTCTTCGCAGATCTGCCCGGCCCGGACCAGTAATTCGTAGGCCGCGTCCTGTTCGCCGTAGTCAAGGTGGATCTGAGCCAGGTTGTGCAGCACGTGCGCCTCGGCGATCCGGTCACCGAGCAGTTGGAAGGCCTCCAGCGCCCGGCCCCAGCGGTCGCGGGCCGAGGCCAGGTCGCCGTTGACCCGGTCGAGGTAGGCCGAGTTCCGCAGCACCTGTGCCATGCCGAGCCGGTCGCCCAACTCCTCAAAGAGGGCGTAGGAACGCGTGAACTGCCGGGCCGCCGGTGCGCTCTGCTGGGCGAACATGTGCAGCGAGCCGAGTGAGTAGCGCATCGCCGCCTCACCCCGCACGTCGCCGGCGCGGCAGGCGGCGTTCAGCGCGACCTCGTGGGTCTGCCGCCAGTCGTTGAGGTACGAGCGGGACTCGAACAGCGTGACCGCGGTCAACGCCAGGTCCCAGGCGTGCTCCACCATCCCACTGGCGGCGGCCTGGGCGACGGCGGCGACGATGGTGGCGCGCTCCTGCTCGAACCAGGCCAGCGGATCCGCCAGCAACCGGTCCACCAACGGCGCTGGCAGCGGCCAACGGCTGGCCCCGCTGTTCGGGGCGAGGACGTCGTCGGAGTACTCCCGGCGGTGCGCCTCACCAGCCAGCGCCAGCAGCGCGCCGAACCAGCGTTCGAGAGCGGCCCGCCGCTGTTCGGGGCCCTCCTCGACGAACCTCTCGCGGGCGAACGGGCGGGTGATGTCGTGGAAGCGATATCGCAGCTGACCGGCCGCCGGCCCTGGCTCGGTGTCGATCAGGTACGCCTCGGTCAGCTCCTCCAGCGCGTCCTGCGCCCGCAGATGGTCGGTCTCCAGCAGCGGCGCGCCCACCCAGGACGCGAAGCTGGGCGAATCCAACAGGGCGAGTCGGCGCAGCAGGACCTTGGCGTCCGCGGACAGCCCCTCGTAGGTCACCGAGATGCTGGCCCGGACCCCCATCTCGCCGTGGTTGAGCTCGTCCAGGCGGCGGGACTCGTCCACCAACCGCTCGAGCAGGTCGGTCACGCTCCAGTGCGGCCGGGCCGCGAGTCGGGCGCCGACGATGCGCAGCGCCAGCGGCAGGTCGCCGCTGAGCCGGCACAACTCGTCGGCGGCCGACGGCTCGGCGGCGATCCGTGCCGGACCGACGATCCGGGTGAGCAGCTGCACGGCGTTGTCCCGGCTGAGCGCGCCGAGTTCGACCCGGTTGACCGACGGCAACCCGGTGAGCCGGCGACGGCTGGTCACGATCACAGAGCACTTCGCGGTGCCCGGCAACAGCACCGCGATCTGCTGTTCGGTCATCGCGTCGTCCAGCACGACCAGGATCCGACGCCCGCCGAGCAGGTCACGGAAGCGCTCGGCCCGTTCCTCGATCCCGTCCGGCATCGCCGCACCGCTCACGCCGAGGGCCCGCAGGAAGCGTTCCAGGATGTCCGCAGGATTGGCCGGACGGTCACCGACCCGCAGCCGGGCGAAGAGCTGCCCGTCGGGGAACTCCGGGGCGAGCTGGTGCGCGACGTGGACGGCCAGCGTGGTCTTGCCCGCCCCGCCCGGCCCGACGATCACCCCGACCCGCACCCCCGGCCGATCGGCCTCAACCTGCCCCTGCTCCCCCAGCTGGGCGCGGATCGCGCCGACGATCGGGGCCCGGCCGGTGAAGTCCGGAATCGCCGCCGGCAGCAGGCTCGGCACCAAGGACCGCACCTGCGCTGCCTGGGCGATGGTCCCCGCGACAGCGGAACCGTGCGGCGGGAGCGGAATCGGACACTCGCCCTCGAGAATGGCCTGGTGCAGTCGACGCAGCTCCTCGCCCGGGTTGATGCCGAGCTCGTCCATCAGCACCTCGCTGGCGCGGCGGTAGCCCTCCAGCGCCTCGACCTGCCGGCCCGAGCGGTACAGCGCCATCATCAGCTGGGCACGGAAGTGCTCCTGGAGCGGGTGCTGGTCCACCAGTTCGATCAGCTCGCCGACCAGCTCGTAGTGCTTACCAGCCTGGAGTTCCAGGTCGATGCACTCGCCGTGCACCGCCAACCGGCGCTCGTTGAGCCGGCTGACGTAGGAGTTGACCACCCGGCTGTCCATCCCGGACAACGCGGGACCACGCCAGAGGGCCAACGCGTCGCGCAGCAACGCGGCAGCGGCGAGCGGACCACCGGTGTCACGAGCCTCGGCCACCCGGGCGTCGAAGACCCGCAGGTCGAGTTCGTCCGGACCGACATTGAGCAGATAGCCGGGGCTACGGGTGTCGATCAGGTCCCGCCCGCTGACCGCCTGGAGCCGCCGACGCAGGTTGGAGATGCAGATCTGCACCTGACCGCGTGCCGTCGACGGGGGGTCGTCCCAGACCGCGTCGATCAGCCGCTCCACCGGGATCACCTGGTTGCCCTCGAGTAGCAGCATCGCCATGATCACCCGGTCGCGCGGGCCACCGAGCTGCACGGTTTCGGTGCCATGAACCACCTCCAGGGGTCCCAGGATGCCGTACTTCACCGAACGTCCCTCCGTGCCCTGCGCGATCGCAGCCGAGCCGGCGTTTGGTCGTCGGCCAGCGGCCACTCGACGACCGGGCCACCGCGCGGTCCCACCCGGAGAGGGTGCGCCGCAGCCAATGGACCGACCTGCCGCGCGGGAACAGGAGCGCTCCCACCCTTTCCGGAAATAGCCCTAACCGTCCGCGCAATACTCGCCAGCTGCATGAATACCCTAGGTTGAAACAAGGATAGTTTTCCCGCCACGCCACCGTGACTCGCACAGTCTCGGTCCACCGCGTCTCTTGAAAACATCATCCAAACGGACAGCTTCCTCTCATCTGCATCGAGCGCCGGCAAAGCGATAACTATCAGTCACGCCCGACGCCCTGGCAAAGCATCCAATGCCGCCACCGACAATTTGACCGCAAAATATGCATAGTTACCAAAGTGGACGAAAAACTGGCAGGTCGCCCTCTTCGGCACCGAACCGGGGCGGCACTCCCGCCTCCGGCCCGCAGTTGGACGGCGAGGTGGCAGGAAAACCTGGGATACGTCCGAATCTCAATCGAATGGCGAGGAGGAGCAACACGCGAGGCAGCGGGCACGAATGGGTCTCGACTCTTCCCGGCACCACTCACGGACCGACACCGGCCACTGCCCGCTTAATGCAAGAGAATACGCCTTCCCCGACACATGAGACCTGACGGTTACCAGGAATGAGTCGGTAGGGCGCGCCGCAAAAAACGGCCGAACCCGGGTCCACTCCGGAGCAATGACAATCGCGGCACGGCGCACCCGCTCCGAACTGGGCGAAGCCAAATTGGATAATTGCCGATGACGCCGGAACGTTGGGCGTATTACCTGGGGCAGCGTCTCGCCGCCAGGGTGTGCCACGTTGAGACGCTGCCGCAGCCTGCACTCCGTAGATCCTCGCCGCATCGTCAGGGGCTAATGGGGTATCCATTTTCCGATTCAGTGTGGCATCCGTAGCCCGGCGGAGAAGGCGCCCCGCAGGTCGACGTATCCGTTGATCCGCCGTACGATCGCGGCATAGTGCGCCCGACGCGGAGCGGGCACCACTGGGTCACTCAGCGCGGCGGTCAGGTCGACGACGCGGGCCGTCGGTCGGTACTCCATCCAGGTTGGCAGCACAGTCACGGCGGTGACCTCCCAGCCGCCGGACGGGGTGCGAGTGAAGGTGAATTCAGGCACAACCGCGTCCTGGGTATTTTCCGCCGAGCCGTCACTGAACCGGGTGGTCAGGTTACCCATGCCGTAGGCGACCCACTTCGCGCCGACCTTCTCGAAGGGCTGCACCACGTGCGCATGATGGCCGATGATCAGGTCGATGTCGGGCGAGGACAGTAGCCGGTTCGCGAGGTCGACCTGATCGGCGTTCGGTTCGTTCTGGTACTCCGTACCCCAATGCATCGACAGGATGACGATCTCCGCGCCGGCAACGCGGGCCCGCCGTGCTTCGGCGAGAATGGCGTCCGCGTCGATCAGATTGGCCGCCCACGGTCGTCCGGGTGGCAGTGGGATGTCGTTGAAGCTCAAGGTGTACGAGAGTTGTCCGATCTTCACGCCGCCCACGTCCATGACGTTTGGGCGTTGGCTCTCCGTCGCAGTGCGGGCCGTGCCCGTATGCCGCAGGCCCACCCGGTCGAGGTTGTCGAGAGTGCGGGCGATGCCCTCGGCTCCGACGTCCAGTGAGTGGTTGGATGCGGTGGAACAGGTGTCGAATCCTGCCCATGCGGCGGCGTCGGCGAGTGCGGGAGGCACGCTGAAGTTCGGCCAGCCGGTGAACGGACCGCCAGGCTCGGCCAGGGGCGTCTCCATGTGGCAGATGGCCAGATCGGCGGCGCTCACGCGGGCGCGGACCGCGGCGAGCACTTGGGTGAAGTCGTGCCCATCGCGTCCTGCTCGGCGCGCATCGGCGGCTGCCTGCTCGGTGAGCGCGGGGTGTACGAGCAGGTCGCCGGCCGCCACCACGGTAAGTGTGGTTCGGGGTCCGGGGCTGGTGGCGGCGGTGGAGGAGTGGGGTGGCCCGCCTCTCGGCTCCCTCTCCGCCGCGTCACAGCCGCCCGCCAGAACAGCGATCATGAGTACTACCAGAGCTGACATTGTCCTCATATCAGCACATAATGCCGTTGCTTCAAACAGGTCGCCGGCAAAGAGGTAGATCCCCTTCCCGGGTGCAGGAAGAGTCAGATGTCGGCGACGTCTTGGCGAACCGTCTCCTGACGGCCTACTCCGACGTAACCGCCCGGCTGCCGGCGGAGCTGGGCAGGCTGCAACCTCGGTGAAACGGGGAGATCTACTTGGGCCGGGCGGCGGAGATCACCTGCACGCAGGCGTCGACGACGATCGACCCTCGGCGGACAAATGTCGGGGTTACTGGGGGCGAACGGCGATGCCCGCTGCGGCCTTCTCAGCCGCCTGGGCTTCGTGATGAGCTTCGAGGACTGCGACAACGAGTCCTCCGATCGCGATGGGGCGCGTACTCCTGCCCTTCGCGCTCTTCTCCACCACGCCCGCGCTCGTCGTCGTCCGTTGCCAGTCCACGAACAAGACTCCCCTCATGAGGTCAAGCCTCGTCCAATTCAAGCCGGCCAGCTCACCGCGCCGCATGACCAGTACGACGGCGAGCACCCAGGCCGCGTGAGCCGATGCGTCTGGTCACGACGTGAGACCGACGGTTCCACCGTAGCGATCACTGAGCCCGGAACAGAGGGGTCAAGGTTGAGCCGGCGTTGACACCGGGGGTCCCTTCGCAGCCGCAGCGGCGGCAGCATTGGTCGGGTTCGAGGACCCGGCACGCGAGGACCGCGCGGTCGGGCTCGAGGCGTTGGCCGGTGACGACGAGGCCGAGCTCGTCGAGTCTGCAGAAGGTCGTTAGATCGGGGTGGGCGAACGCGTGCGAGCGGTCGCCGACGGTAGCGTCGGGCACGTGGCGGTTCTTTCAGGATGAGCGTGTAGGAGACTTTCCCTTTGGAAACCTCGACATCCATCTGGGACCGCCGCGCCAGCTACACCCTCATCTGGCGAAGAGCTGTTCTAGCCGCGACTACACCCCAGTCCCTGGGAGTAGTAGGTCATCTGTCGAGGGATCCGCGATCACGGCCGATGGCGGAAGCTGATGCGCATCAGCCGACTGTCAGCCCAGTCTTCGAGCCGAGTCGGCCGGATGGTGCCGGGGTCGTGGGGCTGATTGAGATCCGCGACGATCTCCGCCAGCACGGCCTGACGTTCAGCTGGGTCGGTGACAGGCGTGGCCCGTGCAGGCAGATCTGCGCGGATCCCGTTCTTGAGGTGGAAGGTGAAGTTGGGATTGGCGAGAAGGTTCGCATGCCAGTCGGTCGCGGCACCGCCGGCGCCGCTACACAGGTAGGTGGTGCCCGCAGCTCGGTAGAAGAAGATCTCGATACGGCGTGGCCGGCCGGTGCGGCGCCCCAGCGTCGTGATGTCGATGATCCGTTCGCTGGTGCCTGCGGCGGGTGTGATCTCGATGGCTCGCCGGATGTGATCGGGCAGGTGCACAAAGACGCGTCACGTGCGGAGTCGTTCCATCCGGTCGTGTCTGGACTGCTCATGCGGTCTCGGTCTGAAGGGCGGGCCCGAGGAGGAGTCCACCGTCGATGACGTACTCCGACCCCGTGATGAACGACGCGTCTGACGACGTGATGAACAGGAGAAGCCGGGTGACGTCGGTCGGCTCTCCAAGTCGGGGGATGGCGAACGGCTCGGGTGAGTAGAAGTCGGCGATTGCCGCGGTGGCGCCGGCTGCTGGTTCTTGGATGAAGGGGGTCGCGATCACGCCGGGGTGGATGGTGTTCACGCGGATGTGGTCCCGGCCGAGCTCGAGCGCTGCCGTTCGGGTTAGGCCTCGCACGGCCCACTTGCTGGCGACGTACGGCGCGTAGTGCGCCGTGCCGCCCAAGCCCATCGTCGAGGCGATGTTGACGATGGCTCCCCCTGTTGCGCGGCGCAGAGCGGGGGCGGCGACCTTGATGCCGAGGAAGGTCCCTGTGAGGTTGATGTCGAGGATGCGCGACCACGTGGTCTGGTCCGTGTTCTCAATCGGCGCCGGCGGGTTCTGGACGCCCGCGTTGTTGACGAGCACGTTCAGGGCGCCGAAGGCGCTCTCGGCGGCTAGCACAGCGGCGGACCACGAACTCTCGTCGGTGACGTCGAGGCGGGTGAAGTGAGCGCGGGTCCCGAGCTCGTCGGCGAGAGCGGCGCCGCGTTCGGTGTCGATGTCGCCGATCACCACGTTCGCTCCCTCCGCGTGAAAGGCGCGCACGTGGCTCGATCCCTGGCCACCGGTCCCACCGGTCACGAGCACGGTCTGGTTGTCGAAGCGGTTCATCAGATGTTCCTTCGGTACGTGAGTGACTGACCGGGATCATCGGCGATGAACGGCCGGCCGATGGCGAGCCGAGCGACTCACCACTGCCTTGACACTAGGTTGGCGGCAGTGGCGAGTCAAGCCACTCACCTCGTATGCTCAGTCCATGAGCAGGGTCGTATCGACGTACCACCAGCGCGTCGCCCAGGAAAAGCGCGCGCTGATCGTGACGGCCGCGACCGCGCTGTTCCTCGAGTTGGGCTACGACCGGACATCGCTGGCGCGGATCGCAGAGCGCTCGGGTGTCTCGCGGGCCACCTTGTTCAAGCAATTCCCAAGCAAGGCTGCCCTGTTCGACGCCATCGTCACCGAGTCCTGGTCAACCGCTGACGAGGAAAATCCTCCGCCGGCAGGCAACGTCGTTGACGGGCTCAGCGCCATCGGTCGCCGTTACGCCGAGCTGCTAAGCCGTGCCCAGATGACCGACCTGTTCCGGATCGTCATCGCCGAGCTGCCGCGGTTCCCGGAGCTGGCCCATGCGCAGTTCTCGCACGGGAAGATGCCCTACTTCGAGTCCGTACGCAGCTACCTCCTGGCTGAGCACGAGGCGGGAACGGTGCGGGTCGAGGACGTGGACCTCGCAGCCACCCAGTTCCTGGGCATGATTTCCAACTACGTCTTCTGGCCAACACTCCTAGTGCCGGGCTGGGAGGTGAGCGCCGAACGCGTCGCTCAGGTAGTCGACGAGGCCGTCCGCACCATCGCCGCCCGGTACGCCGCGACTGGACCAGGGGCGTCCACCAACGACTGAGTCCCGCCGCCACCAAAGGAGCTGATGCCTAGCAATCGAGGCCGTCGGCACCAAGGGCGTTCGCGGGGCATCCCGGGGCGGACACCGAAGGAGGGAGTGTCGATGTGTTGACCCATCTCGATCAGCCTGGCATCAGCACGGCCCGACAAGAGGTCTCAGCTGCCCTTCCCCTCGTAGCGTGGATTCAACGCGGCGACGACCAGGCCGGCGTCGTGCCGGTCGCCCATGGCGTAGCCGAGGATGTGCCGGGAGTACAGGTCGATGACGGTGGCGAGGTAGAGCTTGCCCTCCTGCGTGACGATCTCAGTCATGTCGCCGCACCAGGCCACGTCCGGCGCGGGAGCGGTGAACTGGCGCTTGACCAGGTCCGGGGCGGCTGGCCGTCTGCCTTGCCGGGTCAGCCCACGCCGGCGTCGTTTCGCTCTGGCGACCAGGCCCAGCTCGGCCATGAGCGCGGCGATCGTGTTGTCCGACACCCGCCAGCCCTGCTCGCGCAACTCGTCGCCGACGCGTGGACTGCCGTAGGTGCCGCCCGAGGCGTCGAAGACGCACCGGACCGCGTCCGTCAGCCTGGTCCGACGGTCCTGGCGGGGTGTCGGCCGACGGTCCCGCCACTTGTAGAACCACGATTCGGACACCCCCAGGGCCCGGCAGGCCACCGCGTGCGGCACGTCGTGCTCGGTCCTCTGGGAAGCGATGAAGGCGGCCACGCTCACCGGCCCGTCGCTTCCTTGACCCACAGGACCACGGATCGCTTGAGGACATCACGCTCCATCGCCAACTCGGCGTTCTCCCGCCGCAAGCGCGCCAGCTCCGCCCGCTCGTCCTCGGCCAGCTGCCCGGCAGCGGCTTCGCCACGAGCGGCACGATCCTGCTGCACCCAGTTGGCCAGGGTGCCACTGTTGATCCCCAGATCACGCGCTGCCTGCGCGATCGACTTCCCGGTCTCCCGCACGATCCGGACCGCGCCCGCGCGGAACTCCGGATCGAACCGGCGTCTCGTCTCAGCCATGAACCTCTATCCCTCAAATTCTGGCCTCCACGCTACGAGGGGAAGGGCACCCCACCTGGTCCCCAGGCACTGAGACGCTCGACGAAACGCAGCACCGGTTCAGCGAGGAGTAAACGAGTCCGGCTCCTGGTCGTCACCAGATGACAACTTCTCGCGTTTCTCCGCATCGGTGCTCCGCTGTACTGCCATGTATTCGGCCAGATGCGGGTCGGCTCGGACTTCATCGCCGCGCATGTATCGCGCAACGACCCGCTTCGCCGCCCGGTGCTGAAGGTACTCCTGCGCGTCGACCCTGCCTCCGCCGTACCGCTGCAGAGCCGCAATCACCTCTTCCGGCGCGATGGTGAAATCGTCCAATGCGAGCAACGAGTAGATTCGCCGTCCGTCTCGCTTGGTGGCCACCCGTCCCCCGAGCTTCACCCCCGGAGCCAGGCAGATCTTGATGTTCGTCGCATCCCACGACTCCCCCACCTTCGTTACGGTCAGCGACTCCACCGACTCCCAAGACAACCGGGTCGTGATTCCCCGCAGCCGAAGTGTCAGTCCATTCACATCGACTTTAATCAGAAACGGCCAGAGCAGCATCAGCCACGTAAGGAGAGAAACAGCGACTATAGCCACGCTAACAACTTCGTAGAAGGGCGCCTTGCTGTGATGAAAGTGGTCAGGGTTGGCCCCGGCCCACCGCGCCGCCAACCAGACGAGCGCCCCGAACAGCCCCCAGGCGAGGCAAATCTTGCGCAGTTTCGCAGTGTTCCGATGCAACTGCACGGTCACCCCTCCTGACAAGACGAATGCCCCACAGACTCGGCAGCTGATCTGGCACCGTACCGCAGCTCGTCACGTTGCTTCCCGTCGCAGGTCAGAGGGTGGAGGGCAGGAACGTGCCTGCCCCCCGCCAGCCGTCGGGCAAGGGCGTGGCGGTCGCCGAGCGAGAGTGGCAAGCGGCCGAGGACGCCCAGGTGACGGCACACGTACGGCCCGTCCAGGATCTTTGTTGCTGTGAGCGAACGATCCGGAAGGCAAGAGCGGCAGCCGTTGGAACTTGACCAGCGGTCAAGGAGCGCTACCGGGCGGCGCACTTGACCGGCGTGGTCCCCAGAACGCCAAAGAGGGCCGACCCGATGTCCGGATCAGCCCTCTGACCTGCGTCGGGACGGCCGGATTCGAACCGACGACCCCTTGACCCCCAGTCAAGTGCGCTACCAAGCTGCGCCACGTCCCGATGCCCCCGCGCGGATCTCCCCGCGACAGCCGGTACAGCTTAGCGCAGGATCTTCACGCCGTCCGCACTGCCCCCTCCCGTGCCGGAACGCGTCGTCCCGCGCACATCCCCTACAGCGTCCTAGGAGGATAGGGAAGTTGATGGGCAGCGGAAAAGCCGGGTGGGAGCGTGCTCCCACCCGGCTTCCGATCGGTCGGGTCAGCCGTGCGCCTTGCCCCGGCCGCCGGGGCCGAGCTTCTTGCGGGGGCGTACGGAGATCTCGATCGGGCTGCCCTCGTAGCCGAACTCCTCGCGCAGCTTGCGCTCGACGAACCGCTGGTAGCCGGCGTCCAGCGGGGCCGTGGTGAACAGCACGAAGCGCGGCGGCGCCACGCCCGCCTGGGTGGCGAAGAGGATCTTCGGCGCCCGCCCGCCCCGCACCGGGTGCGGGGTCGCCTGCACCAGCGCGGTCAGCCACGAGTTGAGCTGCGCGGTCGGTACGCGGGTCTCCCAGCTGGCCAGGGCCTTGCGCAGCGCCGGTGCGAGCTTGTCGACCGCCCGGCCGGTCTGCGCCGACAGGTTGAGCCGGATCGCCCACGGGATGCGGCGCAACTCGCGCTCGATCTCCTTGTCCAGGTAGTACCGGCGGTCGGCGTCGACCAGGTCCCACTTGTTGAAGGCGATCACCAGCGCCCGGCCGGCCTCGGTGACCATGGACAGGATCCGCTGGTCCTGCTCGCTGATGGGCTCGCTGGAGTCCAGCAGCACCACGGCGACCTCGGCGGCCTCGATCGCCCCGGCGGTCCGCAGGCTGGCGTAGTACTCGGTGCCGCTGGCCTTGCCGACCCGCTTGCGCAGGCCCGCCGTGTCGACGAGCTGCCAGGTCTCCCCGCCGATCTCGACCAGGCTGTCGACCGGGTCCACAGTGGTGCCGGCGACCGAGTCGACGACCGCCCGCTCCTCGCCCGAGAAGCGGTTGAGCAGGCTGGACTTGCCGACGTTCGGCCGGCCGACGAGGGCCACCCGGCGCGGGCCGCGCGGGCGGTTCTCGACGATCTTCGGGGCCTCCGGCAGCGCGGCCATGATGGCGTCGAGCAGGTCGCCGGAACCACGTCCGTGCAGCGCCGACACCGGGTACGGCTCACCCAGGCCCAGCGACCACAGCGAGGTGGCCTCCATCTCGATGGCGGTGTTGTCGGCCTTGTTCGCGACCAGGATCACCGGCTTGGCGCTGCGGCGCAGCATCCGTACGGCCGCCTCGTCCACGTCCGTCGAGCCGACCATCGCGTCGACCACGAACAGCACCACGTCGGCCGTGACGACCGCCGTCTCGGCCTGCGCGGCGATCGCGGCGGCCCGGTCCTTGGCGTCGGGCTCCCAGCCGCCGGTGTCCACCACGGTGAACTGCCGGCCGGCCCACTGCGCGTCGTACGGGACGCGGTCCCGGGTGACCCCGGGGACGTCCTCGACGACCGCCTGACGGCGGCCGATGATCCGGTTGACCAGTGTCGACTTGCCCACGTTGGGGCGGCCGACCACGGCCACGACCGGCTGCGGGCCGGTCGGCTCCTCGGTGTCGACGTCCGGTTCCCGCAGCTCGATCCACCCGTCGGTGTCGGTCATGCCACTCCCCGATCGGTCAGCAGGCCGCGCAGGCGCCCGACGACCTCGTCGATGCCCAACTCGGTGGTGTCCAGCACCACGGCGTCGGCGGCCTGGGTCAGCGGGTCGGCCTTGCGCGTCGAGTCGAGCCGGTCCCGCCGGGCCAGGTCGGCCGCCGTCGCCGCCACGTCGGTGGCGTCCTCGGCGCTGCGTCGGGCGGCCCGGGCCGCCTCGGAGGCGGTGAGGTAGACCTTCAGGTCGGCGTCCGGGGCCACCACGGACCCGATGTCGCGGCCCTCGACCACGATCCGACCGGCATTGGTGATCATCTCCTGCTGCCGGGTGACCAGCAGCGCGCGCACCGCCGGCACGGCGGCCACGGCGGAGACCGCCCCGGTCACCTCCGGCCCGCGGATCTCGGCGTCGACGTTCACGCCGTCGGCGGTCACGCCGTACCCCTGCGGGTCGGTGCCGATGCGCAGGTCCACCTCGCCGGCGACCTTGGCCACCGACTCGGCATCGGTCAGGTCGACCCCCGAGCGCAGCACCGCCCAGGTGATGGCGCGGTACATGGCGCCGGTGTCGAGATAGCGGGCACCGAGGCCGACGGCGAGCCGCCGGGAGACGGTGGACTTACCCGAACCGGACGGTCCGTCCACAGCGACCACACATCGCCCGGCCCGTTCGTTTTCCTCCACCGTCGTCCTCCTCAGCCCGTACCTCACGAAACACCGGATGTGTCGCGAGCGGTTGTCCAAACGTTCTCAATGATGCCCGGCGTCGCGCCGCCCGGTGGGCGCCGCCCGCGCCGGGCCGCCAGGGAGCCTACCGGCAGCCGTACCCCGAACTCGGGGGTCAGTCACCCACGGCCTTGAACAGGGCGGCGACCTCCGCGTTGGTCAGCCGCCGCGTCCGCCCCGCGCGCAGGTCGCCCAACCGGATCGGCCCGATCGCGGTACGCACCAGCCGGCTCACCGGATGGCCCGCCTCGCCGAGCAGCCGGCGGACGATGTGCTTGCGTCCCTCGTGCAGGCTCAGCTCCACCTGGGCGGTCCGTCCCAGCGTGTCCACCACCCGGAAGGAGTCGACCTTCGCCGGCCCGTCCTCGAGTTCCACGCCGGCCATCAGCCGCTTGCCGAGGTTGCGCGGGATCGGCCCGGACACCTCGCAGAGGTACGTCTTCTGCACCCCGTACGACGGGTGCATCAGCTTGTGGGCGAGGGTGCCGTCGTTGGTGAGCAGCAGCAGGCCCTCGCTGTCGGCGTCGAGCCGCCCGACGTGGTAGACCCGCTGCTCCACCCGGTTGCCGAGGAAGTCGGCGAGCGCCGTGCGGCCCTTCTCGTCGGCCATCGTGGAGACGACCCCGCGGGGCTTGTTCATGGCCAGGTAGACCAGTCGGGTGTCGGCGACGAGGCGCTCGCCGTCGACGTGGATCACGGCGGTGGCGGGGTCGACCTTGTCGCCGAGCTGGGCGACCCGGCCGTCGACGGTGACCCGGCGACGGAAGATCAGGTCCTCGCAGGCGCGCCGGGAACCCACGCCGGCGGCGGCCAGCACCTTCTGCAGGCGCTCGGCCCCCTCGAAGGCGGGCGCGTCGGGGCGGGGCGTGCGGTCATCGCGTGGCATCGGCAAGCTCTTCTACGTCGTCGGGAAGGAACGGGGCCAGCGGCGGGAGGTCGTCGACGCTGTTCAGCCCGAGCTTCTCCAGGAACATCGTGGTGGTCCGGTAGAGGAACGCCCCGCTGTCCGGTTCGGTGCCGCACTCCTCGACCAACCCGCGGGAGACCAGGGTACGGATCACCCCGTCACAGTTGACACCCCGGATGGCCGAGATCCGCGACCGGGTCACTGGCTGCTTGTAGGCGACCACGGCCAGTGTCTCCAGCGCCGCCTGGGTCAGCCGCACGGACTGCCCGTCCAGTACGAACCGTTCCACGTAGGTGGCGTATTCCGGGCGGGTGTAGAGACGCCAGCCACCCGCGGCCCGGCGCAGCTCGAAGCCGTGCCCGGCGGCCGTGTAGCCCGCGGCGATCTCGTCCAGCGCCGGCCCGATCCGCTCGGCGGGCTGCTCCAGCACCTGGGCGAGGACCAACTCGCTGACCGGCTCGTCCACCACCAGCAGGATCGCCTCCAGCGCCCCCCGCAGCTCCGCGTCGTCGAGTTCCGGCGCAGGCTCGGGCACCGCCCGCCGCCGCCCCGCCGGCCCCTTCGCGGGTACGCCCCCCGCCGGCCCCCTCCCCGCCGACCCGACCGCAGCCCCGCTCTCCCCTGCCGCTCCACTTCCCGCCGGCCCGACCACGGTCCCGCTTTTCCCGGCCGACCCTGCCGACCCGACCGCCGATGCCGGTTCCTCGGGCGCAGCCGCCGGTGCCGCCGCTTCAGGCCCTGCCGCCGGTGCCGGTGCTTCAAGCCCTGCCGCCGGTGCCGGCTCCTCAGTCCCTGCCCGCTCCCCGGGCTGGTCCCCGTTCACGGTCGCCGCGCCCGAGCCAGCCTCCGCTCCGGGCGCGGCGTCGGAATCCTCGAAGCCCGCCCCCGCACCCGCCTCCCGTGCGGCGTCGGAGTCCTCGGAGATCTTGGTAGGTTCGGGCCCCTCCGGGGGCGCGGAAGTGCCAAGATCTCCGGCTTCGGGGGCCGCGGCAGGGGCCGTGGGGCGCTGCCAGGGCGGCACCCAGGCGGCGGCCTGGTCGGCCAGGGAGTCCCGACGTTCGTCGTTGCTCATCCCGCTCGCTCCTCCGGCGTCGCCGCCCCGCTCCCGTCCGCCGCCACACCCGGCGACGTCCCGCTCTCCACCACCGCCGCACCCGACGCCGCTCCGCTGTCGGCCTCTGCCGATCCGGCGTCGGCCACCGAACCCGGCGCCGCTCCGCTGTCGACCATCAATCCGGTGTCCACCGTCGCGCCCGGCGCCAATTCGTTGTCGGCCACCAATCCGGTTTCCGCCGTCGCATCCGGCGGCGATCCGGCGTCGGCCACCGAACCGGCGTCCCCCGGCACCGCTCCGGCGTCGACCACGGCCGAACCGGCGTCCGCCGCCGATGCGGTGTCGGCCGCCAGTGCACCTGTGACCGTGCCTGAGCCGCTCTCGTCCGCCGTGCCGTCCGGCACCGGCCGCCGCTCGGCCGACGCCGCCGGCAACGGACCGGAGCCCGCCGGCTCGGGCAACGCCGGGGCTGGCTCGGGCGACGTCGGGGCCGGCTCGGGCGGGGTGCCGGCGTACTCGTCGACGTGCAGGTCGGGGCCGCCGTCGGCGGGACCGGTCCAGCGTACGGTCAACTCCTCCAGGGCCTGCTCCTGGACGAAGGCGACCAGGCCCTCCCGGTAGAGCTCCAGCAGGGCCAGGAACCGGGCCACCACCTCCAGGGTGGCCTCGCAGTCGGCGCAGAGCAGCGAGAAGGTGGCCGTGCCGACCCGGCGCAGCCGCTCGGTGAGGATGCCCGCGTGCTCCCGGACGCTGACCCGGACCATGTGCACGTGGGCGATGGAGACCTCGGGCACCGGCTTCGGCGTCATCGCCCTGATCGCCAGCTTCAGCAGCCGCTCCGGGCCGATGCCGAGCACCAGGTCGGGCAGCGCGTCGGCGTACCGGGCCTCCAGGGTGACCGCGCGGGGGTAGCGCCGGCCGCCGACCTCCTCCAGCGCGGCGATGTGCGCCGCCGCCTCCTTGTACGCCTTGTACTGCAACAGCCGGGCGAAGAGCAGGTCCCGCGCCTCCAGCAGCGCGAGGTCCTCCTCGTCCTCGACCTCGGCGGCGGGCAGCAGCCGGGCCGCCTTCAGGTCGAGCAGCGTCGCGGCGATGAGCAGGAACTCGCTGGCCTCGTCCAGGTCCCACTGGTCGCCCATGGCGCGGATGTAGGCGATGAACTCGTCGGTGACCCGGTGCAGCGCCACCTCGGTCACGTCGAGCTTGTGCTTGCCGATCAACTGGAGCAGCAGGTCGAACGGGCCGGTGAAGTTCGCCAGCCGGACGGTGAACCCGCCGCTCTCCACCGCCGCCTCGGGCACGCCGGCCGGATCCGTCGGCACCTCGGCGACGGCCTCGGCGGCCCGTACGGGCGGCTGCTCCGGCGTCGTCGGAGGGTCGAGGGGTGGCGCGGTCACCGGAAGACCGTAGTCCACGCCCCGGCCGGCTCGGCGCGAAGGTGCACGCCGGCCTACCGCTCGGCCTGGGCGGCGATCACCTCGCGGGCCAGTTGGCGGTAGTTGCGGGCGCCGGACGAGGCCGGGTCGAGCGTGGTGATCGGGGCGCCGGCGACGGTGGACTCGGGGAACTTGACGGTCTTGGTGATCACCGTCTGGTAGACCTTGTCGCCGAAGGCCTCCACCACCCGCTGGAGCACCTGCCGGCAATGGGTGGTGCGACTGTCGTACATGGTGGCGAGGATGCCCTCGAGCTCCAGGTCGAAGTTGAGCCGCTCACGCACCTTGTCGATGGTGTCCAGCAGCAGGGCCACCCCGCGCAGGCTGAAGAACTCGCACTCCAGCGGGATGAGCACGCCGTGCGCCACGGTCAGCGCGTTGATCGCCAGCAGGCCCAGCGAGGGCTGGCAGTCGATCAGGATGTAGTCGTACTCCTTGCGGACCGACCGGAGCACGCGGGCCAGGGCCATCTCCCGGGCGACCTCGTTGACCAGCTGGATCTCGGCCGCGGAGAGGTCGATGTTGGCCGGCAGCAGGTGCAGCCCCGCCACGTCGGTCTTGATCAGGACGTCCTCGGCGGTGACGTCGTCCTGCATGAGCAGGTTGTAGACCGACAGGTCGAGGTTGTGCGGGTTGACCCCCAGCCCGACCGAGAGGGCGCCCTGCGGGTCGAAGTCGACGAGCAGCACCTTGCGGCCGTACTCGGCCAGCGCGGCGCCCAGGTTGATGGTCGTGGTGGTCTTGCCCACACCACCCTTCTGGTTGGCCATCGCGATGATCCGGGCCGGGCCGTGCCGGTCGGTCGGCATCGGCTCGGGAATCGGCTTACGCATCGTGTATGCCGCCGGATCCGCCGGACCGAGATCCGCCCCGAGCGTGGCCTGCTGCTCGCGGAGCTCCGACGTCCAGGTCTCGGCACGGTCACCGTTGCCAGCCATGTGCTCGTTGCCCCCTCCCGACGACCACCCGGCGTCGGAGCCGTCCGACGTCCTTCGCGGCGCCGCTGCGCACCCCGGTCTGCATCACCATCGCCCCAGGAGGTCCGCGCCGATGCCGACTGTACGCCACCGCCCGGCGGCCCGGTCGCACCCGCTCGGCGTGTCGCCGCCCCGCCGACCAGGCCAGCCACCGGCGGCGTCCTGCGCGCGCCGCCCCGGACACCGTCGCGCCGCCCCTGCCGGCCGGCGGCGGTCACCCCTGGCGGGCCGCCCGGCGGTCGGTCCCGCGCCTGGGCCGGGGCCGAGCGGCGGCCGGAGCCGGGGCCGAGGGCCGAGCCGGGGGCCGAGGGCCGAGCCGGGGGCCGAGCCGGGCGGGGCCGGGCGGGGCCGGGCGGGGCCGGGCGGGGCCGGGCGGGGCCGGGGCCGGGCGGGGCCGGGCGGGGCCGGGGCCGGGGCCAGAGCCGGGCGGGGTTGGAGCCGGGTGGGTCAGCCCCGCGCCCGGGGATGGGCGGTGGCGTACACCTCGCGCAGCCGCTCGACCGTGACCAGGGTGTAGACCTGGGTGGTGGTCACCGAGGCGTGGCCGAGCAGCTCCTGCACCACCCGTACGTCCGCGCCGCCGTCGAGCAGGTGGGTGGCGTAGGAGTGGCGCAGGGTGTGCGGGGAGACCGCATCCGGGCCGTCCACCGGCAGCCCGGCCCGCTGGGCGGCGCGACGCAGGATGGTCCACGCGCCCTGCCGGGTCAACGCGCCGCCGCGGGCGTTGAGGAAGACCGCCGGGGTGCCCCGGCCGGCGGCGGCGAGCCCGGGGCGGGCCCGCACCAGCCAGGCCCGCACCGCCTCGACGGCGTACCCCCCGACCGGGACGAGCCGGGTGCGACCACCCTTGCCGCGCAGCAGCACGGTGCCCTCGTCCACGTCCAGGTCGTCCACGGCGGCGCCGGCCGCCTCGGAGATCCGCGCCCCGGTGCCGTACAGGAACTCCAGCAGCGCCCGGTCGCGCAGCGCGAGCGGCGCCTGGTCGCCGGCGGCGGTCAGCGACCCGGCGGTCTCCAGCAGCCGCACCACGGCGTCGGCCGGCAGCGCGCGGGGCAGCCGGCGCGGCGGCGTGGGCGGGCGGACGTCCCGGCTCGGGTCGGCGCCGGCCAGCCCCTCGCGCAGCGCGAAGCGGTGCAGCCCGCGTACCGCGCTGGCCGCCCGCGCGGCGGAGGCGACCGCGAGCGGCGGATGCTCCCCGTCGCCGGCGCGCAGCCGGGCCAGGTGCGCCTCGACCTGCCCGGGGCCGACGGCGGCCAGGTCCGGCACGCCGGCCGCCGCCAGGGTGGCCAGGTAGCGCTCCAGGTCCCGCCGGTACGACGCGAGCGTGTTCGCCGACAGTCCCCGTTCGACGGTGAGGTGGTCGAGGTAGCCGCGGACGGCACGACGCAGGGCCGGCGCGGGCTCCACGCCCGCGCCGGCCCCGTCCGGTGTGCCGGTCAGCCCGCCACCTCTCAGGCCAGCGCGTCGGCCAGCGCGAGGGGCGCCATGCCGTGCGCCTCGGCGACCGGGCCGTAGGTGACCTGCCCGTCGTGGGTGTTCAGGCCCAGCGCCAGCGCCGGGTCGCGACGCAGCGCCTCGCGCCAGCCGTGGTTGGCCAGCTCCAGCGCGTACGGCAGGGTGACGTTGGTCAGCGCGTAGGTGCTGGTGTGCGGCACCGCGCCCGGCATGTTCGCCACGCAGTAGAAGATCGAGTCGTGCACCTGGTAGGTCGGCTCGGCGTGCGTGGTGGGACGCGAATCCTCGAAGCAGCCACCCTGGTCGATGGAGATGTCGACGAGCACGCTGCCCGGCTTCATCCGGGAGACCAGCTCGTTGGAGATCAGGGTCGGGGCCTTCGCGCCGGGCACCAGCACCGCGCCGATGACGAGGTCCGCGTCCAGCACGGCCCGCTCGATCTCGTACGCGTTGGAGGCGACCGTCTGCAGGTGGCCCCGGTAGATGGCGTCGGCCTGGCGCAGCCGGGCGACGTTCTTGTCCAGCAGCAGCACCTCGGCCTGCAGGCCGAGCGCGATCGCGGCGGCGTTCATGCCGGAGACGCCGGCGCCGATGACCACCGTCTTCGCGGCGTACACGCCGGAGACGCCGCCCATCAGGATGCCGCGCCCGCCGCCCTGCCGCTGGAGGTGGTAGGCGCCCACCTGCGGGGCGAGGCGACCGGCCACCTCGGACATCGGGGCGAGCAGCGGCAGCGACCGGTCGGGCAGCTCGACGGTCTCGTACGCGATGCCGGTGACCTTGCGGTCGACCAGCGCGTCGGTGCACGCCTTCGAGGCGGCCAGGTGCAGGTAGGTGAAGAGCACCTGCCCCTCGCGCATCCGGTGGTACTCCTCGGCGATCGGCTCCTTGACCTTGAGCACCAGCTCGGCGGTCTCCCACACCTCGTCGGCGGTGGCCAGGATCTTGGCACCGGCGGCGGCGAACTCGTCGTCGCCGATGCTGGACCCGACGCCGGCGCCGGACTCGACGAAGACCTGGTGACCGCTGCGGACGAACTCGTTGACGCCCGCCGGCGTGATCGCCACGCGGTACTCGTGGTTCTTGACCTCGCGGGGGATTCCGACCTTCACGATGCAGACACCTCTCTTCGGGGCTGCGCTCCCCCGACTGCGCGGTGCCACGACGGCCCCTTTGCCGCCGCGGTCCACCGGTCCCGCCGGCGGCAGTCTAGGCGCGTCGCCGCCCCCGATGAGGCAGCACAGTGACATCCGGTGCCCGCACCCGCTGACGATGTGTCAGGCGTGAACCGGGCCGGCGGTGGGACCCGCACCTCAGCCGTCAGGACAGTGTTCATCCATTATCGTCCCACTCTTCGGGTACCGCTGCGGACAGGAGAGCAGTGGATCACTAGGGTGTCGCCTCATGACCACACCTCCTTACCAGCCCGGCTACCCCAACCAGCCCGGGTACCCGTCGGGTGTCTCCGACAAGAGCAAGGTCGTCGCCGGCGTCCTGCAGATCGTGCTGGGCACCTTCGGCGTCGGCCGCTTCTACATGGGCGACACCAAGACCGGCGTCATCCAGCTCATCGTGTCCCTCGTGACGTGCGGCATCGGCGGCATCTGGGGCCTCGTCGACGGTGTCCTGATCCTGATCAACGGTGGCGTCGACGGGCAGGGCCGGCCGCTGCGCGACTGACCGACCCGGAACGACGAAAGGGGCCGTGCGGACGTACCGCACGGCCCCTTCACGTTCTTCCCGACTCAGCCCGGCAGGGGCGCGTCGGCCCGGCGCAGCGCCGACCAACCGGTGTCGCGGGCCCGGGCGGCGGCGAGCAGCCCGGTCACGCAGGAGGCGTTGGTGATCTCGCCCGCGAGGACCATGCGGACCGCCTCGTCCAGGTCGATGCGGACGACCTGGAGGTCGGCCTCCTCCTCGCGACGCTCGTGCCGCTGCTCCGCCGGCACGTCGGCCAGGTCCCGGGCCAGGAAGACCCGGACCAGCTCGTTGGTGAAGCCCGGCGAGCTGTGCAGGTCCACCAGGACGTCGATGCGCCCGGCGGTGAGGTCGACCTCCTCGGCCAGTTCCCGGACCGCGGCGGCGGCCAGGTCCTCGCCGGAGACGTCGGTCAGCCCGGCCGGCAGCTCCCACAGGTGCCGCCCCACCGGGTGCCGGTACTGGCGGATCAGCACCACCTGGCCGGCGGAGTCGAGCGCCACCACGGCGACCGCGCCGACGTGCCGGACGAAGTCGCGGACGCCCGTCCCGCCGCCCGGCATGGTCACCTCCTCGCTGACCACGTCGAAGATCCGGCCCCGGTAGCGCTCGGTGCGCGAGCGCACCTCGTAGCGGTGCTCGACGGCGCTCACGCCGCTGTCGTGCCCGCTGCCCCGCTCGCTCACGCCGCCGCCCCGCTTCGCGTGCCAGCGGCGTGAGGCGCCGCGCTGCGGTGCGCGGTGGTTCGCTCGCTACGCTCGCTCACGAGGCCGACGTCGCCTTCGCGGCGGCGCCGCCGTTGCGGGCGGCGTTCTTCGCCGCCGCGCTCTCGGCGGCCTCCAGGTCGACGGGGAGCTGGTCGGCCTCCGAGTAGGCCACCGCTGCCTTCACGAAGGAGGCGAACAGCGGGTGCGGCCGGGTCGGCCGGCTCTTCAGCTCCGGGTGCGCCTGGGTGGCCACGAAGAACGGGTGCAGGTCCCGGTCCAGCTCGATGAACTCGACAAGCCGCCCGTCGGGCGAGGTGCCGGAGATGTGCAGGCCCGCCCTGGTCAGCGCGTCGCGGTAGGCGTTGTTCACCTCGTACCGGTGCCGGTGCCGCTCGCTGACCTCGGTGCTGCCGTACGCCTCGGCGACCAGCGAGCCCTCGGCGAGCGCCGCCGGGTACGCGCCCAGCCGCATGGTGCCGCCCAGGTCGCCCCTGCCGGCCACGATGTCCTCCTGGTCGGCCATGGTGGCGATGACCGGGTGCGCGGCCTCCTCGTCGAACTCCAGCGAGTTGGCACCCTCCAGGCCGGCCAGGTGCCGGGCCACGTCGATGGTCATGCACTGCAGGCCGAGGCAGAGGCCGAGCAGCGGGATGCCGTTCTCCCGGGCGTACCGGGCGGTGCCGATCTTGCCCTCGATGCCGCGCACCCCGAAGCCGCCGGGGATGACGATGCCGTCGACGCCGGCCAGGGCGGCCGCCGCGCCGGACGGGGTGACGCACTCGTCGCTGGGCACCCAGCGCAGCTGCACCCGGGACCGGTGGCCGAAGCCGGCGGCCCGGATCGCCTCGCTTACCGACAGGTACGCGTCGGGCAGGTCGACGTACTTGCCGACCACGGCGACGGTGACGGTGTGCCGGGGCTGGTGCACCCGGTCCAGCAGGTCGTCCCAGCTGGCCCAGTCGACGTCGCGGAAGGAGAGGCCGAGCCGGCGCACCACGTACGCGTCGAGGCCCTCGCGGTGCAGCACCTTCGGGATGTCGTAGATGCTCGGCGCGTCCGGGGCGGCGGTGACGGCCTCGCGGTCGACGTCGCAGTAGAGCGACAGCTTCTGCTTGACCTTGTCGGGGATCTCCCGGTCGCAGCGCAGCACCAGCGCGTCGGGCTGGATGCCGATGCTGCGCAGCTGGGCCACCGAGTGCTGGGTCGGCTTCGTCTTCAGCTCGCCCGACGGCGCCAGGTACGGCACCAGCGAGACGTGCAGGTAGAAGCAGTTGTCCCGGCCCAGGTCGTGGCGGACCTGGCGGATCGACTCCAGGAACGGCAGCGACTCGATGTCGCCGACGGTGCCGCCGACCTCGGTGATCACCACGTCCGGCACCTGGCCGTCGTCGTCCGGATCGGCCATCGCCAGGATCCGCGACTTGATCTCGTTGGTGATGTGCGGGATGACCTGGACGGTGTCGCCCAGGTACTCGCCGCGCCGCTCCTTGGCGATCACCTCCGAGTAGATCTGGCCGGTGGTGACGTTCGCCTTGCCGGAGAGCGCCCGGTCCAGGAACCGCTCGTAGTGCCCGACGTCGAGGTCGGTCTCGGCGCCGTCCTCGGTGACGAAGACCTCGCCGTGCTGGAACGGGTTCATCGTCCCCGGGTCGACGTTGAGGTAGGGGTCGAGCTTCTGCATGACCACGCGCAGGCCGCGCGCGGTGAGCAGGTTGCCGAGGCTGGAGGCGGTGAGGCCCTTACCCAGCGAGGAGGCGACTCCCCCGGTGACGAAAATGTGCCTGGTCGTCCGTGCTGAAGGGGCCAAGGCCTGCTCCCGTGTCGTCCGTCGCGGTCGTGCAGACCGCCGTGCCGATCAGCCAAGTGATCACGCGATCCACGGGATTCCACGGTAACACCTCTCCCGGCCCACCCGCCGGGCGCACCCGGAGCGGGCTGCGGGACGTCCCGCCCGCGCCTCAGCCGGCGGTGACCTCGGTCGATGCCAGGCCGGCCGGCGCGCGCTCCCCCGCGCCGGTTCCGGCCGTCGGCCCGGCCGCCCCGGTCGCCGGGCCCGGGGCGCGCGGAGCCGGGGGCGCCGCCGCCGTGGCCGGTCCCGCACCCGGATCGGGGGTACGGGCGGCGCCCGGCCCCGCGCCGGTCGGTGCCGGCCGGTCCGGGCCGGCGTCGTCCGGTCCCCCGCCGCTGTCCCCGCCCGAGCCGTCGCCCGTACCGCCGGGCCCCTCGTCGCGCGGGCGGCCCGCGTCGGGCAGCGTGCGGTCGGTGGAGTGGTCGAGCACCCGCAGCGCGGCCAGCGCCGCCATCGGCACCACCAGGGCGGCGGCCGCGCCGGCCACGTCCAGGGCGTCGCCGCCCAGCACCCCGCCGATCACCGCGGCGACGGCGGTGCCGGCCATCGCCGCCCGCATCGCCGGGTAGATGCCGAAGAGCCGCATCAGCCCGCCCCACGGCTGGAGCAGGGCGAACCAGACCAGCAGGGCGCCGACCAGGGCCAGCACCGTCAGCGGGCTGTTGACCAGGGTCTCGAAGTTGGCCGTGCTGGAGCGGTGCACGGTGAGCCCGCCGGTGCCGTCACCGACGGCGGCCAGGAACCGGCCGAGGCTGCCCCGCTCGGCGGCGGGCCGGCGCAGGTCGAGCACCGCGAAGCCGATCGTCAGCGCGAGCCCGGCCATGGTGGCCCAGGCGAGCCTGCTGATCGTCAGCCAGCCGCCGGCGCTGATCGCCGCGGCGACGCTCAGCCCGGCGGTCAGCGCGATCGCGCCGATCGGGTCGGCCCCCAGGTACGGGCTGCCGACGACCAGCACGGCGGCGCCGCCGACGGCCACCATCACGGGCGGCCGCCAGGACCGGCGCACCCGCTGGGCCAGCCATCCCGCGCTCAGCAGGGACCCGGCCAGGAACACCCCGAGCCCGACGGTGCCCAGCCCGGCGTACCGACCGCCCTCCAGCGCGGAGTAGCCGACCACCCCGTTGAGCTGGAGGCGGGCGCCGGTGAGCACGTCCAGCCCCACGGCCAGCGTGGTCAGGCCGGCCACCGCACCGAGCGGACCGAGCGTGCTCGCGTGCCCGGGCGCGAACCGCACCACGGCGGTCCCGGCGACCAGCAGCAGCACGGTCACCCCGGCGAAGTAGACGCCCGCGTGGTCCCCGCGCCACCAGGGCACGGCGTCGGCCAGCAGCGCAGCCGGGACGGCGAGGGCCGCCGCGACCAGCAGCAGCTCCACGACCGCCACCACCCGCCGCGAGACCGGCTCCGGGCCGTACGGGCCGGCGTGCCGGCGGGCCCGGCGCAGCAGCGGCAGCACCGCCACGGCCAGCAGCACCTGGGCGCCGGCCAGCAGCGTGAAGAACCAGTCGGCCACCCGGCGCTGGGCGGCCGCCTCCCGGTCGGCGTCCGCCGGCGCGGCGATCGCGGCGGCGAGGTCCGCCGGCCGTCCACCGACCGACTCGGCGGGTCGGCCGAGGAAGAGCCGTTCGGGCAACGGCCGGCCCAGCGCGGTGAGCGCGGTCGGCGCGAGGTCGACCAGTTGCAGGTAGCCCTCACGGCCGGTGCTGGCCGAGGTGAGCCACCCGCCTTCCCAGCCCGGCCCGTCGGCGACGGCGACGTGCAGCCGGGACGGGGCGTCGGTGTCGGAGACCCCGGCGACGAGCACCAGCGAGCGGGGCGGCCGGGCGGCCAGCACCCGGGCCAGGCGGGCGTCCGCCTCCCTCGCGACCGCGGCCCGGGCCGCCGGGTCCTCGCCGGTGACCGTGCCGAGGTCGACGATGCTCAGCACGCAGGAGCCGAGCAGGGCCGCCGGGTCCGCCGGGAGCGCCGGCGCGTACCGGTCGACACGGCCGAACGGTCGGGCGGCGGCCACGGCCGCGCCGGGCCCGACCGCCACCGAGCAGCGCACCGACTCCGCCAGCGCGCCGGGCACCGTGCCCCAGGGCAGCCGCTCCTGGTTGTGCAGGACGACGCTCTCCTGGTCGGGCAGGTTCGCGCCGATGCCGTCGGGCTGCTCGACCGTCACCTGGGCCGGTGGACAGCCCTCGGCCTGCCGGCTGCCGTTCCAGGCGGCGTAGCTGCCGGCGCCGAGGGTCAGCCAACCGTCCACCGGGCAGGTCGGGCGGTGCGCGGAACGGACCGACAGGGAGCCGATCGAGCCCTCCTGGGCCATCCGCCACAACGTCGGCGTGGTCTGCGGGTCGACGTCCTCCCAGCGCAGCCCGGCGACCCCGACCAGCACCACGAAGTCGGCGGTGCGTCCGGGCGACGCCGCCCGATCGGGGCGTGCGGTCAGCGCGGTGATGCCCAGCGCCACCACGACCAGGGTCAGCAGGATCGGGGCGATTCTGCGCCGCATCACCGGCGTCCCGTCGACGGGGCGTCGGCGCCGGGGGCGGCCGGTCCGGCGCCGTGCGGGGCCAGCTCGGCGTAGAGCGCCGCCAGCTGGGCCAGGGTGTCCGCCTCGGTGGGCCAGGAGGCGGCCCGGGCGGCGCCGCGCCGCCCCAGCTCGGCCCGCCCGGCCTCGTCGTCGAGCAGGGCGCGCACGGCCGCGTCGACGGCGTCCACGTCCGCCGGCGGCACCAGCACCGCGGCGTCGCCGACCAGCTCCGGCAGGCCGCCGACCGCCGTCGCCACCAGTGGTACGCCGGCCCGCATCGCCTCCTGCGCGAAGAGCTGACGGGCCTCCCAGTCGCTGGTCACCAGCGCCAGGTCGGCCCCGGCCAGCAGGTCGGCCACGTCGGTGCGGTGCCCGAGCAGGGTCACCGGGGCCCGGGCGGCGGAGATCCGGGCGGCCAGCGGCAGGTAGGCGGGGCCACTGCCGGCGATCACCACGACCGGCGCCGGTGTCCGGGTACGCCACCGGGCGGCGGCGTCGATCAGCACGTCGTACCGCTTCTGCGGGTGCAGCCGGCCCACGGAGAGGATCAGCGGCCGGTCCTGGCCGACGCCGAACTCGGCGCGGACGGCGGCCCGGCGGCGGCGCGGCACGGGCAGTGCCGGCGCGGCGACCGGGGCGAGCCGGGCGTCCGCCGCGCCCAGCGCGGTGGCCCGCTCGACCAGGTCGGTGGAGGCGCCGAGCGCCACCCGGGCGCCCCGGGCGACGACCCGCTCGACGAGGCGCGACACGCCTCCGCGCAGGCCGCCGGCGAGCACCGCGTTGTGCCAGGTGACCACGAGCGGGGCGGCGGGCCGGGCGAGCACGGCGACGAGCCCGGCGCGCAGGCCGTGGGCGTGCAGCACGTCGACCGGTTCGGCGGCGAGGGCCCGGCGCAGCGCGGTGACCGCGCGGGCGTCGGCCGGGGTCGGGCTGGCCGGGATCTCCACCGGCAGGAACCGGGCGCCGACGCCCGTGAAGTCGAACTGCTCCTGCGTCGCAGCGGGGCCGCAGACCAGCACGGAGGCGCCCGCGGCGGTCAGCCCTTCGGCCAGCGAGCGGACGTGCTGCCCGACGCCGCCGGTGCTGGAGGCGAGCAGCAGGGCCACCGTGCCGCGCCAGCCGGGAAACGGTGCCGGCTGCGTCACCGCGACCACCCCCGTTCGTCGGTAGTCGTCGGCCGGTCACCCGTCCTGCACCCGCTCACCGGGACACCGTCTCCTTCCCGCCACCCCGTTCCGGGGGGATGTCGCCCTCGCCCGTCCCATCGGCGGGGGCCGCCGGCCCACGCCGGCCCGCCCTGCCCAGCCGCCGGAGCACCCCGGCGAGCAGCGGCGACACGTCCCGCCGGTCGACCAGCCAGACGACGGCGAGGAACACGACGCCGACCAGGGCTCCGGACAGCATGCCCTGCACGAGTGCGCCCGGTGTCGTCGGGGTGCCGCCGGCGGCCGCGTCGAGCCAGCGGGCGAGGGCCGTTCCGGCGAGCGCGGCCAGGGCGCCGGCGAGCAGTCCGGCGGCGCCTGCCCGGCCCGCTCCGGCGAGCGCGGGACGCCCTGCCGAGCGCCACACCGCGACGAGCAGCAGCCCGCCGAGCAGCACCATCCCGGCCGAGTTGGCCAGGGCGACCGCGAGCACCCGGTCCGTCACCGGCAGGAGGACCGCCAGCGGCACCGCCACCACCGGCACGGCCAGCCAGCCGGCGGTGATCGCGAAGGTCGCCGGGCGGGTGTCGCCACGTGCGTAGAGGGCGCGGGAGAGCACCGCGAAGAGGCCGTAGCCGAGCAGCCCGGGGGCGAAGCCGACGATGGCCGCGGCGGTGGAACCCGGGTCGCCCGGGTAGAAGAACGCGGCGACCGGCGCGGCCGTGCCGACCAGTGCCGCCGCGCCGAGGCAGCTGAACAGCAGCACCCCACGCACGGTCGAGGAGAGCGTGCGCTGGTACTCCTCGTCCCGCCCCGCCGCGGCGGCGGTCGCCAGCGTCGGGTACGCCGCCACCGCGAGGGGGACCGCCAGCACCGCCCAGGGCAGCAGGTACATGGTCTGGGCCAGGTTGAACACCTGCGGCGAACCGGTCGGGCCGCCGGAGACGCGGTTGAGCAGCACCAGCAGCGCGAGCTGCTGCGCGGTGACGGTGACCGCCCCGGCCATCGCCAGCGCGCCCACCCGCGCCCGGGCGTCGGGCGGGAACGCGTACCCGGGGCGTGGCCGCAGGCGCAACCGGCGCAGCGGGATCAGCAGGGACAGCGACAGCACCACGACGCCCAGCGTGGTGCCGGCCGACAGGAGCAGCTCGCCTCCACCGCTCACCTGCGCCACGCCGACGCTTCGTCCCTCGGTTCCGGCGAAGGCGAGGTACACCACGATCACGGTGAGGCTGGACAGCAGCGGCGCGATCACCGGCCAGGCGAAGCGGCGGTGCGCTTGGAGCACCCCGGTGAGCACGATGCCGACGCCGTAGAGCGGCAGCTGCGGGGCGAAGACCCGCAGCATCCGCGCCCCGGCCGCCAACTCGGCCTCGGAGCGCCCCTCGCTGAGCAGCGACACGATCGGGTTGGCCGCCACCGCGACCAGGACGGCCAGCGGCACCAGCAGGGTGACCGTCCAGGTGAGCAGGGCCCCGGTGGTGGCGGACACCGCGCGCCGGTCACCGGCCGCGACCGGCCCGGCCAGCAGCGGTACGACCAGGCTCGCCAACGCGCCACCGGCCACGATCTCGAAGATGATGTTCGGTGCGGTGTTGGCGATGACGTACATGCCGCCGAGGTCGCTCTTCTGCACGACCCAGGTGAAGACGGCGGTACGGCCGAAGCCGGCGAGCCGGCTGAGGACGGTGAGTACGGCGATGAGCGCGGCCGCTCCGGCGACACGGCCGGCGCCGGCGAGGGGTGCCGGGGTCGTCACGTCAGTCGGCGCGCCGGCCCAGTGCGTCGAGCTCGCGCAGCCCGGGGGTGCGCTGGATGACCTGGGTGAAGCTGACCTTCTCGCTGGCCGCGGTGAGGCCGGCGAGCACGGCGAGCAGCCCGGCCCGCCCGACGGGCCCGGTACGCGCGGCCAGCGCCACGCCGAGCAGCGCGCCGAGCGCGTTCGCGCCGCTGTCGCCGAGCATCACGTCCTCGCCGAGGTCGGCGGGAAGCAGCCCGGCGGCGGCGCCGACGGCCCCGGCGGCGATCCCGCCGTGCGGACCACCGGCCAGCGGGGCGCCGAGCAGGAGGCCGGACTTCAGCGCCCGGCCGGGACGCAGGTCCAGCAGGTTGAGCAGGTTCGCGGTGCCGGCGATGACACCGGCGCCGAGCAGCACGTCGACGCCCCGGCCCAGCGCGCCCTGCCGCTGGCGACGCCGGTGCCCGGCGACCCGGGGGTCGGCGGCGAGCAGCGCGGCGGCGCCGAGGCCCGCGGCCCCCACCCCGACGACCTTGACCAGCCCGGCGGTGACCCGGCCCTCGCGCAGCGCGGCCAGGTGCCCGGCGAACCCCTTGGCCGCCTTCTGCTCCGGCCGGGTGCCCACCACGTCGTCGTAGAGCCCGACCGCCCCGGCGCCCACCCCGGCGACCAGGGCCGCGGCTCCCGATGGGCCGCTGGAGGCGCCGAACGCGCCCGTCGCGGCGGCACCTGCGGCGAGGGCGGGGCCGGCGGCCAGGCTCACCGTGCGGCCGCGGAAGTTGGTCCGCTCCAGTGCGGGACCGGCCGGGGAGGTGCGCACCTCGCGCAGGGCGTAGCGGGCGGCGGCGGCGCCCGCGCCGGCGATCAGCAGTCGACCGAGCAGGCTCACGCGCGTCCCTCCCGCCGTACGTCGGCGAGGCGGGATCCGGACAGCGGGGTACGTCGTTCGCTCACTGGGGCAGTCTAGGCAGCAGGGACGACGCGTTGTCGCCGACACCGTACTGTCCGGCCTTCTTCTCGGTGACCTGTTGCACCAGCGCGAGGGCGGTGACCAGCTGGCCCTGGACGGTGTTGGCGTTGTCAACGGTGGAGATGGTCTGCACCAGCACGGGGTCGCTGCGCACGGCGGCCACCAGGTTTCCACCGGCCGAGCCGTTGCCGCCCACGACGAGGATCCCGGCCTGGTCGAACTGCTCGGCGACCTTCAGCACCGACTCGTCCTTCTTCGCCGAGTCCTTGTCCACGTACGGCTGCCCGCTGACCAGGACGACGGCCTCCGCCGGCGCGGTGACCGGCTTCTCGGTGGTCAGGTAGTTGGCGTTGACGTAGGCGGCGAGCACCGCCCGCCGGTCGGCCTCGGTGACGGGGGTGGCGCCGGCCGCCCGGTCGATCAGGACGCTGGCCAGCAGCGCGCTGGACGTCTCGACACCGTTGCTGTTGCTCGGCAGGTCGGCGGTCGGCGCGCCGGTGGGACGCGCGGCGGTGACCGCCAGCTCCAGCAGGTTGTTGTTGTTGTCCGGGTTGATGAACTTGTCCTGCAGGTCGATGCGACCGGTCACCTGGGCGCCGGCGAGCTGGAGCATCTTGACCACACCCTCGGTGTGGTCGCGCCCGGTGGGCAGGCCGACGACCAGCACCCGCTTGCCGGTCAGCGTGCCCGGCAGGACGACCTCCGCGATCTGGGCCGCGAAGTCCTCCTCGAGTTCCAGCTCCTTCTCCATGCTCTGGACCGCCTGGCGCATCTGCTGGTTGTCCTTGCGCAGCGCGTTGACGTTCTCCTTGAGCGAGTCGGCAACCGGGCCGTTGAGGGCGGCGGTGCCGACCACCAGACCGATCGCCAACGCGAGGAAGACCGCGGTCAGGGACACCACGTGGTACCGGAAATTGATCACACCTGCAGCCTCTTGATCGGTGGGACGCTAGAAAAGCTGTTCGAGCTGGAACACGAAATTGTTCCACCACTCGGAGACCACGCCCAAGTACGCCTTGCCGACGGTGGAGACCGCCACCGCCGACGCCATCGCCGCGATCGCGGAGAGCACCAGCAGCAGCAGCGACGACCCGGAGATGCTCTGCCGGTAGAGCCGGCTCACCCCCTTGGCGTCGACCAGCTTGCCGCCGACCTTGAGCCGGGTCAGGAACGTGGAGGCCATCCCGCCGCGCCCCTTGTCGAGGAACTCGACGAGCGTGGCGTGGGTGCCGACCGCGACCAGCAGCGAGGCGCCCTTCTCGTCGGCCAGCAGCATGGCCAGGTCCTCGCTGGTCGCCGCCGCCGGGAAGGTCACCGCCGGCACGCCGAGGCCGTTGACCCGGGCCAGGCCGGGCGCCCGGCCGTCCGGGTAGGCGTGCACGATCACCTCGGCGCCGCAGCGCAGCACGTCGTCGGTGACCGAGTCCATGTCGCCGATGATCATGTCCGGCGTGTAGCCGGCCTCCACCAGCGCGTCCGCGCCGCCGTCGACGCCGATCAGGACCGGCTTGAACTCGCGGATGTAGGGACGCAGCACGTCCAGGTCGGCCTTGTAGTCGTAGCCGCGCACCACGATCAGGCAGTGCCGCCCCTGCATCTCGGTCTGGATCTCCGGCACGCCGACCCCGTCGAGGAGCAGGTCGCGCTCCTGGCGGAGGTAGTCCATCGTGTTGGCGGCGAACGCCTCCAACTGGACCGACAGCCCCTCCCGGGCGTCGGCCATCGACTTGGCCACCGACTCGGCGTCCTGGAGGCTGCCGTGCGCCACCGGCTCGTCGCCGAGGAAGACGGTGTTGCCCTCGATCCGGACGGTGTCGCCCTCGCGGATCCGCTCGAAGACCCCCTCCCCCAGGTCGTCCAGGAGCGGGATGCCGGCGGCGACCAGCACCTCGGGCCCCAGGTTGGGGTAGCGGCCGGAGACCGACGGCTTCGCGTTGAGCACGGCGCCGACACCGACGGCGACGAGCGAGTCGGCGGCGACCCGGTCGAGATCGACGTGGTCGATGACCGCGATGTCACCGGGGCGGAGCCGGCCGACCAGGCGTTTTGTCCGGCGGTCGAGGCGTGCGGTGCCGAGGATCCTGCCCGGTTCCGCGTTCCGGGTCCGGCGCAACGTGGGTAGACGCATCGTGACCATCCTGGCATGTGAGGCAGGCAATTCTGTCGCGACATGCCTGAGCAGGGCCGCCTACCCAGGGAAGCACACTAACGCGCAGGCCGGTGTGCCTGTGCTCACAATCGCCGACCTCACGGGCGCCTTTCCCGGGCCGCCACGGCGAGAAGCTCCTCGGCGTGCGCGATACCCAGGTCCGAGTCGGGCAAACCCGCGAGCATCCGGGCCAGCTCCCGGGCGCGCTCGGTGTCCTCCACCACCCGGACCCCGCTCGTGGTGACCGCCCCGCCCGTGTCCTTCGCCACCACCAGGTGCCGGTCGGCGAACGCGGCCACCTGCGGCAGGTGGGTGACGACCAGCACCTGGTGGCTGCGGGCCAGCCGGGCCAGCCGCCGGCCGATCTCGACCGCGGCCTGGCCGCCGACCCCGGCGTCGACCTCGTCGAAGACCAGCGTGGGCGGCCCGCCCGAGCCGGCGAAGACCACCTCGATGGCGAGCATCACCCGGGACAGCTCACCGCCGGAGGCGCCGCGCTGCAACGGCAGCGAGGGCGCGCCCGGGTGAGCCAGCAGGCGCAGCTCGACCTCGTCGCCGCCGTCCGGGCCGACGCCGACCTCGGTGCCGTTGACCGGCAGGGTCGGCTCGGCGCGGCCGGCCGCGCGGGGCAGCACCGCCACCTCGATCCGGGCGTGCGGCATGGCCAGCCCGGCCAGCTCGACGGTGACCTGCTCGGCGAAGCGGGTCGCCGCCTCCTGCCGCGACGTCGACACCCGGCCGGCCAGGTCGGCCACCTCGCCGGCCAGCCGGGAGGCCTCCCGGTCCAGCTCGTCCAGGAGGTCGTCGGAGGTGTCCAGGTCGGCCAGCCGGGTGCGGGCACGCTCGGCCCAGGCGATCACCCCGTCGACGTCGTCGGCGTACTTGCGGGTGAGCGCGCGCAGCGCCGCCCGCCGCTCGTAGACGGTCTGCAACCGGGCCGGGTCGGCGTCCAGCGCGGCGAGGTAGGCCGACAGCTCGGCGGAGACGTCCGTGACGAGGGTCGCCGCCTCCTCCAGCCGCCCCGCCAGCTCACCCAGCGCCGGGTCCGTGCCGGCCTGCGCCTCCAGGGTGCGGCGGGCGGTGCCGAGCAACGCCGCCGCGTCCGGCGTCTCGTCGGTCGCCTCCACGCCGCCGGCGACGCACTGGTGGGCCACCTGCGCCGCGGTGCGCAGCCCCTCGGCGT
Organism: Micromonospora sp. NPDC048868; assembly: GCF_043198195.1. Classification (NCBI taxonomy): domain Bacteria; kingdom Bacillati; phylum Actinomycetota; class Actinomycetes; order Micromonosporales; family Micromonosporaceae; genus Micromonospora; species Micromonospora sp. NPDC048868. The sequence goes on from NZ_JBICUN010000013.1 coordinate 187,606, forward strand.
GCTCCAGCCGCTGCGCCTCCGCCTTCAGCTCGTCGTCCTCGCCGGGCTGCGGGTCCACCCGGGTGATCTCGTCGAGGCCGAGCCGCAGCAGGTCCGCCTCCTGGTTGCGCTCGCGGGCGTTGCGCCGCCGGTCGGACAGGTCGTCGACCACCGCGCGCCAGCGGGCGTACGCCTCGCGCAGCGCGTCGAGCAGTTTCTCGTGCTCCGGGCCGGCGAAGCGGTCCAGCGCGGCCCGCTGCTCGGCCGGCCGCAGCAGCCGCAGCTGGTCGGACTGGCCGTGCACCGCCACCGCCTGCTCGCCCACCTCGCCGAGCATCGACACCGGCATGCTCCGCCCGCCCAGGTGCGCCCGGGAGCGGCCCTCCACGGTGACGGTGCGGCTCAGCAGCACCGAGCCGTCCTCGTCGGGCTCGCCGCCCGCGTCGGTGATCCGCGCGTGCACGGTGGCGGCGACGCGGCCCGCGAGCCGCAACCGGCCCTCGACCACCGCCCGGCCCGGCTGGGCGCGCACCCGCCCGGCGTCGGCCCGCCCGCCGAAGAGCAGGCCGAGGCCGGTGACCACCATGGTCTTGCCCGCTCCGGTCTCGCCGGTGATGACGTTCATGCCGCCGGTCAGCGGCAGCGTGGTGTCCTCGATGACGCCCAGTCCGGTGATGCGCAGCTCTTCCAGCACAGCAACCGACAGTAGACGCGGCCCCCGACACTTGACCAGCCGGCGTGCGCACACCGGTGCGTCCGCCCGCCGACACCCCACCGGGGCGGCCGGCCCCCGGGTCAGCGTCGGTTGCCGCGCCAGCCGTGCACGGGCAGGTCGAACTTCGCCACCAGCCGGTCGGTGAACGGGCGGTCCCGCAGCCGCACGACGCGCACCGGCAGCGCGCCGCGCCGCACGGTGACCCGCGCACCGGGCGGCAGGTCGTAGACCCGTCGGCCGTCGCAGGACATCACGGCGAGGGTGGTGAACGGGTCGACGGTGATGACGAACGTGGAGGTGGGCGCGGTGACCAGCGGCCGACTGAACAGCGCGTGCGCGCTGATCGGCACCAGCAGCAGGGCCTCCACCTCCGGCCAGACCACCGGCCCGCCGCCGGAGAACGCGTACGCCGTCGAGCCGGTGGGGGTCGCGCAGACCACGCCGTCGCAGCCGTACCGCGACAGCGGGCGGCCGTCCACGTCGACCATCAGCTCCAGCATCTGGGCGCGCTCGCCCTTCTCGACGCTGATCTCGTTGAGCGCCCAGGACTCGATGGTCGGGCCGCCGTCGAACTCGGCGGTCACGTCGAGGGTGAGCCGCTCATCGACGGTGTAGTTGCGCTCGACCACGTCGCGTACCGCGCTGTCCAGGTCGTCGATCTCAGCCTCGGCGAGGAAGCCCACCTTGCCGAGGTTGATGCCGATCAGCGGCACCTTCTCCGGGCGGGCCAGCTCCGCCGCGCGCAGAAAGGTGCCGTCCCCGCCGAGCGCGAAGACGATCTCCGCGCCCTCGGCCGCCTCGAGGCCGGTCACCGGGACCACTCCGGGCAGGTCGAGGTCGTCGGCCTCCTCGGCCACGACCCGCACCTCGAAGCCGGCCGAGATCAGGTCGGCGGCGACGGCGCGGGCGTGCTCGGTGCTGCGCCGGCGACCGGTGTGCGTCACCAGCAGTGCCGTGCGGCTCACCGGGACGGCCGTCCCGTCGTGCCCACGCGGCATCCGCGCGGCACGCCCGCGACCGCGGGGCTCGCCAGTCCACTCACCCGGCCACCTCCTCCGTCGCCGCGTCCGGCTGGTCGCCGGACGGCACCGGGCCACCCGGCCCGGCGGTCACCACCGCGCGCACCCGCTCCGGGTCCGCCGGCGGTGCGTCCCGGCGTAACCATACGAAGAACTCGACGTTGCCGCTCGGCCCGGGCAGCGGACTCGCGGCCACGTCGGCCAGGCCGAGGTCGAGCCGGGCCGCCGCGGCGGCCACGTCGAGCACGGCCTCCGCGCGCAGCGACGGGTCCCGGACCACCCCGCCGGCGCCCACCCGCTCCTTGCCGACCTCGAACTGCGGCTTCACCATCAGCGCCAGGTCACCGTCGGGCCGGGTGCAGCCGGCCAGCGCCGGCAGCACCAGCCGCAGGGAGATGAACGACAGGTCGGCGACCGTGAGGTCGACCGGGCCGTCGATGACCTCCGGCGTCAGCGTACGGACGTTGGTGCGCTCGAAGACCCGCACCCGGGGATCGTTGCGCAGCGGCCAGGCGAGCTGCCCGTAGCCGACGTCGACCGCGACCACCTCCGCCGCGTCGGCGCGCAGCAGCACGTCGGTGAAGCCGCCGGTGGAGGCGCCCGCGTCCAGGCACCGCCGGCCGGCCACCGTCAGCCCGCCCGGGGCGAAGGCGGCCAGCGCTCCGGCCAGCTTGTGCCCGCCCCGGGAGACGTACTCCGAGCCGGGGTCCTCGCCGGTGACCAGGAGCGGATCGGCGGGGTCGACCATCGCGGCGGGCTTGCGTGCCTGCACCCCGCGCAACTGGACCCGGCCGGCCTCCACCAGCGCGGCGGCCTGTTCCCGGGACCGGGCCAGCCCGCGGCGGACGAGTTCGGCGTCCAGCCGGTTACGACGTGCCATGCGTGGTTCTTCTCCGGTCGGTCAGGTCTGGTCGATGGTGGCGAGGGTCTCCCGCAGCGTCTCGTACGCCGCCTCGTACTGCGCGATCTGGTCGGCCGGGGCGAGCGTCGCGGCGTTGGCCATGGCCCGTACGGCGGCGTCCACGGCGGGATGCCGGTCGTCGCCGAGGTCGTCGGCGGACTCCGGCAGCGACGGCGGAGCGGGGCGCGGGCCCGGCCGGGCGGTGGGCGGCGGACCGGGCCGGAACGGGCCGGTCGCCGAGCCGTGGCCGGCACCCGGCGGGCCGGGGCGGGCGCCGGGCGGCGGGCCGGGCCGGAAGGGGCCGCTCACGATCCGCTCCCGGCCGGGGCCGGGCGCGTCACGCCTCGTCCTCCGGCGGCCGCTTGCGGGCCGGTGCCTTCTTCGCCGGCCGGACCGGCTCCGCGGCGCCCTCGGTCGGGGCGAGGGCCGACGGCGTCCGCTTGGCCACCGCCTTCTTCGCCACGGCCTTCTTGGCCAGTGCCTTCTTCGCGACGGCCGGCCTCGCCACCGGGGCGGGGGCCGCCGAGGTCGGTACGGGCGGTTCGGCCGCGCCCGGGGCGGGCGACGGCCCGGCGCCGGCGGGCACCGGGTGCGCCGACGCCCCGATGCCTGCGGGCACCGGCGCCCCTGGGCCGGCCGGCACCGGCGGGGCGCCGAGGGTCGCCTTGGCGTCTCGGAGTTGGCGCTCGAGCTCGTGCACGCGGCGGGTCAGCTCGGCGACCTCGTCGGCGGTGGCGAGCCCCACCGCGCCGAGGGCCCGGTCCACTTCGAACCGCACCAGCTTGGTCAGCGACTCCCGGTTGGCCGCGCCCGTGGACACCAGCTCCTCGGCGAGGGTCTGCAGCTGGGCGGCGGTCGCCCCGCCCGAGCCGACGACCCGACGAACCGCGTCCTGGGCCTTCTTCCGGGGCGCCTCCGTCAGGCCCATGGCCAGCTCGAGGTAGGCGCGCCACGCGTCCTGCATGCCTGTTTCCTTCCGCGGGGCGGGGGTGTGCAGGTGCCACGCTACCGGGCACCCCGCGACGCCCTGTGCGGTACGGTGCCGGGGACGGCGTGGCGAGCGGTGAGGGGGCGATGGTGGCCAGCGTGGACGAATGCCGGCAGGCGTTGCGGGATCTGGCGGCCCGGCTGGACCGCAACGCGGAGACGGTGCGGGAGAAGGTCGACTTCGACCGGACGCTGGCCTGCCGGATCACCGACCTGGAGACCGCCTTCCACGGCCGGCTCTCCGGCGGCCGCCTGGTCGACCTGGCCGACGGCGACGACCCGAAGGCCAAGATCGCGCTGAGCACCGGCAGCGACGACCTGCTCGCACTGGTCCGCGGCGAGCTCGACATCACCCGGGCGGTCACGTCCCGGCGGGTGTCGATCAAGGCCAACCCGCTCGACCTGATGAAGCTGCGCAAGCTGCTCTGAGTCGACCCGCACGCTGCCTGACCCGGGAACGCGGGCGGCCGTCGGCGGGATGAAGTTCGTCGACGGACGTCAGCCGGATGCGTTCGGCGTCAGCGGACGTCGGCGGGATGGAGTTCGTCGGCGGCGGCCGTCAGGCGGACAGGCCGAGTTCGGCCAGTGCCTTCTCCGCCTCAGCCGAGCCGGGACGAATCCGCGCCGGCCGCGTCGACCAGGCGGTCGCGCAGAGCGCCGCCAGGGCGTCCAGCGCACGGCCCGACCCGGCCAGCTCCAGCACGTCGTCCCGCGCGGCCACCGACCAACCACCGGTGTCCGCCGGGCCCGGGACCCGCACCACGGCCGCCGGGTCGAAGAGCCCCGCCAGGTCCATCGAGACGTACGTCGGCCTGCGGTGCGGCGGGGCGGCGAGCAGCTCGGCCGCGTCGCTCACGCCGGTGAGCACCAGCAGACTGTCCAGGCCGGCCCGCCGGGCGCCCTCGATGTCGGTGTCCAGCCGGTCGCCGACCAGCAGCGTCCGGCCCTCGCCGGCACGTCGGGCCGCCGTGGTGAACAGGGCCGGCTCGGGCTTGCCGACGACCACGTCGGGATCCCGGCGCAGCGCGGTACGCAGCACGGCGACCAGGGCACCGTTGCCCGGCAGTGGTCCACGATCGCTGGGCAGGGCCGGGTCGGTGTTGGTGGCGACCCAGGTCGCGCCGCCGCGTACGGCCACCGACGCCTCGGCCAGGTCCGCCCAGCAGACCTGCGGGCCGAACCCCTGCACCACCGCGACCGGCGACTCGTCGGCCCGGGACACCGGGGTCAGCCCGACCGCGCGCAGCTCGGCCCGCAGAGCCTCGGTGCCGACGACCAGCACCGCGGCGCCGGCGGGAAGCTGGTCGCGAAGCAGCTCCGCGGCGGCTGCCGCCGAGGTGAGCACCTCCTCGGGCCGGACGGGCACGCCCATCCCGGTGAGTAGGTCGGCCACCTCGCTGGAGCGGCGCGAGGCGTTGTTGGTCGCGTACGCCACGGAGCGGCCCTCGGCGCGCAGCCGGCCGACCGCCTCGACCGCGCCGGGGACCGGCCGGTCGATCAGGTAGATCACGCCATCCAGGTCGAAGACGACCAGGGCGTACCCGTCGACCAGCCGTTCCCCAGCACCCGTCGTCATCGCTGCGCGGTGCCCGACTCGCCGGAGGCGGTGGGCTCGCCACCGCCGGTGGCGGCCCCGCTGTCGTCGCCGCGCGTACCGGTCGCGACGTTGTCCGCCTCGTCGTCGGTCAGCTCGTCGTCGGTCAGGTCGTCCGACGGCACCGCCGCGACCGCGGCCTCGTCCTGCTCGTCCTGGTCGTCCTGGTCGTCGTCCTCGTCGTCCTCGTCGGCGTCGGCGTCGGTCGACTCCGTGTCGCTGGCGAGGTCGGCGTCCGGCCGGGCCGGTACCGCACCCGGGGCGCCGGGACCGGAGGCGATCGCCTCGGCGGACTCCTCGTCCTCCTCGTCGCCCTCGATCACCACACCGTCGAGTTCCAGCAGCCGCTCGGCGGCGTCGGTCTCGCCCTCGGTGTCGACGTCGGCAGCCCGGGAGAACCACTCGCGGGCCTCGTCACGACGACCGACCGCGAGCAGCGCGTCGGCGTACGCGTACCGCAGCCGGGCCGTCCACGGCTCGGCCGTCTCGCTCGTCAGCTCGGGGACCTGGAGCATGGCCACCGCGGCGTCCTTCTGGCCCAGGTCGCCGCGCGCCCCGGCCGCCACGATCAGCAGCTCGGTCGCCACGGCCTGGTCCAGCTTCTCCCGGTCCGCGCCACGGAACAGGTCGATCGCCCGCTCGGGCCGGCCCAGCGCCCGCTCGCAGTCCGCGAGCACGGCCAGGTGGCTCTGCAACCCGCTCATCCGGTGGTACGTGCGCAGCTCCGCGATCGCGGTCTGCCACTCCCCCGCGTGGTACGCGGCCAGGCCGACCGCCTCGCGGACGGCCGCGATCCGGGACGCCAGCCGACGGGCCGCCAGCGCGTGCGCCAGCGCCTCGGCCGGGTCCTCGTCGATCAGCTGACCCGTCGCCACCAGGTGCCGGGCGACCGTCTCGGCGACCGGCTTCGCCAGCGAGAGCAGCTCGGCCCGGACGTCCTTGTCGAGGTCGGTCGCGACGATCTCGTCGGGCAGCGCGGGGGCCGCCGTACGCTCCCCCTCCGCCTCGGGACGCTCCCGCCGCTCGTCGCGACGCTCTCCGCCCCGGAAGCCGCCCTCACGACGGTCCCCCTGGCGTTCTCCGCCCCGGTAGCCACCTTCGCGTTCTCCGCCCCGGTAGCCACCTTCGCGGTCGCCGCCCCGGTAGCCGCCTGGACGGTCGCCGCCCTCACGCCGGTCGCCACCGCGGAAACCACCCTCGCGGTCTCCGCCCCGGAAACCACCCGGACGGTCGCCACCCTCACGACGGAACCCGCCCTCGCGGTCGCCGCCACGGAAACCACCCGGACGGTCGCCACCCTCACGACGGTCGCCACCGCGGAAACCGCCCTCGCGATCTCCGCCACGGAAACCGCCCGGGCGGTCGCCACTCTCGCGGCGGAACCCGCCCTCACGGTCGCCGCCACGGAAACCACCCGGACGATCGCCACCCTCACGACGGTCCCCACCGCGGAAACCACCCTCGCGGTCACCGCCACGGAAACCACCCGGACGATCGCCACCCTCACGACGGTCGCCGCCACGGTAGCCACCTTGACGATCGCCACCGCGGAAGCCACCTGGACGGTCGCCACCCTCACGACGGTCGCCGCCACGGAAGCCACCCTCACGCGGCGGCCCCGAACGGAAATCACCCTCACGACGGTCCCCACCACGGAAACCACCCGGACGATCGCCACCCTCACGGCGGTCACCGCCGCGGAAACCACCCTCGCGGTCGCCACCACGGAAACCACCCGGACGATCGCCACCCTCACGACGGTCGCCACCACGGAAGCCACCCTCACGCGGCGGCCCCGAACGGAAACCACCCTCACGACGGTCCCCACCACGGAAACCACCCTCGCGGTCACCGCCACGGAAACCACCCGGACGGTCGCCGCCCTCACGACGGTCGCCGCCACGGTAGCCGCCGGATCGCTCGTCACCGTCTCGACGGAAGCCACCTTCGCGGCGGTCGCCGCCCCGGAAACCCTCACGGTCGCTGCGGAAGCCGCCCTGGCGGTCGCCGGCGTCCCGACGAGGGGCGCCACCACCGCGGGAATCACTGTCACGCGGACCGGACCGGAAGCCGCCCTCTCGGCGGTCGCCACCACGGGAGTCGCCGTCACGGCGGTCGCCGCCGGCGTGTCCGCCGCGCTGGCCGCCCCGCTCCTCGCGGTACGGGGGCCGGTCGTCGCGGCGCGGCGCTCCCTCGCGTCCACCCGAACGGTCTTCGTAGCGACGGGGACGATCTCCGCCCTGCGATCCTGAACTCACAGGTACATCCTTCCTCATTGCGTCACCTACGACGCTACGCAGTCGAGGGGCGGCCCCGCGGGGGGGGGCCCCCCCCGGGAAAAATTTTCGGCGGGGGAGAAATAAAACCAAACCCCCCCCCTGGACTTACAA
>NZ_JBICUN010000014.1:0-189968 GCF_043198195.1 Micromonospora sp. NPDC048868
CAAGCACAACAAACGAACCCACATCCTCCCCCTGCTGCTCGCCGGCGCCCGGGCCCGCGGGCGGCCGGCCCCCCCGCGGGGCCCCCCCCCCCCCCCGCCGCCATCCTCATGACGCTCGTCGTGGCGATCTTCGTCGGCGGCCTCATCCCACTCTCATCGTCGCCTCCGCCCTCGGTGACCACGCTCGCTGGCCGGCGGCGCGACGGAGTGCCCAGCCGCCCGCCGTCGTGCCGCGTCGGTGAGGCGTTCGCCGGCGTGCGACAACAGGCGGCGGGGGTGCCCGGACCGGGCCGGACTCGGTCGTGCTCATGTCGGCAGCGAGCTGATGGGCGGCAACCCCGGTACGGGAACCCGGGGACCGACAACTCTCTCGTTGCCAAACAGGCAGTTATGGCTGATCATGGCCTTGATCACTCGTCGACCGCTGGCAGCGGCTCCTTCCAGCCCTCGGGTTCGACCTCTTCACGATGTCGGAGCCAAGGAGGAACCGAGTCCTTCCACTCCGTCGACAGCCACCTTCGACCAGGCGACCCGTTCCCGGTCGCTGTCAACTCCTGCACGCCGATCACCGCTTGCTGCGCCAGTTGGAGGCAGACCATGTCCTGCTCCTGTCAGCCTCGGCCGACGTCGACCCGCTCCTGCCACGGCACGCCGCACCACCTGCGCGTCGCGACCAGGGCAGGGGGCGCCTGATGGGCTCCACCGGCCCGGTGTTCCTGGGCACGCACCCTGGTGCTGGTCACCCTCTACGGCGGCAACGACGGCCTGAACACGGTCGTCCCATACGCCGACCCTGCCTACCACGACGCCCGGCCCGAGTTGGCGTACACCGGCGAGGAGATTAAGCGGCTGGACGACGAGGTCGGGCTCAACCCGGCCCTGGCCGGCCTGCACCGGTTGTATGGCGAGGGCCGGCTGGCGGTGGTCCGGGGCGTCGGCTACCCGGAGCCGGACCGTAGTCACTTCCGCTCGATGGACATCTGGCAGACCGCCGAACCGCAACGGCCCGGCAACACCGGATGGCTCGGGCGTTGGCTCGACCGGGCCGGAAGCGACCCCCGGCTCGCGGTCTCCTTCGAACCGGCGATGCCACCGCTGCTCGCCGGGGAACGCAGTGCGGGAGCGTCGGTGCCGGTGACCGAACGCAAGGCGTCCCGGGTGCTGCCGGAGGCCACGATCGCCGAGCTCGCCGCCGCCGCGCCGGAGGACACCCCGGCCCGGGCCCGCGCGGCGGCGTGCTTCGCCGACCTGCGCAGCGTCGATCAGATGATCCGCGAGGTACGCGACGCCGAGGCGGCAGCCGACCAGGAACCGGACGGCGAAGCCGCCCCGGCCACCGCGACCGGTGGCTCCCGTACCCCGCTCGACGCCCAACTGGACCTGGTCGCCCAGTGCGTCGAGGCCGAGGTCTCGACCCGGGTCTTCTCGGTGTCACTTGGCGGCTTCGACACCCACGCCGACGAGAAGCAGTTGCAGGAGGTCCTGCTCGGTCAGGTGGACAGGGCGGTGAGCGGATTCATGGACCGGATGGCGCGTACCGAGGCGGGCCGCAAGGTCGTGGTGGCCGTCTACTCGGAGTTCGGCCGCCGGGTACGGGCGAACGCCTCGGACGGCACCGACCACGGCACCGCGTCCAACACGCTGCTGCTCGGCGCCGGCGTGCGGTGCGGGTTGTACGGAGAACCGCCGAGCCTCACCGACCTCGACGACGGGGACCTGCGAGTCACCACCGACTTCCGGGACGTCTACGCCACCCTGCTGGAACGGGTGCTCGACACCGACGCGGGCGCGGTGCTCGGCGGCTGGCGTGGCCGGCTCGGCGGCGTTCTCTGAGCCTCGGTCGCTCCCGCCGGCTGCATCGACCGGACACTGCGCGGTCGTCGGTCATCACCGCTCTTCGAGGTTGCAGAAGCGGCACGTCAAGCGGCACCGACCGCCTTCACTCTCAACGCTCAACGATGCGGCTGACCTGACACGGTCCATCGCCTGTGCCGCGGGCAGGGCAAACCCGAACAGGTCCGGGGCACGCCGACGCTCCGGACCCGGCCGAGCCCGACCACGGGTGGCGGCGATGGCGGCCGCCGGAGGGCCGCGGTCGCCGCCTCCGCACGTACGCGCGACCCGCGCCCGGCACCGCCGCCGTCACCGCGATCTATCCGATACCTGACGAAGATTGCCGGGATCATGACAGTCGCTTGTGGAGCCATCGGGATAGGTTGTCGTGCGGGCGGCGCGGCTACTGGGAGGCGGTCCGGCATGACGACGGTGGTGTTCGTCCACGGCACCGGGGTCCGTAAGCCCCACTTCGACGCGACGCTCGCCCGGATCCGTGCCGAGGTGGCGCACGTCGAAGGCGCGATAACGGTGCGGCCGTGTTACTGGGGTGAGCCGTTCGGGGCTCGGCTGTCGCGCGATGGAGCCTCCATCCCGGACGGCATGCGCCCGCGAGGAGTTGACGAGGACGCGCCGGACGACGTCGAGGTGCGGCGATGGGCGCTGCTCGAGCTCGACCCGCTGTTCGAGCTGCGGCTCATCGCTGCCGCCGGCACCGGGGCGCATGAGGTGGCTCCGCACCTGGAGCCACCCGGGAGGCGCATCCGGCAGGCGGCACTGGAGTTGTCCACCAGTCCGCACGTGCGCGTGGCCGCTGGCGAGGCCGGGGTGGCGGAAACGTTCGACTCCGCAGTCTCCACCGTCCTCGCGGCGCCGGTCACCGTAGACGCGCTCGCCGTCGGGGAGCAGACGGAGCTGGCCGCGGCCCTTGCCGGCGCCATCGTGGCCGAGGCACTGACCCGCGCGGACCAGCAGGCCGGCGCGCCGCTTCCGCTGACCGGACAACTGCGTGACGCACTCGTCGAGCTGTTGGTCGGGCAGTTGCAGGGAGACGCTCGTGCGGTGGCTCGGCGGATCGTGCTGGCCGGCGCGCGCCTGGCCGCCACGCTCGGAGCGACCCGCCCGGCCGAACGACGTCGGCTCGCCCTGACCAGTGCGGCGAGCCCGGCGGCCGGCGACATCATGGTCTACCTCGCCCGGGGCGCAGCGATCAGGGAGCACATCGCCGACACCGTGGCGGCGGTGGACGACGACGTCATCCTGCTGGCGCACAGCCTCGGCGGCATCGCGTGCGTGGACATGCTGGTGGCCGCCCCGCCCGCGAACGTACGGGGCCTGGTCACGGTCGGCTCGCAGGCCCCGTACCTGCACGAGCTCGGTGCGCTGCCGAGCCTGCCGCCGTCGGCACCCCTGCCGGACACCTTCCCCGCTCCGTGGATCAACATCTTCGACCGGCGTGACCTGCTGGCGTTCCTGGCGGAGCCGATCTTCGGCGAGCGGGTACGCGACGTCGAGGTGGACAGCCGCGTGCCGTTCCCCCGCTCGCACAGCGCCTACTTCGCCAACCCCGCCGTGTATGCCGTCCTTCGGCACGTCGTGTCGGCGGTAGGAGAATGATCGAACCCGCGCACAGGGTGCGTGCGGTCGTCGTCGGCGTCGAGCGCTACGACGTGGGCCCCGAGTGGGACCTCGACGGACCGGTACGCGACGCGTGCCGGTACGTGCAGTGGCTGCGCGGGCACGGCGTCGACGACGGGTCGATCACCCTGCTCGCCACCCCGCTGCCGGCCAACCAGGCGCTTCTGGCACAGGTGGGCCTGCCGGTGCGCCCGGCGCAGCAGGCGGTCGTGTACGACGTGCTGACCAGGGAGCTGCCCGCCGACCAGGCGGACCTGCTGATCCTCGTCTGGGGCGGGCACGGCGTGGTCGACGGGGACGGCAACGGCAGGCTGTTCTACGCCGACGCCTCGGCTGCGGACAAGCGCAACCTGGACGTCAACGCGCTGATGCGCGCGCTGATGACGGCCTTCTATCCGCATCAACGCCGGCAACTGATCGTGGTGGACGCCTGCCAGAACCTCGTCTCCGAGTTGCAGTACGTCAACCGCCTGCCTCACCAGACGCTGCCGGCCCATCCGGCGTTGATGCCCGGCCGTGACCAGCACGTGCTCTTCGCCGCCAGCCCGGGCGAGCTGGCCCTGAACGACTCGGCCCGCCGTACGGGCCTGTTCTCCGACGAGCTGCTGCACGCGCTCGCCGATCCGGCCGCCGCGTGGCCGCCGGACGCCGACCAGCTCGCCACGCACCTCGACGGGCGGTTCGCCCGGCTGCGGGCGGAGGGCGCCACGAGCCAACGCCCCCCCTATCTGTGGCGACGCACCCCGGCCCGCGAGGGGGTGGTGTTCGACCTGGGCGCCGGTCGGTCCGCCCGCATGCCGCTGGCGGCGCTCGGCGCCGTCGTCGACGTCATGCTGGGCGCCGACGAGCTGGCGAGCGTGCCGAACCTCCAGCACTTCGTCAGCCTGCTGCCACCGGAGATCCGTGGCGCGGTGTCCTACGCCGGCAGTCCCCGGATGGACCTGGTCCGGCTGCTGCGCACCTGCGAGGCGTACGAGAAGGGACGGCAGGCCCTGACGACCGTGCTGAGCGTGGCCATGGCCAACCGCGCCGACCTGGCCCGGACCCTCGACGCACTGGACCGGCATTGGCCGGCGTAGCCGATGCCGCCCGCGCGGCGTGGGAGTCGCGATCCTTGAACGCGCTGGTGGCGAGCCTGGAGAACGTCGACGAGTTGGTCGAGCCGCACGCGAGGTCCCTCCTGATCAACCTCATCGAGACGGAGCTGCGGACGGAGGAACCGGCGCTGTGCCTCTCGGTGGCACGCAGTCCCGTACGCCGCCTGGACCTGGTCGCGTTGATCCGTGAGTGCCTGCGGGTGCGGGGCGGGGTGCGCGCGTTGCGGGCCGCGGCGCTGGTGCTGTTCGACCGGGCCGGGCCGGCCGGTGCCCTGCTCGCCGAGTGTGAACGGGCTCTGGAGCTGGAGCCCGGTCTCCTCACCGAGGACGACCGGGCCGAGCTGCTCGATCTGCTCGACGGTGTCTCACTCACCGTTCACGCGGACGTACCATCGCTCTTCGTCGAAGCGACCCGACCGGTACCCGTGCCGACGACCGCCTCGACCATGGCGGGCGCGGTACGCCAGCTGGAGCGTCGCGGCACGGCCGTGCCGCTGCTGCGCTTCCTGGAGCTGCTGGCCAACCACAGCCACCGCAACGTCGCGGTCGTGGACCTCCGCGGCTGGATCGACGCGCATCTGGATCTCGTGGAGGCGCACCGCCGGGCCGAGGTTACCGCGCTGCGCGACGCCGTCCGGTCCGTCGACGCACGGGCCCGCACCTGCCTGCTGGTGCGGGTCGAACCGGCCGAGGACGACACCTTCGTGGTGATGGCGTGGCTGGGGCAGACCGACGCTCCCTTCGGGCCCAACTGCGGCCCCGAGGAGGTCGTCACGCTCGGCGAGTTGCAGCGGTGGCTGCGGGAGTTCGTCGAACGCTACGCCCACGGTGCGCTCGATCCCCGGCGGCGACCGGTCATCGAGTTCGCGCTGCCGCCCAGCCACCTCAACGAACCGGTCGACACCTGGAAGCTGGCCGGCGGCCGTCGAATGGGAGCGCTGTACCAGGTCGTCGTCCGGCCGCTGACGCGGCCGGCCTCGGCCCTGCCGCTGGTGGCGGACCGCTGGAAGGTGCTGGTCGCCAGCGCGGGTGTCGAGAGCCCCGCACCGGAGTCGATGCGGTGGCTGCACTCGACCGACGACGTGCCGGCGGAGACCGCGGACTGTGCGGCGTGGGCGTGGATCGCCGTGACCTGCCCGCTCGTGGGGCGGCAGCCGGCTGCCGTGGACGCGGTGCTGGCCACGGGAGCGCCGGTGGCCGTGTGGTTGCGGGGAGAGCACGCCGAGACGGCGCGCCGCGCGGTGCTGGAGGGGCTGTCGCGCGGCCGGCTGGTCACCCAACTGCCGGACGCCGTACGCAAGTTCCGCGCGAACGGCTGGCACGACGGCAGCCACCACCGCGACCTCGTCCTGCTGTGGGACGACCCGACCCGACCACCACCATCGAGTTACCTCGTCAACGCTCCCGAGCGAAGGACCTAGTGTGCCCACGGACAACTGGTGCATCTATCGCGGCCACGGCGAACCGCACGACGGCATCCACCGGCTGCCCCCGCCGCCGAACTGGCGCCGCTTCGACGGCGGCCCGCCGATGCCCGTCCCGGCCGATCGTGGCACGGGGGCGCTGCGGCGCCTCGGCGTCACCGACGCGTCGGCCACCCCCCGGCAGAGCGTGGTGGAGATGGTCAACGCGGCGCTCTACCTACGCCGCCCGCTGCTGGTGACCGGCAAGCCGGGGGTGGGCAAGTCGTCCCTGGCCTACCAGGTGGCACACGAGCTGAAGCTGGGGCCGGTCCTGAACTGGCCCATCTCCAGCCGCTCCACGCTGCGCGAGGGCCTCTACGAGTACGACCCGATCGGCCGCCTGCGCGACGAGAACATCCGCCAGCTCGCCGCCCGTGACCACCCCGACCCGGACGCCGAGGGCGACGCCACCATCGGTGACTACCTGACGCTGGGCCCGCTGGGCACGGCGCTGCTGCCGTTCGAGCTGCCCCGGGTCCTGCTCGTCGACGAGATCGACAAGAGCGACGTCGACCTGCCCAACGACCTGCTCAACGTGCTGGAGGACGGCGAGTACGTCGTCGCCGAACTGCGCCGGCTGGCCGGGCGTCAGCCCGACCTCGAGGTGCAGACCGCCGACCAGGACGGCCGGGCGGTGGTCCGCGAGGGCCGGGTGCGGTGCCGGGCGTTTCCCTTCATGGTGCTCACCAGCAACGACGAGCGGGAGTTCCCGCCGGCGTTCCTGCGCCGCTGCCTGCGGCTGACCCTCGCCGAGCCGGACACCGAGCAGTTGTCGGCAATGGTCGCCGCCCATCTCGGGCACGACGTCGCCACCCGCGCCAGGCAGCTGATCGAACAGTTCGCGGAGCAGCGCAACGGCCCCGGCTCCTTCGCCACCGACCAGCTCCTCAGCGCCGTCTACCTGCGGTACTCCTCGACGGACGCGGACCATGACAGCGGGATGCTCGACGCGGTCACCCGGCACCTCCTGCGTGACCTCAACGGGCCAGGGCCGGCGTGAGCCCGCATGACCGCGCTGCCTGACCTCGTCGCCGCGCTGCGCTCCGCCGGGCTGCACACGACGGCGGTCGATGTCGCCGAGACGCTGTGGCTGGCGCAGTTCGTCAACGCCCCCGTCTCGTTCCTCAACCAGACCCGCAGCGACGCGTCGCAGCACGCGCCGCCGCCGGCCGACAGGGTGGACGACATGCCGGTGACCGCGACGCCGCCATCGACCGACCCGGGCGCCGAACTGCACCCCTCCACCGCGGACGACGACCCGGCCAGCGGGGCACCGGGCCTGGCGCTGCGCAGCCCCGGTGTGTCCGCCCTGCCGCACGCCCTCGCGCTCGGGCGGGCGCTGCGTCCGCTACGCCGCCACGTGCCCTCGTCCCGGGTCTTCGAGCTGGACGAGGAGGAGACCGCCAACCGCATCGCGCACGAGCGGTTGTGGATTCCGATGCTCCGACCCATGCCGGAGCTGGCAGCCGACCTTGCTCTGATCATGGACTCGTCCCCCTCCATGGCGGTGTGGGAGCCCACGCTCCGGGAACTGCTGCTGCTGATGCAGCGGCTCGGCGCGTTCCGCGTCATCCGCGACTACCGCATCGAGAGCGACCGGGACGGTGAGCTGCTGCTGCGACCCCGCGGCTCGCGGGTCGCCTCCGCCGTCAGCGCCGACTCCGTCACGGACCCCACCCGCCGCAGAATCCTGATCGTCGTCACGGACGGCGTCGGAGCGGCCTGGCACGACGGCCGGATGGATGCCCAACTACAGCGGTGGGCCATGGTCAACCGGCTACAGGTGCTGTGCGTGCTGCCGCGCCGGATGTGGAGCGCCACGGGGCTGCGCACCCGGACCGCCACCGACGACCGGCCGGCCCACCGGGGGGCCAGGGCACCGGTCCCCGTCCTGGAACTCTCTCTGTCAGCGATCCGCCGGCGGGCCCCGATGTTCGGTTACGCCCAGGGAGCGGCCACCCTGCTGCCGCCCGACGACAGCGCCGCCCGACAACCCCACCCCACCGGCCCCGCCGAACTACTCCGGCGGTTCCTGACGGTGGCGTCTCCCACCGCACAGCGGCTGGCGGGCTACCTTGCCGCCGCGCCGTTGACCCTGCCCGCGATGCGACTGGTCCAGCAGGTGATGCTGCCCGACTCGGCCCCCACCCACCTCGCGGAGGTCTACCTCAGCGGGCTGATCCACCAACTCGCCCCCGCCGGCCCGGACGACGACATCGACACCGCGCGGTTCGAGTTCCTTCCCGGCGTACGCGAGCTCCTGCTCGACTCCACCGACCGGGCCGAGACGGTACGGGTCCTCACCCTGATGTCGGCGTACGTGACCGACCGGTTCGGCCGCCAGGTCCTCGACTTCCCCGCGCTGCTCCGCGCCCCTGACACGGCGGAGGTGCCCGAGCTGACGTCCGGCACGCTGCCGATCGCCCGGATCGCCGCCCCGGTGCTGCGGGGCTTCGGTCCGCGCTTCGCCGGCCTCGCCGACCGCCTGGAGGCGAAGGCGGGCGGCGGCGCGCGGGCGGCCGGCGTCGTCGGGCAGCAGGTCGGCGAGGCGCCGCAGGCTCAGACCAGGCGGGTGGTCTTCAGCATCGACATCGTCGGCATCGCCCGCCTCGGCACCCGCCAGCAGCGCAACTCCTTCCGGCGGCTCAGCAACCTGTTCGACGCCGTGTTACGGGAGGTGGTAGCGGAACTCGACGACGCCGATCGCCAGATGGTCGGCGACGGATGGATGGTCGTCCTGCCGCCGCACATCGAGCCGGCTCCTGCCCTGCGGACCGTGCTCCGGTCGACGGCCGAGCACCTGCGTCGCAACAATCGTCGCCACGCCGAGCCGCTGCGGCTGCGGCTGGGCGCCGCCATCGGTCGGTTCGCACGCGCC
Source organism: Micromonospora sp. NPDC048868 (assembly GCF_043198195.1). Lineage (NCBI taxonomy): Bacteria > Bacillati > Actinomycetota > Actinomycetes > Micromonosporales > Micromonosporaceae > Micromonospora > Micromonospora sp. NPDC048868. The sequence continues at coordinate 8,910 of NZ_JBICUN010000014.1, forward strand.
GACCACGGCTTCGTGGGCACCGCGCTGGTGGAGGCCGTCCGGCTGCGGGACTGCGAACCGGTGCGGCAGGTGATGGCGGACCACCGAGACCTCCAGTTCGTCGCCGTGGTGTCCGACCAGCTCTACCACGAGGCGGTCAACGCCGATGCCAGCCAGGCGGTGGAGCAGGGCGGCGAGGCGGCCCTGGATCCGTGGGAGTTCCGGCGCATCGACGTGGACGCCAGGGGGCACCAGGGCAAAGCCTGGCTGTGGACGGACGGCGTCCGGGTCGCGGCGTCCTCGTCGACGACCACCGCACCGGCCGCCGCGACAGTGGGGTCGGCGGACATCGGCTCACGGGCGGGGCTGACTGCTTTCGAGTTTGACGTCCTGTCCACGCTGACGCCCCGCGAGCGCCAGGTGCTGGTCGCCCTGGCCGACGGGCTGACCGATCGCGAAATCGGCCGACGGCTCGTCGTCAGCGAGAGGACGGTGCGCGTGCACGTGAGCCACATCCTGACCAAGCTCCGGGTGCGGACCCGCGTCGAGGCGGCCTCGATCTACCTGTGGCGTGAGCAAGGGGCGACCCGCGAAGGGCCGGTTGCGCCGCCGGGCGCCTCAACACCGCAAGGGTCGGCGGGCAGGCCGAGCTGGCGGGCCCAGTTCGTCGCCGCGCTCAACGCGCTGCACGACGCGGCGGACCGGCCGTCGCCGCACCGGATCGCCACCGGGATCCGTAACCGCCACGACATGCCCGACACCGTCTTCGCGCCGACCGTCGACGCGCTGCTGCGCGGGCAGACGCTCTCCGACTGGCCGACGGTGGACGCGGTCGTCCGGGTGCTGGCCTCGATGGCGTCCGGCCCCGACCACGACCCCGAAGAGGAGGTCCTCCGCTTCCACGACCTGTGGATCGCGGCTGCCGACCATCCCGAGCTGCCGGCGACGACCGTCAGTCGGGACCGGTCGTTCCTCGTGCCGCACCCGGACGTTTACGCCCTCCGGACTGGTTCCACCAGCGAGCCCGACATGCTCGACGAGTTGCTGGCCCTGCCCGACGTCCACCTCGTGGTGGACGGCCACCACGTCGTCGGGCTCGGGCCCGGCGAACCGGTGGAGCAGCGCAATCAGCTGATCGTCGACCTGGGGCGACTCGCCGCTCGGACGGACGCCGAGGTGACTGTCGTCTTCGACGGCGCCGAAGGCACCGACCGGCTGCCCCGGGCGCCACGGGGCGTCCGGGTCCTCTTCACCCGCAGGGGGGACGCCGTCGGCGAACTCATCGACCGGCTGGTGCTCGGGGAGCCCGCCGACCGCCCCGTCGTGATCGTAGGCTCCAACCGCGAGGACGCCGACAGCGTGCGCCGCGACAACACCCACCCGTACAGATCCCACGCCCTCCTGCGACTCTTCGCTCGGCAGGGCTCGGAAGACTAGGGATCCGATGGAACTGCTGCCACGCGGATACACCAACAACGCCAGCCGGCACGGCGACCTCGTGACGAAGTCGTACCGGGGACCGGGCTGGCCGCGACGGCGTGCCCGCGAGGCCCAGGCCGTGCGCGCGCTGGCCGGCGCGCTGCCGGTGCCGAGGTGGGTGGGCGGGACCGGTGCCAGTTCTACGTTCACCTTCGTCGCAGGCGTGCACGCCCAGGACCTGATCGACGCGGGCCAGGCCGGCGCGGTGCTCGGCGCCTGCGGGCGGACGCTTCGTCAGCTGCACGCCGTCGACCCGGCCGGCGTGTTCGCCGACGGCACGCCCCGTGCCGGCGACACCCTCGTGCACGGCGACTACGGCCCGAACAACGTGCTGCTCGACCCGGGGCGCCTGGAGATCAGCGGGGTGCTCGACTGGGAGTGGGCGCACGTCGGCGATCCGCTGGAGGACCTGGCCTGGAGTGAGTGGATCATGCGGATGCACCACGGCAGGCACCTGGACGCCCTCGACGCGTTCTTCATCGCGTACGGGCAACGGCCTGCCTGGGCCGATCGGCACCGGATGATGGTCGCCAAGTGTCAGAGGCTCGTCGCCTTCTGGACGGAGTGGCAGCCGGACGCCGACATCACGAAGCGGCGCCACCAGCAGCTCGCCGACACACAGGCATGGACCGAATGAACACCGCGGTGGTGACCCGACCGGCGATCGGGACCGGCCGGGCAGTCACGCTCCGTTGAGCTGTTTGCGCTGAGTGAGCCGCCTCCCGCGGCCGTGAACATCCGGCCGCCGGAGAGGAGCGGACGGCTGGCGGGGGAGACGGGGCGGCGACGTCGCGGGGACACCCGACAGGCACGTTCAGGTGTGGCGGCGACCGTCTCTCAGCGGGGAGCCACGGCGGCGCCGAACTCGAGCTCGCGACGACCAAACAGCTCGCACCACCGCCCGTTCCCACGCGTCAACCGTCCAGGGTTCACGGGATCGTTGCGTCGCCGCTTCGGCCGGGTCAGTGCTCAGCCGGCCCGGCCTCCGTGCTGCCGGTCGTGACGGCGTCGGCGGCCATGCGGAGGGTGTCGGCCTCGGACTCGAGTCGCAGGGTGTCAGCGGGTAGCGCGCGCTCGGCGGAGAGGCCGTTCATGACGGTCGCCAGGAACCGGGCCCGTCGCTCGACGTCGTGCGCCGGGATCGCGCCCTCGTCGGCGAGGACGGTCAGCCATCGCTCGATGCGGTGCAGCCCCAGCCGCTCGAGCGAGCGGTACGCGGCGACCTCGTCGTCCGTCGGGTCGGACGCGATGTACGTCTCGTGGATCGCGCGCCAGTGCTCGCGCGCCCGATTTCCGGTACCGATCTGCGAGAGCAGCTGTCGCAGGCACTCGACGAGACGCTCTGCCGGTGCTCGTGCGGTGTCGAGGATGGGATCGCCGGGGATGTCGACGTCGTAGATGCCGGCGACGACGGCGTCGATGAGCGCTCGTTGCGTCGGGAAGAAGTGACGGAGCGAACCCGTGCTGACGCCTGCCCGCGCGGCGACTGCTCGCACGCTCAGCCGAGCGGTCGGGTTCTCCCCGAGCATGGTCGCCGCGGCGATCAGGATCCTGTCTCGGGTGTCTCGTCTCGCTGGTCGGTCCGGCATCTCAGAACCTCCTCACACCTGATTTCTAGCACAGTGTGCTAGCTTCGCAGGGAGTAGCACGGCGTACTAGTGGCGCGGTGGTCGAGGACAGGAGGTTCTCGGATGGCGTTTAGAGGGTTGCGCAACCGCCGTGCGGCATGGCGCGTACGCCCTGGCAACGGTGAGCCGCTGCCGCGCTTCCGCTGGTGGCAGCTGTTGAGCCGGTCCGTGCGTACGCTGACGCTTCGCGCACCGGACGGCTCCTCCTCCACCTACGCGGTCGACGTCCGGCAGTTGGGCGATCACGACGACGGCGCGGTACGCGCGCGGCTCTACCGCGACGGTGCACTCCTTTCGGTGTCGACGAGTGCCGGCTCGTTTCCCCGTGCCGGGTGGTCACATCGAGGTCGCCGTCGGTGCCTACGGCCTACGACGCTGCCACTACGTGCAGGCCGACGGTGCTGCGACGCAGCTGACGCCCCATGCCGCCTCCGCTGAGGGCCGGCGGGCCCACCTGCACCGCACACGCCCAGGACTGAGCCGCCTCGTCGGCGTCGTCTCGACCCTGCTCGTGCTGGTCGGGATCTGCGTCGCCGTGCCACAACTCGTCGAGACGATCTCGCACGCTCCACCCGTGGCGGATTCCCTCGGGACGTTCGATCTCCCCGTGCACCTCCCGCTCGCGGCGAACCTCGTCGCCGGCATCGCGGCGGTCGCGGGCAGCACCGAGCGCGCGCTGCGCCTGCGGTCGAACCGGCTCGACACTCTCGCGAGCTGACCACGCGGCCCTGTGCTCCGCCGTGCAGGGGGCGACCGTCCTGGCCCGGTGTCGGGCCAGGACGGTGGCCCTGGCAGCGTCCCGGTTCATCCCTTGGCTGGGTGAACCGGTGCCGTGCGTCGGGTGTGGAGGTGCTCACTGCGAGACCGCGGTCGCCTCCAAGCCGTACCCCGGCCGGATGTCAGCAGTACAGGTTGGCGCCCGGATCCACGCCCAGGATCTGCGCGAACCGCTGATACGTGGTCACCCGGTTCTGCACCGTGGCCGGGTTGCGGCCGTCGCACTCCAGAGCGCCGTTGATGCTGCGGATGGTGCCGCCGAAGCCCTGTGAGCCGAGGATCGCCGAGTGCGCGGTCTGGCTGTTCGGGCCGTTCTGGGTCATCCAGTACCAGACGCCGGTCTGCCACGCCACCGACGCCTCGTTCTTGACCCGGTCCGGGTTGTTCAGCAGGTCGATCCCCAGCGCGTCACCGGCGGCCTTGTAGTTGAAGTTCCAGCTGAGCTGGATCGGGCCCCGACCGTGGTAGGCCGACTGGCCCGCCGGGCAGCCGTAGGGCCGGGAGCGGTCGCAGTACAGCGGCCAGTTGTTCTGGTTCTGTTCCTCGACGTAGCGCAGTTGGCCCGACTCGTGGTCGATGTTGGCCAGGAACGCCGCCGCCTCACGCTTGCGCGCGGTGGTGTCGCCGGTGCCGGTGAAAGCGGGATACTTGCGGGCCGCGTCGATCAGGCCGGCGTACGAGTAGAACGGGATTCGCAGCGGGAACATCTGGTTGTACTGCGCCTCGCTGACCGGGAACCCGCCGGTGCCGCCGGGGGGCGGAGTGGTGCCGCCCCCGCCGGAGCAGGTGTGCGGCTCCCAGTACCAGGTGCTGACGACCGGGTCGTACCCGGGATTCTCGTGCTTCGCCCGGTAGAGGTTGCCGTTGGTGTAGCGCACGATCGAGCCGGCCGGGTAGAAGGTGCCCGCAGCCCAGTTCGGGGTAGGTGCAGGTGTCGCCGCCTCCGCCCCCACCGCAGGGGCCGTTGTCCTGCCACACCCCGGAGCCACCGGTGCTGGGCGTCTCGTACTGCGTCCACCACTTCGCGGTCCAGTTCCGGCCCTGGTGCGAGGCGCGCATGGAAGCGGTGTAGACCGCACTGTTGTTGTACGGCGCCGCGCAGGCCTCGGCCGCGGCCGACGGTGTCGTTGGCAGCAGCGCTGCGGCAGCACCCGCGACGGCCATGCTGACCGTCGCGATGATCGCCATCAGGCGTCTTCTGAGCATGGGTGGGGTCACCTCTCGGCAGGGTCGTGGAACGACGGAGGTAAAAGCATCGGGCCCCTTGGATATACCGCAGCCTAGACCTTACTGTAAACAAAGCTTCGTAATTACTTCCGCGTCGCCTGGTGAACCGCGGGACGGGCCGGCCAGGACATCGTCCTCCATGCGGTGGCTCCCGACGCGACGTGCCCGGCCTGCTGGCACCGATCGACAACCCTGACTGCCTCGTTGACCTGCCCTACGGCCTGCCGTAGCGTTGCCGATCAATGTCGGCCATGGGACCACCGGCATCATCCCTAGGAGCAGCGTTGGCCATCCCTGGATTTTCCGTGCCCAGACGCAGGATGGCGGCCACTGTCGCCGCCCTGGTGGCAGCAACAGTCGGCGTGGTGGCGGTAGCTGACCCTACCAGCGCCGCCCCACCGTCCACGTCGAAGACAGGCTCGTGGATCGTACGGCTCGACGAACCGTCGCTGGCCGCGCACCAGGCGAAGTCCGGCAAGGCGAACGCCAGGTCGGCTGAGGCCCGCACCTACACCGACCGGCTCGCCGCCCGGCAGTCGGAGGTCGCCAGGCTCATCGGCAAGCGGCTGGGCCGCCAGGTGAAGGTGAGCAGCTCCTTCCGCAACGTACTCAACGCCATCGTCATCAAGGCGGACGCGGGGGAAGCCGCGAAACTGGCGAAGGTGGCGGGTGTGGCCGCGGTCGAGCCCGAGGAGGTGTACGAGCTCACCAGCGACGCCAGTCACGAGATCATCGGCTCGCCCGCGGTCTGGGCGGGGGAGACCGGCACGAAGCTGGCCACCCGGGGTGAGGGTACGGTCGTCGGCATCCTCGACAGTGGCATCAACGCAGGCCACCCGGCCTTCGCCGCCACCGACGGAGAGGGCTACACGCACACCAACCCGTACGGCCGGTACCTGGGTGTCTGCGACCCGGCGCACCCGAACCACGACCCGATCTGCAACGACAAGCTCGTCGGCGCCTACAGCTTCGTGTCGGGTAACTCGGCCCGGGACACCAACGGCCACGGCAGCCACACCGCCTCCACCGCCGCCGGCAACCGGCACCAGGTGAGCCTGAAGTACGGCCCGGACCAGCCGGTGCGGACCGTGCAGGGTGTCGCGCCGCGCGCCAACGTGGTGGCGTACCGGGTGTGCGTCGAGAGCTGCCCGGTCTCGTCCATCCTGGCCGGCATCAACCAGGCCGTCGCCGACGGTGTCGACGTGCTCAACTACTCCATCTCCGGGGCGGACCGGCCGTGGACCGACTCGGTGAGCCGGGCGTTCCTGGAGGCGTTCGGGGCCGGCATCTTCGTGTCGGCGTCGGCCGGCAACAGCGGCCCCGGTGCCGGTACGGTGGCGCACACCTCGCCCTGGACCGCCTCGGTCGCGGCGACCACCACCGACCGTACCTGGGCCAAGTCCCTGTCGGTGGTCGGCCCGACGCCGGTGCCGCCGGCGCTGGCTAACCTGAAGGGCTGGCCCGGCTTCGGTCCGGGCAACTCCAGCCCGATCGACGCCGAGCTGCGCTACTCCGGCGAGGTGGGTACGGCGACGGGCTGCTCCGCGTTCCCGGCGGGCTCGCTCGCCGGTGCGATCGCGCTGATCCCGCTGGGCACCTGCACGTCGGCCGTCAAGATCACCAACGCGGCCAACGCCGGTGCCGTCGCGGCCGTCCTGTTCGAGCGGCAGCCCGGCCCGCCGCTGTTCCTCTCCGGCGTGGAGAAGACGACGATCCCCGCGATCAGCGTCACCCAGACCGACGGTGAGGCGCTGCAGAGCTTCGCCACCACCACCGCCGCGCCGGTGACCGCCCGCCTGGGCGCCACCACGGAGTTGGCCCGCGACGCCGGCAGTGCCGACCTGGTGGCGTGGTTCAGCTCCCGGGGCCCGAGCGACTACGACCTGCTGGCCCCGACCCTCGCCGCCCCCGGGGTGAACATCCTCGCGGCCTACCGTGAGGTCGACGGGGACCCGAACCAGTACAACATCATCCGTGGTACGTCGATGGCCTCGCCGCACGTGGCGGGCGCCGGAGCGCTGCTGGCCGCGCTGCACCCGGGCTGGTCCCCGGCGCAGATCCGCGCCGCGCTGGCCGGCACCGCCGACCCTGAGGGCGTACGCGCGGGATCCGGCACCCCCGCGAACCCGCTGGACGCCGGAGCGGGCCGCCTCGACCTCGCCGCCGCCGGCCGGGTCGGCCTGGTGATGGACGAGTCGTACGCCGACATGCTGGCGGCCGACCCGGCCACCGGCGGTGTGCCGCGCGAGCTGAACGTGCCGTACCTGGTGAACCGGCAGTGCAGCCTGGCCTGCTCGTGGACCCGTACGGTGACCAACGTCGCGGACACCACCGCCACCTACTCCGCGTCGGTGACGGCACCGGCGGGGCTGACGGCGACGGTGACCCCGGCGACGTTCACCCTCGCTCCCGGCGCGAGCCAGCAGCTGACCGTCGACCTGAACGTCTCGGGCAGCTCCGGCGGCAACTGGACCTTCGCCGACCTGCGGGTGACCACCGACGGCCAGCACGCCAACGGCGCGGCCATCGCCGGGGTGCACTACCCGGTGGCGGTGATCCCGGTGGCTCCGGGTATCTCGGTCGACCCGACGACGCTCGAGGTGACGCAGAAGCCGGGCCTGTCCACGACCCGCGGCGTCACGATCCGGAGCACCGGCAACGGCCCGCTGACGTGGCACCTGGCCGGCGGCGACGGATGCGTCCTCCCCGACCAGGTCGACTGGCTGTCGACGGACACCACGTCCGGCACGCTCAACCCCAACAGCTCGACGCAGCTCCGGTTCACCGTGGACTCGACCGGCAAGGCACCGGGCAAACTGCAAGCCACGCTCTGTGTGGCGAGCAACGACCCGGCCAAGCCGAGCGTCCCGGTCACGGTGACCCTCGTCGTCTCCGACCTGCCGACCATGGAGGTCACGCCGGAGCTGGCCGTGAGCCAGCCGGCGGGAACGGTCACCGGCACGAAGCTGACCATCGGGAACACCGGCACCGCGCCGCTGGAGTGGACCATCGGCGAGGCGCCGGTCGTCGCGAACCGGGCCGCGCTGGCGACCACCGATCCGAAGCGACGCGAGCTGCTGCGCAACGGCGTCCTGCTGGTACCCAACACGGCGCTGCCCGGTGTGGCGGCCTTCGACCCGCAGGACGGTGACCTCCTTGAACCGGCGTTCATCACCTACCCGCCGGAGACCGAGGTGGACCTGGGTACCACCACGCACATCATCCTCAACCAGGCACAGGATGGCTTCCTGGTCTCGTCGCAGAGCACCGGTGCCGTCTACTCGTTCGACCTCGACGGGCAGTACCAGGGGGTGCACGCGCCGGTCGGTGGACCGAATCCGGGCATCATGGGCAACGTCCGGGGCATGACGCTCTCGCCCCGGGGCACCCTGCTGGTGGCCTCCGGCAACGGCAACAAGGTGGTGGAGTTCGACGCCAAGGGCAACTACCTGCGTGACTTCATCGCGTCCGGGTCCGGTGGGATCTCCGGTCCGTGGTACCTCACCTTCCGGGAGAACGACCTGCTGGTCTCCGCCAGCGGCGGCAACATCTACCGGTACGACCACTCCGGTCAGCCGCTGTCGGTCTGGGAAGACACGATCAACTTTCCGCAGCAGATGCACCGGCAGGAGAACGGCAACCTCCTCGTGGCGGCCTTCTCCAGCCCGCAGGGCGTCTGGGAGATCGACCCGAACGGCGCACCGGTCGACCGGTACACCGGGGCGCTCAGCAACCGTGGGGTGCACCCGCTGGGTAACGGGAACATCCTGACCACCAACAGTGGCGGGGTGCATGAGATCGATCGCGGGTCGGCGCTCGTCGAGACCCCGCTCGCCACCAACGGTGCCCGCATGATCAGCGAGATCGCGCGGTCCCAGCCGTGTGACGAGGCGGCCGACGTGCCGTGGTTGCGGGTGACCACGCCGAAGGGCAGGACCCCGGCGGGTGGCGGTAGCAAGGTCACCGTCCTGGTCGACTCCACCGGGCTCAAGCCCGGGGCGCACGAGGCGCATCTCTGCGTCGCGGGCAACGACCCGGACAGCCCGCTGCTCGGCGTACCGGTCAAGGTCACGGTCACCGACCAGACCTGTGCCCGTACCGTCACCGGAGCGCACCTGGGCCCACTGACCGCGTCGGCCGGGCTGACCTGTCTCGCCCACAGGTCGTCCGTCGCCGGCAGGGTGACCGTGGCGCCGGGGGCCAGCCTGCACGCCGACGGTGCGAACATCGTCGGGCCGATCTTCGCCGAACGCGCGGCCGGCGTGCAGCTGTCCGACACGACCGTCGTTGGCGCGGTCACCCTGAACGGCGGGACCGGCCCGCTGTCGCTGACTGGTAACCACGTGACCGGCCTGGTGTCGCTGACCGGTAACAAGACCTCGGCAGCACCGCTGGTCTCCGGCAACACCGTCGTCGGGCCGCTGAAGTGCAGCGGTAACGAGCCGCCGCCGACCAACGGTGGCGTGCCCAACACGGTGTCCGGAGTCGTCACCGGGCAGTGCCGTGGTGGCCTCTGACCGATAGCGCGACGTAGGCACCAACCGCCGGATGGCCGGGCACCCCGCCCGCCATCCGGCGGCTTTCTGGCCGCGTGCCGGCACCGGGGCACCGATCCCGCCGGTTGGCTATTCTGGCGAATCGTGGCTACCACCCCGACCCGGCCCGACGGGCGGCCGGCCGGCTCGAAGCTGGAGCGGCGGGTCGTCGCCGCCGCACAGAACGCTCTGGCCCGCCATCGGCATGTCTCGCCGCTGGCCCTGCTCGGCGCGCTCGGTTGGCTGCCCGGCGATGTGGTCGACCGGTGGCGTCAGGGCCGGCTCCCGGAGTTGGAGCGGGGTGCGGCGGTGCCGCCGTCGCGGCTGCTGGAGGCGCTGGAGATCCTCGGTCGCTGGGCCAGGGGAGAGGGGCTGCACCCGGGCGAGGTCGACTATGTCGGCGCGACGCGCGACCGGCGCCCGCTCCGCTTCACCGCCAGCGGTGATCCGGAGGTCGAGCGGGTCTACCGGACGCACTGGACATCGGCCGCGCTCTCCGAGTCCGCCCGGGAACGGCTGGTGCAGCGGCAGAGCGCCCCGCCGGATCTGGTGGTGCACTCGACGCTCACCGACTGGACGTGTGCCGACTGCGGCGACACCGGCGACCTGCTCGTCCCCGAGGACGGGCGGACCCTCTGCCTGACCTGCGCCGACCTGGACCATCTAATCTTCCTGCCGGCCGGTGACGCGGCGCTGACCCGGCGGGCCAAGAAGTCCAGCACGCTGTCCGCCGTGGTGTTGCGGTTCAACCGGCCGCGCAGGCGGTACGACCGGTTGGGGCTGTTGGTGGAATCGGCAGGGCTGGCCAGCGCCGAGCAGCAGTGCCTGGGCGACGAGGCCGCGCGGTCGCGTCGCCGGGAGCGGGACCGGCAGCGGCGGGCTGACCAGGACGTGGCGTTGATGGCGCGGATGGCCGAGGAGATCCGCCGGCTCTTCCCGCGTTGTCCGGCGTACCGGGCCGAGGCCATCGCCGGGCACACCGGCCTGCGGGGCAGCGGGCGGGTCGGGCGTTCCGCCGCGGGCCGCGCGGTGGACGAGGACGCGATGACCCGCGCGGTGATCGCCTCGATCCGGCACGAGGACACCGAGTACGACCGGCTGCTGATGGCCGGCGTGCCGCGCAGCGAGGCGCGGGAGCGTATCCGGGCCGACATCGACCGCGTCCTCGCCGCCTGGCGCTGACCCGGGATCCTCGTCACCGTCGACAGCATGACCCGCCCCGGGCAGGTGACACCGCCCGCCTCTGCCGCGTCGGCCCGGGGCCGTCACCGGCGAGGACGGCTGAGCTCGTCGGTGACGGTCGCCGTGGCCGGGCCGCAGCCCTGGCCCGCTGCGCCGGACCGGTCGGCGGCAGTGCGGTGGGCCGACGTGCGGCGCGTGCGACAGGAACCAGGTTGCCTGGTCTCCGCACCTGCGGCAGCCTTCGGAGGGTGATCGAGACGCGTGTGCTCACCGAGGGCGACTGGAAGACCTGGCGGGATCTGCGGCTCGCCGCGCTGGCAGAGGCGCCGTACGCCTTCGGTTCCCAACTGGCGGCCTGGCAGGGCGACGGCGACCGGGAGGAACGCTGGCGCGGTCGGCTGGCCGTTCCCGGCTCACACAACGTCGTGGCGACGCTCGACGGGCATCCCGTCGGCATGGCCAGCGGCGTGCCGACCGATCAGGATCGCGTTGTCGAGCTGATCTCGATGTACGTGGCGCCGGTGGGACGTGGCCGGAGTGTGGGCGACCACCTCGTGCGGACGGTCGAGCAGTGGGCTCGGCTGGTTGGCGCGAGGACTCTGCGCCTGGCCGTGGCGGAGGGCAACAGCAACGCCTGGGCGCTCTACCGGCGCAACGGCTTCCGTGACACGGGTGAGCTCGGCGACCTCATGCCCGACGGTCTGCGGAGGGAGCACATCATGGCCAAGGAACTCACCGCCTAGCGGACCGGCCCGACGGGTCGGTGCCGTCAGGGGATGAGCCGGTCGAGCAGCTCGAACCGCTCGTACGGCTGGTCGTAGTCGCCGAAGTGCCCGTCGTCGCGCACGATCTGGGTGCCGCCGAGCCGCTCGAACATGGCGCGTCCCTGCCGGTCGTCGCAGCCGTACGGATCCTCCCGGGAGTTGATGAAGTAGACGTCGCGTACGTGCGACCGGATCGCGGCCCAGTCGTAGTCCTGCTGGAGAACCGGTTCCTCCTCGGTGTTGGGCCGGGTGCAGTATCCGGCGACCAGGATCGCCTGGGCGACGGTCACGTCCACGTGTTCCAGGAGCGCGAGCAGGAGGGCCGCGCCGCCGGAGTGGCCCACGAGGACCGTGTCCTCGTCGAAGCTGTGTCCGCTCAGTACCTTCGGCAGGAACGTGGCGATCGGCTCGACGTTGATGCCCGGGTGGTGCGGCACCTCGACGGCGTACCCCCGGCCCGCGAGCCGCCCTGCCAGCCAGGGATACCAGCACGCGTCCGGGTTGCCGCCGGTCCCGTGGAAGATGATCGCCCTGCGCCCCACCGTGCCCCCTTGGATCGACGTCCTGATCACACCACCTCTACCGCTGCGCTTCGAAATGCTCCTTCATCGCGGGGTAGTAGTCGTCGAAGTCCGGTGCCGGCCGGCCGTCGCGCGAGGCCGTCAACGCGTCCAGGTAGTACTCCCAGCCGGGTCCGACCTCACCGACGCCCTCCGTGCCGGTCAGGTGCTGCGTGAACCGGAGCTCGGTCACGCCCGCGCTCTCGGCCAGCACCAGGTCCAGATGCCATTCGCCGTGCTCGTCGACCGCCGAGACCGCCAGCCGGTGCGGCGGTTCGCACGCGTCGATGGTCATGTCCATCCAGGGCTCGCCCTCCTCGTACGCCATCTGGACCTTGATCGTGCGTCCCGGCGCGGCGTCGCCCTGCCACGGGCCGAACCAGCGTGCCGTGCGCGCCGGATCGGTGAGGCTGGCCCAGACGTCCGCCGCGGGAGCGCGGAACGTGCGGGTCAGCACGAGGTCGTCGCCGATCAGTCGGCCGGTGGGTGTGGGGCTCATGCGGTCTCCTTCTTCGATGGGTGCCGCCCGGCGGCCGTCTGCCGCTCGCGGCGGGTGCGGTAGACCTCGGTCTCCAGCGCGTCGAGGCGGTGCTGCCAGCCGGACGGGCGCATCAGTCGTCCCAGCCACCCGGTCAGCTCGTCGAGCGGCGCGGTGACCAGCGTGTAGACACGCCTGCGTCCGTCGGCCGTGTCACGCACCAGGCCGGCCTCTCGTAACACGCGCAGGTGACGGCTGACGGCCGGCCGGCTGATCACGAACCGGTCGGCGATCTGGCCGGCCGAGAGCGGCCCGTCGCGCAGCATCAGCAGGATCTCCCGCCGAACCGGATCGGCGATCGCGGCTGCCACCTCGTCCACGCCGGAAGGGTAACCAGGTTGTTACGCTTTTGGCAACGTCACGTCCATGGGTGGATCGGCTCACGCGTTGTCGCGCACGAACGCCCGCATGAGCTCGGCGCACTCCGCCGCGTGCGTCTCCAACAGGAGGTGGCCACCGTCGTAGATGTGCGCGTCCAGGCGATCGAGAACGCGGTGGTAGGCGAGGACCTCGTCGACGTCGAAGTACGCATCGTGCCGTCCCCACAGCACGAGCGCCGGCGGCTGGTGAGCGCGGTGGTACTCGGTAAGTTCGTCGAAGCGGGCGACGTGGTTGGCGTAGTCGGTGAACAGCGCGAACTGCGCGTCGACGTTGCCGGGCCGGCTCATGCGCTCCCAGTCGAGGTGCCACGCCTCGGGGGCGTGCAGGGCGCGCAGCCGTTCGGGCAGCCCGGCCAGGTACTGGTCGCGGGTACCGGCGAAGTTCAACCAGTCCGGCAGGTCGGCGCGCGTGGCGTCGGTCGGGTCGGCCCAGTAGGCCCGGGCGCTGTCCCACTGCTCGCCGAGGCCGTCCTGGTGCGCGTTGCCGCTCTGGACGATCAGGCCGCGGATGCGGGTCGGGGCACGGGTGGCCAGGTGGTATCCCACCGGCGCGCCGAAGTCGTGCAGATAGACGAAGAGGCGCTCGATCCCGAGCTGCTCGAGAAGGTTCTCGATCGTCCAGGAGAGGTTCTCGAACGTGTAGTCGTAGTCGTCGACGGTTGGCGACGCGGACATCCCGAAGCCGGGCAGGTCCGGCGCGATCACGTGCGCGACGTCGGCGAGGGTGGGCATGACCTCGCGGAACGTGTGCGACGAGGAGGGGAACCCGTGCAGCAGCAGCACCGCCGGCTGGCCGGGACGCCCGGCCTCGCGGAAGAACACTTCCAGTCCGTCGACGTCGGCCCGTCGATGGCGGACCTTCTGGACGGCCCGCATGGCGTCCTCCTCCCGGCTGCATCGGCTCCGAGTCTGACGTGCGTGGTGCCGGTGGTCACCGTCGCGTCCGGCTACGGCCGCGAGGATCAGATGTACGCCGGACAGCAGCAGGACACCGACATCGCCCAGCCCATCGTGCCGGACCCGAACCGACCTCGCCCGGCCATCCCGACATCCGTAGCTCGTCGAGGTTGCCGGCGTACCGGTAGGCGGTGCGGTGGTCCGGCCGCGCGAACAGCTCCGACTCGCCCGAGCACACAGCAGCGAGCAGGCCCGGCCGGTACCACCAGCCGTTCGCGCCCTCGGCGGGCAGCCGATTAGCTACCGTGCGAGCAGGGCGCGCAGGACCTTGATGATCTCGTCAGGCGCTTCCTCGGCCATGAAGTGCCCGGCCGACGTGGTGCGGTGGTCCAGATCAGCAGCCCAGGTGTGCCACAGCGCGGCGGCGTCGTAGCCGAGTGCGGCTCCCCAGTCCTGCTGGACGACGGTGGCCGGCATGGGCAGCCGGTTCCCGGCGGCTCGGTCGGCCTGGTCGTGTTCGATGTCGATGCCGGCCGAAGCGCGGTAGTCGGCGACGATGGAGGGGACCGCCTCGCGGGAGGCATTCAGGTACTCCGCCCGCAGGTCCGCAGGAATTGCCTGGGGATTCTTGGCCCATACGTCGAGGAAGTAACCGAAGAAGGCGTCCGCGCTGGCGCTGATCATCTGCTCGGGCAGGCCGGGCGGCTGGGCCATCAGGTACAGGTGGAAGGCAACGGCGGCGGAGGACCCGTGCAGGATGTCCCACATGTCCAGCGTCGGCAGGACGTCGAGGATGGCGAGGTGGGTGATCGTGGCGGGATGGTCGAGGCCGGCGCGGATGGCGACGAGGGCCCCACGGTCGTGTCCGGCCAGGGCGAAGCGCTCGTGGCCGAGCCTGCTGGCGAGGGTGACGATGTCGGCGGCCATGGTCCGCTTGGAGTACGTGTCGACGTCGCGCGCGTCGGGCTTGTCGCTTGCCCCGTAGCCGCGCAAATCAGGACAGATCACGGTGTGGTCGGTGGCCAGGTCGACGGCGACGTGCCGCCACATGACGTGGGTCTGCGGAAAGCCGTGCAACAGCACGATCGGGCTGCCCGTACCCCCCACCGCCACGTTCATCGTCACGTCCCCGTCGACCGCGACGCGCTGGTAGTCGAAACCGGGAATGGTGATAGTCATGGTCGTCCTCTTCTCGTTCGGTGGGCGGTTCCAGCGTGCCGGTCGCGGATGAGCAAACGATGAGCGCGATACGTTGGACCGCGCAGGCGCGGAAGGGCGGTTCGATCGGTGCAGGTCAGGTTCGGTGTTCTCGGGCCGGTCGTCGCTTGGGACGGCGTCGGCGCGCCGATAGACCTGAAAGGGCCGAAACACCGCGCGGTGCTGGCGCGACTCCTCGTCGGGCGCGGTCGGGTGGTACCGGTCGACCGCCTCGTCGATGACCTGTGGCAGGAGCCCTCACCAGGTGCGGTGGGCAGCGTCCGCACGTTCGTGGCGGCGTTGCGGCGCGCGCTGGAGCCGCAGCGTGCACCGCGCGAGCCGGCTCGGTTGCTGGTCACCGAGGGCCCGGGCTACGCGCTCAGGGTGGCGCCGGACGCGGTCGACGCCTGGCGGTTCGAGAACGAGGTCGCCGCCGCGTCCACCGCGCCGCCGCAGGAGGCACTCGAGCGGCTCGATCGTGCCCTGGGCTGTTGGCGGGGGCCCGCGTTCGCCGGCATCGACGACGAGCCGTGGGCGCGCGTCGAGCGTTCCCGCCTCGAACAGCTACGGCTGAACGCGATCGAGCAGCGGGCCGAGGCGCGACTGACTGTCGGGCGCGCCTCGGACGTCGTACCCGATCTCGACGCCCACGTAGCCGAGCATCCGTGGCGGGAGGAGGCGTGGCGGCTGCTGGCGCTCGCCCTGTACCGCGCGGGACGCCAGGTTGATGCGCTTGCGGTACTGCGCCAAGCCCGCAGCCTGCTCCTGGAACAACTCGGCGTCGATCCGAGCCCGCGACTGCGTCGCCTGGAGACCGACATCCTCCGCCAAGCCGATCGGGTCGGCGACGGGCTGGGCTCACCGGAACCGCAACGGATCTGGGCGGAGACCGCAGCGGCATACGACCGTACGGTGGCGTCCGGCTCCGCGTCCCGACTGGAGTCGACGGTCGGCCTGCTGCGAAGTCTCGCCGTGACGGGGGCGAGGGGACTTGAGGCGGCGCGGGAACAGCGGATCGCGGCCATCGCCGCCGCCGAGCAGTTGGGTGATCCCGACCTCACCGCCCGGGTGATCGGCGGCTACGACGTACCCGCGATCTGGACGCGCTCGGATGATGCGGCGCAGGCGACGCGGATCGTGACGGCGGCCGAGCGGGCCCTGGCTGCCCTTCGTCCTGGCTCGTCCGAGGCCACCCGAGCCCGACTGCTGGCCACGATCGCGGTGGAGT
Organism: Micromonospora sp. NPDC048868; assembly: GCF_043198195.1. Lineage (NCBI taxonomy): Bacteria > Bacillati > Actinomycetota > Actinomycetes > Micromonosporales > Micromonosporaceae > Micromonospora > Micromonospora sp. NPDC048868. The sequence goes on from NZ_JBICUN010000014.1 coordinate 25,281, forward strand.
CACGCGGTACCCGCGCGGCACGCGGACCCGAGGCGGCCCAGGAAGCGGAGCGGATCGCGCGCCGGCTGGGCGACCCGGCACTGCTGGCCTTCGCTCTGAACGGCGTGTTCATGCAGACCTTTCACCGCGCGGGCCTGGCTCCCCAGCGGGACCAGGTCGGCGCCGAGCTCGTCGCGCTCTCCGCCCAGCACGGCCTGGGGACGTTCGAGATCCTCGGTCATCTCGTCCAGTTGCAGGCCCGCAGCGCGCTCGCGGACTTCGCCACCGCCGACCAGCACGCCACCGCAGCGGACCGGCTCGCCGAACGGCACGACCGCCCGCTGGCCGGCGTGTTCACCCAGTGGTACCGCGCACTGCGACTGGCCGCGACCGAGCCGTCGCCGCAGGCCGCGGAAGCGGCCTACCGCAACGGGGCGGCACAGCTCGCCAACGCCGGCATGCCCGGCGTCGAGCGGGGCCTCCTTCCACTGGCCCTGCTATGCCTGCGCGTGTCGCAGGGCGAACTGCTCCGCTTCGACGATGAGACCGACTGGGGCCCCTACACGCCCTGGGCGCGTCCACTCGTGCTACTGGGACGGGACCGCCCGGCCGATGCCACCGCGGCGCTGCGTCAGACCCCGGATCCGCCGCGCGACCTGCTGTTCGAGGCCGTGTGGTGCCTCACTGCCCAAGCTGCAATCGCCCTGGACGACCGGCCGGCGATGAAACGCGCCCGGACCGAACTCACGCCGGCTGCCAACGAGCTGGCCGGAGCCGGCAGCGGCATGCTCACCGTCGGCCCCGTCGCACGCCATCTCGATGACCTTGACGCGGCCCTCAGCCGCAGCCGATGAGCCGGAGAGCTGGGGCCGGGAAGTGCAGGTCGTCGCGGGTCGCCAGGCCACTACGAGCACGCCCTCCCGCTTCGCGTTCAGCCTGCCGCCGACGACCGACAGCATGCCTTGATCACCTACGCGTATTCCAGTCGTTCCAGCCGATCAAGTACCGCACGGGGCAGTTCGTGCGCCTCCAGGCGGAAGGGCTTCCAGCGATCGTTGGAAGCTTCCTTCATCGACGCACTGAAGCGATACCGCCCCCGTCTACTTGGGTCGCCGAGGGTACTGGCGTACGTCTTGCTGGGGACGAGCCACGCCTTCATCACGACCCCATTAACTACGTCGGTTGCCGCAGGCGGTCCTTCACGGCGTTGACGGCGGCGATCCGTCCCCTCGGGGTGGCCGGCCGGCAAGGTCGGACAGCGGCGGAAGGTAATTCCCGTCGATCCCTGGGGCCATTGGTCAGATGACGGCGGCCGTAGGATTCGGCAGTGAATGACGCCCCCAGCGCGGATCATCGACCTTCGGCGTTCATGACCGACTGGGCGCGGCTGCCGGTCAGCCATTGCCAGTACGAGGTCTTCACAGCGCCGGGTGTGTCCGGCATGGGGATCTACATCCTCGGCGACGACCTGCTACACGTCCGCGGGCCGAGTCAGTTCACCGGTTTCTGCGGTATTCACACCGGGTGGATCGAGGCACGCGTTCGTGTGCTGTCCGGGCCTGCGGCAGAGGCCGACGACGGCTGGGACGCGATCAGTGAAGTGACCCTGTGGAGTCCCAGCGGTCGGTTGTCGGTCATCGGCTTGATGGGTGGCACCACGGACGCCCTTACCGATGTGGCCGTCCCCCGTGGGCTTGTCAGGGTGCGGGTGCACGCACGCGACCGACTGCACGAGACGGTACGCACTGACGGTGACCCGCCCGAGCGGCACGAGTTGCACATCTGGGGAGTTTCCGAGGAGATGCCGTGGCGCACCGTGCTGGCCGACCCCGCAGGTCGCGACTGGGAGCAGCAGCCGGCGAAGGCCGCGGAGTGGGCGATGCTGTCGCTGGTACCTCGCCCGTCCGCCCGCCCGGGCATCCTGCCGCTGTTGCCAGCAGGTCACCCCTACGAGGACGACGCCGACCTGTCCCGGGTGGCGGTGGTCCGTCGTCGCCCCGCGCCGATCGAGGTCCCGGCCGAGGTGCTGCCCGTCGGCGACCTGGAGGTTCGTCTGGAGCGGGTCGACGACGAGACCTTCACCTGGTCGTGGGCCACCGCTGTCGAACCGATCTTCCCTCATCCGTTGACGACGCTGCCGGAGGACGAGCCGAGTGCCGTACGGGTGATGTCCGGCTCTGGCGGCTTCACGCTGCGGCACGAGGGAGTGTTGGGCCGGCACGCCTTCGCCCTCAGTCTGATCTGGGACCATCTGCTCGACACCGCCGGGTCGTACCCGTGGATTCAGACGCTGCGTGGGCAGGCCGCCGAGGCAACCGTGCTGGCGGAGAAATCCCGCCGTCTGCAGGCCGAGCGCGACGCCGAGCGGTGGGGAGGCGCTCCGCCGTCGGATCGTGTCCGTGGACTCCTCGGCCAGGCGCAGTCGATGGCCCGGATCGACCGCCGGCTACTCGACCGCATCGCTGCGCTGCCCGCCGCCCGCCAGCGGAAGGCAGCATGCTGGGCGGCCCGCCATGCGATGCGAGTGGCCGGGCTGGAGCAGATCGGGTGGATTGCCGACGCCCTCGCCGCGGCCGAGGGTGACCGTCCACTGCCCCGATCCCTCACCGAGCAGAGCGGCAGTGCCGCGTTCAACCGGCTCATGTCCGATCCCGAGATTCCGCACACCACCGTCACCCTCCGCCTGGGCCCGCCAGGAATCGGCACCCGCACCGTCGCAGGGGCACTTCAGCAGGCCGCCGCGTTTCCCGCCCTGATCGCCCTGGCGAACGACGATCCGCTGGCTGCTGCAATCGACGCCATCTACAACGCGGCGATCGCCCATGGCGAGGACCGCGACCGCTTCCTCACCGACACCCACGCCGCCCTGAGTTGAGCTTCCGATTCGGCAGGCCAGGCAGGAGGCGCGACGTGACCTACGACGACGCAGGCCCTGGCCTGGTTACGTCACGGAGAGGACTCGCGTGACGTCCCAAGGCGATCGCAGGCAAACCCTTGCCCTCCAACGGAAGTAGCCTTAGGTTGCATCGATAATCCTCAGCGGGGAGCCTCGCCCTGACCCTCCTCAGAATGTCAGTCACGGCGATCTGCGGCCCGAGGATCTCGGTGGCATCGCCTATCTGCGTGGACTTTCGAGACGGGGGTTCATCACAGGCGCCGCGTTGGCGGCATCCGGGGTGTCGGCCGCCTTCGCTCTGTTGCCCGGCTCCGCTCAGGCTGCCGGCAGCTATCAGAGGCCGTGCGGAAGCGTCCGGATTTCGAGCTCGTGGCAGGACCACCGGAACCGGAGGCCACCCTCGGGTGAGCCGGGCACCGACTATGCGGTCGGAACCGGCACTGCCGTCAAGGCCGCGGCGAACGGCACCATCCGTTACGTGAAGACCGACACCTCCACCGCGACCGGGCGCGTCGTGGGGATGGCCCACGACGATGGCAATTACACCCGGCACCTGCACCTGTCGAGGATCGCCGTCTCGACCGGTCAACGTGTGTCGCGAGGCCAGACGATCGCGTACTCCGGCGCCTCGACGCACGGCAGTGACCGTGGTGTCGGGCCGCATGTGCATACGAGTCTCTGGCTGAACACCGGCAGTCCGACGGATTTCCGCGCGACGGTGGATTTCGAGAACTACGTCGGAGACGTCGCCAACCCGAACCCGTCCGACCAGGAGGTAGATGAAGTGTTCATCGCGAATGTCAAGGGCAACTGGTACCTCGTAGTCCCCCAGGGCACCGGTAAGCCGCGGGCGGTGGTCCTTGGTGGCGACAGCAATGCCGGCGCTTCCGGCCTCCCCGTCCTGAACTTCAGCTGGGACCCGTCGATCAACGCACTCAGGGCCGCGGTCGACGGCATCGGCTGATCTGGCCTGACGCGTCACGGCGGCCCGGGAGCCACGCGGCGCAGGAAGACGGCAGCGTTGTCGTGCGTCGCCACCCAGGTCCGTTCAGCGTCGGCGATCTCGTCGTCGACCCGGACGGTACGGACGGGTGCGAACGCGACTCTTGCCGCGCCCCGTACGCCGTGCGCATCTGCCGCGATCCGCACGGCCCGCGACCTCTAGCCGGGAGGCCCCGCGATGCCGAGGGCCTCGGTGAGTTCGACGATTCCGTCCCCGAACGGACCCGGGCGCTCCTCGAGTGCGCTCGCGAGTCGATCAGGGCTGGCGACGAGGCCCGCCTTCCCGGCCCAGCGCAGCAGTCCGGCGGCGGCCTGGCTGTTGAGCGGCTCGAACCTGTCGTCGTCGACGAGGGCCCGGACGACCTCCTCGTTGAGGTAGAACTCGACGGCCTCGCCGGACGGGTCGGCTGCCGTGGCAAAGGCGCAGTCGCTGTCGAAGACCGACAGCGCGATGGCCGGTGCCGTCGTTTCCCGCGCGAGGTCGTTGACCAGGTCGTCGGGCGAGGCGTCGTCAACCGGGCCGAGTAACCCGATCCGCCAGCCGCCGGCGCGGACGTTGTCGGTCACGGCCACGAACAGGTCGTCGACGCACGCCAGTTCGTCGAGCCGCGTGTCGCCGGTGCGGGCGATGATGACAAGACCGGAGTAGCCCACGATCATCCCTGCCGTTCGGTGAGGCGCTGGCTGGCGAGTGCCAGGGCGTCGGCGGCCAGCGAGTCGGGGCCTTGGTCGCGCCAGCCCGCGGTCTCGGCCGTGACCGCGTCCACGTCGCCGCGCTGAGCGTGCGCGTAGGCGCGGATGACGCGGTCACTCCAACTTCCGTCCGACCAGCGGCCGGCCTTCCACCGCCCGCAGGCGAGCTGCTCGGCGCGGGCCCGGGCGGATCGTTCGCGGTCCTCCTCGATGGCGGCGAGCATCGCGTCGAAGTCGCCCAGCCAGCTCTTCATGCGGGGCAGGTTCCCCGCCAGCCAGGTCCGCACGATGGTGGCGGCGCGTTCCACGTCGGCTTCCGTCAACAGCGAGAACGTGTGGTCGGGCAACTCCGCGGTGTCGTCGGTCGCCACCAGGCGGTGGTCCCAGACGCTGTGGTGCGGCATGGCGTCACGGCGCGGATCGTTCTCGCCGAAGTAGTACCGCAGGTGCGGGGCGAGCAGCACCCCGACGTTGATGAAGAACTCGATCTCTCCCCTCAGCGCGGTGGTGCGCTGGATGCCGAGGGCGATGCCGTTGCCCTCGGGGTCGAAGTACCGGAAGACCGGCCCACGGCGGATGAAGCCGGCGGCTGCCAGGTCGGCTTCGATGAGTTCCACGAACCGTCGTAGCAAGGCGTTCACGAGGCGGCACGGTATCGCGCGCCCCCGACAGGCCGCAGATCGTCGACCGACCTCCTGCACGCCGAGACCGGGACGAAGATCGACCTCGACGCGATGGCCCGGAGAGCGTTGCTCGATGCCGCGCAGCGTGGGCGCGGCTCGCCGGACGTCAGATCGTCCGACCGTGGGCCGGACCGCTCACGACTGCTGCGTTCCCGCTGCGCGCCGTACGATGTCGCCGAGCTGCTCCCACGCCTGCTCCGTCGGTTCGGTGAGCGCGTACGAGGTCGGCCAGAACCCGCCCTCCTCGTCGAGGGCCGCCTGCGTGCTCACGCCGAACGTCGAGTAACGCTCCTTGTCCATCTGCCCGCTGCGGAAGAAGACCACGACCTTCCCGTCCCTGGCATACCCGGGCTGGCCGTAGTACAGCTTGGGGGCGAGATCCGGCGCGACGGTCGTGACGATCGCGTGCACACGCTCCGCCATCTCCCGGTCTCCGTCGGGCATCCGCGCGATCTTCGCGAGCAGCTCCGCTTCTTCGGCGGCGGCCTTTTCCGCGCCCTTCGTGCGTCTGGCCCCAGCTCTCAACTCCGCCGCACGCTCCTTCATCGCGGCCCGCTCCTGCGTGGAAAACCCTCCTGCGGCAGCGTCCTTCTTCGTCATGGTCGTTTCTCCTCGTCGCCGTGTGGCTCGTGTGCCGTCCACGCTAACGGCGGTGCGTTCGACATCACTTCTCGATTCCTGACCACTCACATCAGCTCTTCTTCGCAGGCTCTCCGGCAGCATGAGGACAGGTGTGCGCAGAGCTGATCGCAGGCTCGCAGAACCGGTGCATCGAGGTCGAGGTGCGCGGATCTGCCGCAGAGATGGCGTCGTGATGCGAGTACCCGGCGACGGGTGTTGCCTGGTCCTGCGTCGTGGTCCGTCCGGACGCCGAAACGTGCTCGTGTGGCTCGCCGGGCAGGGCCACCATTGGCTCCGTGACCAGCTTTCCTGCGCAGGCGTGCCGCGTCCACGACAGCACCCTTTCGCCACAGCGTCGGCTCTACGCGTTGCGCGAGTGCACGCTGCACTGTGCCCCATACGGATTCCGCGCCACCTGGCACCACCTGATCGTCTCCGCACGTATCCCACGCAGGCTCACCGATGACCTCGGCGCACTCGTGCGTGCCGCCGAAGAACTGCAGCGGGCTCGCGACGTGGTCCTGCCACGTGCGCAGGAGTACGCCGTCCAGCGGCGTCGAGAGAAAGCGGCTGGCAGGCGGACACCACGGACGCCGCCACCCTGGAACTCGTGGGGCTGGCACCGGATCGCCTACTGCCCTGACCCTCAGCACCACCCGACGGCACCTCTCGCCACGGTCGTCCAGGCGGTCCTCGATCGCTACGCTGCCGGAGTCAGCTCCGACACACACTGCCTCGCATGCGGCAACGAGCGGCGCCGCCCGGGCCGCGCATGCCCGACCTGTGGCGTCCACCCGGACGGCCCCGCCGCGCGCTGGCGTGACTCCCCGGCGGAGGACCACTGGCAACGGATCTGGCACCGCGACCTCGACGACCGACCAGGATCCCTCGCCGATGACTCCGGCGGGCACTGATCTGCCGCCGAGCGAATCCACGACGTGTCCTCGTACGCGGCTGCCGCCGGCGGCATACGCGCCTTCAGCCCGACGAGCAGGGCCGTCCCACAGGCTGAGGCCGCAGTCACAGTGCAGCGATAGCCTGCCGTCATGGTGAGCGCCGAACTGGATGAGTTGATCGTCGTGGACGCCGAGTCGCTGCGCGCGTGGTTGTCGGCCAACCATGCCACGTCGCCCGGTGTATGGCTCGCCCTGACCAGGAAGGGCGGCACGGTCACGACGCTGACCTGGCAGCAGGCGGTCGACGAGGCCCTGTGTTTCGGCTGGATCGACGGGCAGGCCCGTAAGCGGGATCAGGAGACCTCCTGGATCCGGTTCACCCCGCGCAGGCCCCGCAGCTCCTGGTCGCAACGCAACGTCGCCCACGTGGCGCGGCTGGAGGAGCAGGGGCGGATGCTGCCCTCGGGCCGGGCCGCGGTGGAGGCCGCGAAGGCGGACGGGCGGTGGGCGGCCGCCTACGCCCCGCCGTCGGAAGCCGAGGTGCCGGAGGACCTCCTCGCCGCCATCGCTGCCAACCCTGCCGCCCAGGCCATGTTCGACGTACTCGCCAAGACCAACCGGTTCGCTCTCATCCACCGCGTCAATGCGGTCAAACGGGCGCAGACCCGCGAGCGGAAGATCAGCGAGTTCGTTGCCATGCTGGCCCGTCACGAGACGATCTACCCGCAGAAGGCCAAGCCGCCGCACTCGCCATGATCGGCTTTGTCATGATCATGGGCACTCGTCTGGCCGGGAACGGTGCTGGGATGGGCTGACTCCACGTGTCGGTCAGCCGGCGACCTGGTCGCGGCGGCGGGTGGGATGGGCCCGCTCCGCGACGCCGGACACCCGTGACGAACAGCAGGATGAACGCCAGCATCCACCAGCTACGCATGCGTCACCCTCTGACCGGATTGCGCCAGCCCCAGGTCGCGATGAGCCGCGACGCCGGCAGGGGCAGTGGCGGGGGAAGTCCTCGCCGTCCGGGAGGTCGGAATGCGCGACCGCCCGCACGCTCGGTAGTCGCGGGGCTGCTTGCAGTCAGCGTCATCGACGGAGCCTGGAGTTCCGCTTGAAGGGGACACGTGCAGGCAGGAGCTGTCCCGCGTCGGCTGACGAGGGGGCGAGGTCGACCACATTCCCTGACACGCTACGAGCTTCCACGCGCCAATGGCACTCGTTCGTCCTGGCCGTGAGCCTGCCAGCAGTATCGATGGCCGTGGGTGGCCCCGGACGAGGGAAAAGCTCCCACCATCGTCAGGGTGTCCGGGCGGGTGCTTCGGAGCCGGGTGCTGGGAAGAACAAATGCGACCTGTACCAGACATAGCGCGCGAAATGCAGTCCCTTGCGAGGCATGAGGCACGCGGCTAATCTCGCCCCATCGAAGACCGCGTATTGGCGCGAACTGCCGATTCATGCTCCGTTGCCTGCACGATGTCGTAGTCGCTCCACGGGGGAGTTGGTTCCATGTCTGCTGACGGCAAGCGTCGAATTCGTCCAGCGCCGCCGATCGCGCCTTCCTTGTGAATCTTCGCACCCACCTCAGGTGACTGTCCTTCATCGAGGCGGTCCGATCCGCAGGCGATGTCACGCGCCCCCAGGGTGCGGATTCGGGTTGCAGTCCGGCCGTGCAACTCCGTAACGGGGGTCTTCAGTTGCAACTCGTTCCCGAGGGCTCCGCCCTGATGTCAGGACGGTTGTCCAGCGGTCCGTCCCGTCAGGTGCACGACGAAATCCTCCGACCCCAGTTCGAGTTCGACATGACCCATCTGCTTCCTCACTATCTCGCTGTGGAAGTGGTTCTCCTGCTCGAGTACGAGCGGATGGGGGTCATCACCGGCGAGCAACGGCGCGACATCGCGGACAGACTTGGCAGGATCGACGAATCCACGCTCAGCGCCGACCCCGCCACCAACATGTCCGACACGTCGATGGCCATCGAGCAGTGGGTGCATGGGCAGTTGACCGAGCCGGTCCCGGCCTGGCACGTCGACCGCAGTCGTAACGACTCTCAGGCGACCGCACACGCTCTCGCGGCACGCGAGTGGTTGGGTGGGGCGGCGGAGGACCTGTTGGGCCTCGGTGAGGCTGTCCATCGACTCGCCAACGGCACGACCGACCTGCTGATGCCGGGATACACCCACCTCCAGGCGGCCCAGGTGATCACTCCCGGCTTCTACCTGGCCGCCCTCTCCCAGCAGATCCTGCACAACCTGCGCCGCTGGCTCGCCACCTACGACGGCAACGACCTCTCACCGCTCGGCGCGGGCTCGATGGCCGGCCAGCAGTTGCCCTGGGACCGTCACCGCATGGCGCACCTGCTCGGCTTCGCGGGACCGGTTCCGCACGCCCTGACCGCCGTGGCGTCCCGGTCGCTGGCCTTGGAGATGATGGCGGAATTCTCCATTCTGGGTGCCGAACTGAGCCGCTTCGTCACCGATCTCATGACCTGGGGCAGCAACGAGTACGCCTTCATCGACCTGCCTGACGAGCTCTCCGGCATCTCGGCGGCGATGCCGCAGAAGAAGAACTTCCCGATCCTGGAGCGGATCCGCGGAAAGCTGGCGCATCTCGGCGCCTTCGGTGTGGACATCGTCCTCGCCCAACGCTCGACGCCCTATTCCAACATGGTGGAGGTGTCCAAGGAGGCGACCGCGAACCTCCATGTGTCCGTCTCCACCACGCGGACGGCCCTGCGGCTCTTCTCGACCGTCGTCGACAACCTGCGTTTCCGGTCCGACCGGATGCGGGAAGCCTGCCGGCGGGAGTATCTGGGCGCGTTCGCACTGGCGAACGACCTGACCCTCAACGACGGGATCCCCTGGCGCGACGCCCAGATCGTCGTCGGGCAGTACATCGCCGCCGCCATTTCCTCCGACATCCCGCCCCATCCCGGAGACCCCGGGCTGTTGGTCGAGGTCGCCGGCCGGCACGGATACCAGGTCTCCGACGCCGCACGCGTGCTCGCCGACGCCTTCGACATCGAGAACGCAATTCGTGGAAAGCGGTCGACGGGCTCGGTCAACCCGCAGGAGTTGGCCGACCTGCTCGCCAGCCAGGCGGACGAGTTCCGGCTCCTCCGGCAGCAGTGGGACGACCGTCGTGAACGGCGAGGTTCCGCTCGGGCACTGCTCGGGCGTCGATGAGCGTCGAATCGGGGGAAGAATGACGATCTTTAGCGGAGCAGCCCGGGTGGGCGCGAGCGACGTCGGCACCCACGGACGATCGGGGGCCAGCGCGTGATCTTCCAGAACGTCGTCGACGCCATCGGGCACACGCCGTTGATCAGGCTGAGAATGGATGTCGACCCGCGCGTCGAGGTGTACGCCAAACTCGAACTCCAGAACCTCTTCGCGATGAAGGACCGGGTCGCCCGCCACGTGATCCTCGAGGCCAGACGGCTGGGCGTGCTCCGACCGGGCGCGCCTATCCTCGAGAGTTCCTCCGGCACGATGGCGCTGGGAGTCGCCCTCGTCGGCACCGCCCTGGGCCATCCGGTGCACGTCGTCACCGACCCCCGGATCGACCCCGTGACCCTCGCCAAGCTGCGCGCCCTGGGCTGCCAGGTGCACGTCGTCGACCGGATGTCCAGCCAGGGCTGGCAGGGTGCCCGCCTCGAACGGCTGCACGAGCTCCTCGAAGCCCTGCCGGGTGCGTTCTTTCCCGAGCAGTACCGGAATCCGGACAACCCGGGTGCGTACCGGTCCCTGGCGGGGGAGCTGCTGGGGGACCTCACCTCCTTCGACGTCCTGGTCGGGGCGGTCGGCACCGGTGGTTCGCTGTGCGGCTCGGCCCGGGCGCTGCGACGCGCGCTGCCCGAGCTGCGAGTGGTGGGGGTGGACTGCGTGGGCAGCGTGCTGTTCGGTCAGCCGGACGTGCCCAACAGGTTGCAGGGCGGCCTCGGCAACAGCCTCGAGCCCGCCAACCTGGACCGTCGCCAGATCGACGAGGTGCACTGGCTCAACGACCGGGAGGCGTTCGGCGCCACCCGTGACCTGGCCCGCGAGCAGCAGATCTTCGGCGGCAACACGTCGGGCTCGGTCTACCAGGTGTTGAAGGACGTGGCTCGCCGGGCGGAGCCGGGGACCCGGATCGTCGGCATCTTCCCCGATCGCGGCGACCGGTACGCGCAGACCGTCTACGACGACGGATGGGCCGCCGACCGCCTGGACGAGATGGACGCGGCGGACCGGCCGCGTCCGATCAGCCCCGGCGAGGTCGCCGTGAGCTGGTCGCGGACGGACGACGTCCCGCGTACGGACGGCGAGCGGTACCTGTTGTTCCTGGAGGCGAACACGAGCGGGACCGGCGTGCTCGCCCTGAGCGTCGCACGACGGATGGGGCTGCGTCCGGTGCTGCTCACCGACCGTCCCGACCGCTACCCGGGGCTCGCCGACACCGACTGCGAGGTCCTCGTCTGCGAGACGCACGAGCTGCCGGCCCTGCGCTCGCTCATCCAGGGCAGGTTCCGTCGTGAACAGCTCGCCGGGGTGACGACGACCAGCGACTTCTACACCGTGCTCGCCGCCGAGCTGGCCGACTGGCTGGGACTGCCGGGCAACCCGCCGGCAGCCGTGGCCGCCTGTCGGAACAAGGCCCTGCTGCGGGAGGCGCTGCGGGACAGCGGGATCCGACAACCCCGCTTCGTCGCGGTGACGGACCCGGCGCGGGCCGCTGCCGCGGTGCGCGAGGTCGGACTGCCGTGCGTGGTCAAGCCCGCGGACGACTCCGGCTCGAACGCCGTGCTGCTCTGCGCCACCGTCGAGGAGGCGACCGCGCACGTGGCGGCGGTCCTGGCGACGCGCGTCAACGTCCGGGGCATGCCGACCGCCCGCTGCGCGCTGGTCGAGGAGTACGTGCGGGGTGCCGAGTTCAGCGTCGAGGTGTTCGGCGAGAGCACCGGGAACCGCTGTCTCGGGATCACCGAGAAGCGGGTGACCGGTGGGCCGTACTTCGCGGAGCTCGGTCACGTCTTTCCCGCGGACCTGCCGGCGGATCAGGCGACCGAGGTGGTGGATGCCGTCCTGCGGGCGCTCGCCACGGTCGGGATGTCACACGGGGCGACCCACACCGAGGTACGCCTCACGCCGTCCGGCCCGGCCATCATCGAGATCAATCCCCGCCCGGCCGGCGGGATGATCCCCGAGCTCTACCGCCTCGCCACCGGCTCCGACCTGCTCGCCGCGCAGCTGGCAGCGGCCGTCGGGGGACCGACCCGGCTCTCCTCGACCACCCACGGGTACGCCGCGATCGAGTTCCTGGTGGCTCCCCGGCCCGGGACGCTCCGGGGTACCGCGGCCGGGGCGGAGATCGAGCACCTCGACGGCGTCGAACAGGTGACCGTGACGGCGTCCCCCGGCACGTCCGTGCGACCACCGCGCAACGGCTACGACCGCCTGGGGCACGTCATCGCCACGGGCTCCAGCAGAGCGGAGGTCGTCCGCCGGATCCGTGCCGCCGTGGACCAGGTCCAGCTGCTGGTCGACGAGGACAGCCCGGACGCCGTCAGCGACGAAGCGTCCCTGGCCCCGGCCCACTGAGGGACGACCATGACGCACACCTCGCTCATCGCGGCCCTGTCGGCCTGGGCGGACACCCGGGCGGACGACCCCGCGCTGACCTTCGTCGACAGTGCCGGGACGACGACCACCACCACGTACGGGCAGGTTGACGAGGGCGCTCGTACCGTGGCCGGCCACCTGCGGTCGATCGCTGAACCGGGCGACCGGGCGCTGCTGCTCTTCCCACCCGGCCTCGACTACGTCACGGCCTTCCTCGGCTGCCTCTACGCCAACGTGGTCGCGGTGCCGCTCTACCCGCCGGGCCCCCACGCGCGCCTCGACCGCGTCACCACCGTCGTGCGCGACTGCGGAGCCACCCACGCGCTGACCACCGCGAAGCTGGTCGGAGCGCTGTCGGGGCTGGCGGCCGAGCCGGGCGGACCGGCGGTGCACCCGATCGAGGCGGTGCGGGCGCAGGCCGCTCCGGTGGGCCCCCACCGGCCGGCGCCGGACGACCTCGCCTTCCTCCAGTACACCTCCGGATCGACGGGCGATCCCAAGGGGGTCATGGTCGGGCACGGTAACCTCACCGACAACCACCGGGCCATCGCGGCCGGCTTCGGGATCGACGCCGACGACGTGGTGCTCAGTTGGCTGCCGATGTACCACGACATGGGTCTCATCGGCACCACGTTGCTGCCGCTGTTCATGGGCGTACCGGCGGTCCTGCTCGACACGTTCGCGTTCGTCCGCAATCCGCTGCGGTGGCCAACGGAGGTGTCCCGGTTCAGGGCGACCCTCTCCGGTGGACCCAACTTCGCCTATCAGCTCCTGGCGGACCGCTTCGACGCCGGGCTGCTCGACGGGATCGACCTCAGCTCGTGGCGGGTCGCGTTCAACGGCGCGGAGCCGGTGGACAGGCGGACGATGGACGCGTTCTCCGCCGCGTACGCGCCGCTCGGGTTCGACCGCCGGGCGTTCTATCCGTGCTACGGCCTGGCGGAGGCGACGCTCTTCGTCAGCGGCCCCGAGGCGTCGACCGGTTACCGCACCGGCACCTTCGACCGGCACGCCCTCGAGACGGGCCGGTTGACCGGGGCGACCGGAGCAGCGGGGACGGAGCCGGTCACGCTGGTCTCCTGCGGCACCCCGCCACCGGGTACGACGGTCGCCGTGCGCCGCGCGGACGGCGCACCCTGCGCGGCGGGCGAGGTCGGCGAGATCTGCGTGAGCTCCGGCGGGGTGGCCGCCGGGTACTGGGGCAGGTCCGACTCCGCCGCGACGTTCGCCGCCACCGTCGGCGGCCGGCAGGGGACCTTCCTGCGTACCGGGGACCTCGGCGCGATGTACGACGGCGAGCTCTACGTCGCGGGGCGCCAGAAGGATCTGATCATCCGCGCGGGCCGCAACTACCACCCGCACGACATCGAGGCCGTCGCCACCGCGGGCGACGCGCACCTGCGCCAGGGCGGCGCCGCGGCGTTCCAGCCGGAGACCGGTGACCAGCGGGTGGTGCTGGTGGTCGAGGCCTCCCGCAGCGGGCTGGCGCGGCTGCTCGCCGACCCCGCGCTGCTCGCGTCGTTGACCGGCGGGCTGCGGCGCCGGGTGGCCACCGAGTGCGGGTTGGACCTCGACGACGTGGTCGTCGTCATGCCCGGCGCGATACCGAAGACCTCCAGCGGGAAGGTCCGCCGGCGTGCCACCAGGGAGCAGTTCGTCGGCGGGCGGCTCAAGCTCGTCGTGCCGGCGGTCCCGTCCGTGGTGCCCGAGCGGGCTGCCGCCGACACCCACCCCGGCGACCGGTCCGCAGCGGTGGAACAGCTCGTCCGGCGGTACGCGAACCTCGACGGGTCCGAGTGGGACCCGTCGCTGCCGCTGGCGGCGCTGGGACTCGGTTCGCTGCGTCTGATCGAACTCAAGGCGGCGGTCGAGCGGTTGGTGGACGGCACCCTGGACGCCGAGCTGTTCTTCGGCGACCGGTCGGTGGCCGAGATGGTCGCCGCCGCCGCGAGACCCGGCCCGGCCGCCGTACCGCTGCCGGCGGAGACCGGGGCGGTGAGCCCCGCCTCGGCCGGCCAGGTCGAGCTGCACTTCTACGACGAGGTGTCGCGCGGCAACCGGGCGAACAACCTGGCGATCGGCCTGCGCCTCTCCGGCCGCGTCGAGGAGGACCTGCTGCGGGCCGCGATCGACGAGGCCGTCGCTCGGCACCCCGCGCTGCGCACGACCCTCGGACCGCTCGGGTCCGGCACCCAGACCGTGCACGAGCAGGGCACTGTCGACTGGGAGTGCCGGACCTTCCCGGACGGCCCCGACGAGGCGGTACGCGCCTACCTGCACGAGCGGGCCTACCGCCCCTTCGACCTGGTGACGGGCCCGTTGGTGCGGGCCGGGGTGGCGTACCCGCCGGACGGCACGGTGCTTCTCGTGGCGTGTCATCACGCGGTCGTCGACCACTGGTCGCTCCAGCTCCTGCTCGCCGAGATCCTGCCCCGGATCACGGGCGGCGACGCCCCGCCGGCCCAGGTGGGACCGGGCGCGGCGGACGCCACCGACTGGGCCCGGCTACAGCAGCAGGCGCGACTCGATCCCGACCGGCGCGACCGGGTCACGGCCCTGGCGGAGAAGTGGCGGCCACTGCGTGACCTCGTACTCTTTCCGCAACGACCTGCTGGCGGCGGGTCTGCACGACGACGGCCGGACCCGGACCGGCACCGGGCCGGCTGGCTCGACTTCGAGGCCGACCCGGACGTCGTACGGGCCCTGCACCGGCACGCGGCCCGGCGCGGCTTCACCCCGTTCGTCCCCCTGCTGGCCGCCTACGTCCAAGCCCTGCACGAGGTGACCGGCGAACCCAGGATCGTGGTCGGCGCGCCGCACCACGGGCGCACCGACCAGCGCTTCGCCGGCACCGTCGGCTACCTGGTCAACATGGTGCCCATCCTCGGTGACCTGACCGACCGGCCCGACCCGTCGGCACTCGAGGAACGCCTGTGGCGGGAACTGCGGGCGGCACTGTCGACGGCGGACGTTCCCTTCAGCGACCTGGTCCGGGCCCTCGCCGCGGACCGGCACGGCCAGAATCCGCTCTTCCAGGCGACCTTGACGCTCCAGCAGCCGGTGGACGGCGGCGACGTCGGGCTGTCCGTGCCCTGGAGCCGCCGGCGGCGACGGATCGGGTCCCACGACGTCGAGACGGTCGACGTGCCGCCCGTGGACGTCGCCTTCGCGACGAGCCTCTACGGCGCCCTCGACGCGGGCGGACTCGCGTTCCGCCTCGTCCACCAACGCACCCTCGTCTCCGCGGAGACGGCAGCCGAGGTGTGCCGGCGGTTCTCCGAGAACCTCGCCCGGCTGGTCCGGCGGCCGTCCACAGCACTCGCCCACGACCCGGTTCGACTCAGCTAAGGCGGAGATGATGACTGCTTCCGATGGTGCCGTCGGTAATCTGGTGGAGTCGTTCGACGAGGTCGTCCGCGCTCACCCGGACAGCATCGCGGTGTGCTGCGGAGACCGGCGGATGTCGTACGCCGAGGTGGCCGCCCGCTCGACGGCGCTCGCTGCGACGATCAGGGCGCGGGTCGACGACCCGGCCCGTCCGGTGCTGCTGCTCCTGCCGCGCTCGGTGGACATGGTGGTCGCGAGCCTGGCCGTGCTGCGGGTGGGCGCGGCGTACGTGCCTGTCGATCCGTCCACCCCCGCCGCCCGGCTGAGGCTGATCGTGGCGGACGCGGCGCCCTCGGTGGTGGTGACGACTCCCGAGCTGGCGCAGCTGCTGCCGCCGGACACCCCGGTGCTGGGGCCGCAGGACGTCGCGGAGGAGCGCGGCGGCGACACCGGCGGGCCGTGCCCCGCGGCGTGGGACACCCGCGCATACGTGATCTACACGTCGGGCACCACCGGGCGGCCGAAGGGCGTGGAGGTCAGCCACGGCAACGTGCTGCGCCTGATCCGGGCCACCCGGCCGCAGTTCGGCTTCGGCGCCGGGGACGTCTGGACGATGTTCCACTCGTTCGCCTTCGACTTCTCCGTCTGGGAGATGTGGGGCGCGCTGCTGTCCGGTGGCCGGCTGGTCGTCGTGGGACAGGACGTCGCACGGGACCCCGTGGCCTTCCGGGCGTTGCTCGCCGACGAACAGGTGACGATGCTCAGCCAGACGCCCACCGCCTTCAACAGCCTGGTGGCGCACGAGGTCTCCCGGCCCGACAGGCTGCCGCTGAAGTGGGTGGTCTTCGGCGGTGAGGCGCTGCGCTTCGGTGACCTCCGGCCGTGGGTGGCCAGGTACGGCGACCAGCAGCCGCAGCTGGCCAACATGTACGGCATCACGGAGACGACGGTCCACTCCTCGTACCGCAGGGTCCTGGCGGCCGACCTGACGAGCACGGCCAGCCTCATCGGTCGTCCGCTGGCGGACCTCGGTTTCCTGCTCTGGGACGGGCAGGGCCGGTCGGTGCCCCCGGGCCAGACCGGCGAGATCGTCGTGACCGGACCGGGGGTGGCCACCGGATACCTGGGCCAGCCCGGAGCGACCGCTGAGCGGTTCCTCGACCTGACCGTCGACGGCAGGCCCGTGCGGGGATACCGGTCCGGTGACCTCGCCCGCCTGACTCCCGCCGGGGAGTACGAGTACCTGGGGCGGGCCGACGACCAGGTCAAGATCCGTGGGCACCGGGTCGAGCTCGGGGAGATCCACGCGGCGCTGACCGCGGTGCCCGGCGTCGGGCAGGTCGCGGTGACCGTCCGGCGGGCGCGGCCGCAGCGCAATCCGGTGGTGAAGCAGGAGGCGGTGTCCGGGCAGATCTCCTCGGTCCGCAGTCTCGTCCGGGCCGGGCAGCCGGCGTCGGACGTCGGCAACGACCGGATGCAGATCGTCGCGTACGTGACCCACGACCCCGGCTGCGAGCTGGGCGAGATTCCGGAACTGCTGCGGGCGAGCCTGCCCTCGTACATGCTCCCGGCGTTCGTCGTACCGGTGCCGGAGATCCCCGTCAACGCCAACGGGAAGGTCGACTTCACGCTCCTGCCCGCACCGACCCCGGCCAACCAGCTCCGGGCGCCGATGGCCACGGAGGCGGTCGCCGACGCATCGACGGCGACGGTGGAGCGGGCGATCTGCGCGCTGTTCGAGGAGGTGCTCGGCGTCGAGGGGGTGGGACCCGACGACTCCTTCTTCGGCATCGGCGGGGACTCCATCATCGCCGTGCAGCTGCGTGCGGCGGCGGCGAACCGCGGGATGACGCTGGACCTGGCCGACATCTACGAGCTGAAGACGCCCCGTGCGCTGGCCGCGTACGCCGTCACCACGGACGAGTCGGTCGACCCGCCGGTCGAGCCGTTCAGCCTCATCGACCCGGCGGACCGGGCGCACCTGCCGGCCGACGCGGTGGACGCCTACCCGTTGGCCACCCTCCAGGCCGGCGTGCTGTTCCACAGCGCGTACGCCGAGGGCGTCAACATGTACTGCGACATCTTCATGTTCCGGTTGCGCGCCAGGTTCGACCACGACGCCATGAGCCGCGCGCTCGCGCGGGTGACCGAGCGCCACGAGATCCTGCGGACGTCGTTCCACCTGTCCGGTTTCTCGCAACCGCTCCAGGTCGTCCACGCGCGGGCCCGGACCCCGCTGAACGTGACGGACCTGAGCCGGTTCGACGAGGACCGGCAGCTGGCCGAGTTCGAGGCCTGGCAACGCCGGGAGATGAGCAACCCGTACGACTGGGCGCAGCCGCCACTGGTCCGGTTCACGGCACACCTGCTCGGCCCGGACGAGTTCATGTTCTCCATGAGCTTCCACGACACGATGTTCGACGGGTGGAGCGAGACGTCGCTGCTCGCGGAGATCCTCGTCGACTACTGGCAGGACCTGCAGGGCATCGCGTCGCCCGACCGTGCCCTGCCCGTGCGCCGGTACGCCGACTTCATCGCCGAGGAACAGGCCGTGCTCCGCGACGAGGCGGTCCGGGAGTTCTGGCGGCAGGAGCTGGCCGACGTCGAGCCGAGCCTGCTGCCCCGCCTCGCCCGGGGCTCCGGCGCCGTCCACGAGGGGCGGATGGGCTTCCTCAGCGTGGACCTCCCGGCGGAACTCTCCGACCGCCTGCACCAGCTCGCCGCCGCCTGCGGGGTGTCGGTCAAACACGTGGTGATGGCCGTCCAGGCGCGGGTGGTGATGGCGCTCACCGGACGCGACGACGTCGTGCTGGGCGTCGCCGCCAACGGGCGGATCGAGGAGGAGGGCGGCACCGAGGTCATCGGCCTGCACCTCAACCTCGTACCCTTCCGGTTCCGGCCGCGGGGTCGCACCTGGCGCGACCTGATCGCGGCGACCAGCGACAAGGAGCGGGAGCTGCTGCCGGTGCGGCGCTTCCCGCACGCCGAGATGCTCCGGCTCGCCGGCGTGCCCGAGCTGACCGACATCATGTTCAACTACACCCACTTCCACGGCTACGAACGGCTCGCCCACGCCACGGGCATCGAGGTGGTCGACGGCTTCGGCTACATCCAGACGAACTTCACCCTGCGGGCCGAGTTCAACAAGGACCCGTTCAGTCGACTGCTCACGCTCGACCTCGAAGCGAACATGGAGCGGATCTCGGAGGACCAGCTCCACGAGGTGGCGGACGTCTTCCTGCGGGCGCTGACCAGCGTCGTCGACCAGCCCGACGACGAGCCGACGCAGGTCGCGCTGCTCGGTGAGCAGCGGTACCGGGCGTTGGTCGAGATCTCACGCGGGCCGGTCGAGCCGGCGACGGCGACGGGTTTCCTCGAACGGATGGCCCGTTCGGTGGAGACGTTCCCCGACGAGGTGGCCGCCGTCTGCCGTGGCCGCGAGGTCACCTACCGGGAGCTCGCCGCGCACGTCGAGCGGGTGGCCGGATGGTTGCGTGACCGGCAGGTGGGCCACGGCACCGTGGTCGGCCTGGCCAGCGGCCGGAACATCGACTACCTCGTCGTCACCCTCGCCATCCTCCGCCTCGGCGCGGTGTACCTGCCGCTGCCGCAGGGCCCGGCCGCACGCGTCGCCCGCATGGTCGGGCGGGCGGAGGCGAGGCTGGTGGTGTGCGACGAGACGCACCGCGCCGCGTTGGCCGCGATCGATGAGGTCGAGCTGGTCGAGCTGGCGGACGTCCTCGCCGCTGCCGGCACGCCGGTCGCGCTCGGCCCCGCACCCGGCGGTCGGGACAGCGCGTACGTCCTCTTCACCTCGGGATCCACGGGCGACCCCAAGGGCGCGCTGATCCGGCACGACGGCATGCTCAACCACATCGACGCCAAGATCCAGCAACTGGATCTGCGGCCCGGCGACCGGCTGGCCCAGGACGCCGCCGCCACCTTCGACATCTCCGTCTGGCAGCTCCTCGCGCCACTCGCCGTCGGCGCCACGACCGTGATCTATCCGGACGAGATCGGTCAGGACGCGGCGTCGCTGCTGCGGGCCGTGGCCGAGGACGGGGTCACCGTGCTGGAGGTGACGCCCTCCGTGCTCAACATCATGTGCGCCGAACTCGCGTTCTACGGCGTCGACGCGTTTCCCCCGTTCCGCCTGCGCTGGGTCGCCTCGCAGGCGGAGACGCTGACCCCGCAGTCCGCCAACACGTTCCGCCGGCTGTTGCCCGGGGTGGGGCTGCTGAACATGTGGGGGGCGACCGAGACGTCCGACGACGTCCTGCACCACCTCGTCGCGGCGGACGTGGACGAGCGGGACGCCTCCGTCCCCCTCGGACGGCCCGCGCGCAACACCGCCCTGTACGTGCTGGACGGCGCCCGGGAGCCGGTGCCCACCGGCACGCCGGGCGAGCTGTACGCCGGCGGCGTCTGCGTCGGCGGCGGCTACGTCAACGACCCCGACCGGACCGCCGCGGTCTTCGTCAGCGACCCCTTCGCCATCGACGGGGACGGCGTCATGTACCGCACCGGCGACCGTGGCCGCCGGCTTGCGGACGGCTCGGTCGAGTTCCTCGGCCGGATCGACAACCAGCTCAAGATCCGAGGGAACCGGGTCGAACTGGACGAGGTCAGCCGCGCCCTCGCCGGCGTCGAGGGCGTCCAGGAGAGCGTGGTGATCGTCCGGCAGTCCGCCGACGGCGGCAAGCAACTCGCCGGGTTCTTCGTACCGGAGGTGGTCTCCGGCGGCGCCGACGGTGCGACCGAGGGCTCCCTGGTCCGCCGGGACCTGCGGCCCGAGGAGGTCCGCTCCGGGCTCAGCCAGGTCCTGCCCCGCAACGCCATCCCGGACTTCCTCGTCCGCATCGACCAGTTGCCGCGGACGAGCCACGGCAAGGTCGACACCCGCGCGCTGGCGGCGACGGCCCTGTCCCCGGTCGACGAACCGACCGGGGAGGGCTCCGCCCCGATGACCCCGACGGAGGAGGCCGTCGCCGAGATCTGGGCCTCCGTGCTCCCCGGTCGCCGGCCCGGGCCCCAGGTCAGCTTCTTCGACCTGGGCGGGCACTCCCTGCACGCGACGCAGGTCCTCGCCCGGCTGGGGGACCGCCTCGGGGTCCGCCTGCCGATCCGGGAGCTGTTCGAGAACCCGACGCTACGGGGCTTCGCCACCCGGGTCGAGGCGGCGCTGACCGACGACCGGGAGTCGGAGGTGCCGATCCCGGCGAGGCCCGCCGGCCTGCGGGAGTTCCCGCTGTCCATGGCGCAGTCGAGCCTCTGGTACCTCGACCAGCTCGACTCCGACGGCGCCTACACCGACGGCTACCTCCTGCATCTGCGTGGTGACCTCGACGTGACCGCGCTGCGGGCGGCCGTCGACCGGCTCGTCGCGCGCCACGAGGTGTTGTCCAGCCGGGTCGTCGAACGCGACGGCGTGCCGCTGCTGGTCGTGGACCCCGATGCGAAGCCGCGCCTGCGGATACGGGAGGCCACCGACGCGGCGGTCGCGGAGGGGGACACCGAGGCGATGCTGGAGTACGTCCGGCAGCGGGCGACGCGGCGCATCGACCTCGGCGGCGTGCTGACCCGGGCCACCCTGTACCGCTTCGCCGACCGGGACCACGTGCTCGAATGGACGAGCCACCACGTGGTCACCGACGGCTGGTCCAACGAGCTGATCCTGCGGGAGATCGCGGAGTCGTACGCGGCCCACCGGGCGGGTCGGGAGGCGGACCTGCCCCCGCTGCCGATCCAGTACGGCGACTACTCCCGCTGGCAGCAGGACCACCTCGAATCGGCGCCGGCCCGACGCGACGGCGACTTCTGGCGGTCCTACCTGAAGGGCTACGACGGGGAACTCGCCCTCGCGACCGACCTGGAGCGGACCGAGGACCGTACGCGGACCGCGGGCCGGCGCCACCGGGAGTGGGACGAGAGCTTCTCCGCCGAGGTGCGGGCGTTCGCGCAGCAGCACAACGTGACCCTCTTCATGGTCGTGCACGCCGTCAGCGCGGTGCTGATGGCCAAGCTCGCCCAGCAGTCGGACGTGGTGATCGGCGCGGCCGTCGCCGGTCGGCACCCGGCGGAGACGAGGGACCTCGTCGGCTTCTTCGCCAACACCGTGCCGTTCCGCTACCAGGTCGACCCGGAGCACAGCGCGCGGGCGGTCGTCGCATCGGTCCGGGACAGCGCCCTGAACGCCCTGGACCACCAGAGCCTGCCGTTGCAGAAGATCGTGGACCTCGTGGGAGCACCCCGCCGACCCGGGGTCAACCCCCTGGTCCAGGTCGTGGTCTCCGTCGCCCGGTCGATGCACGGTGTCGCCGCGCTGCCGGGCCTGGACACGAGCGTGACCCCGCTGGGCGCGCAGACGAGTCGCTTCGACCTGTTGCTGCACTTCACCGACGAGGACCGGATCGGGCTGACCATCGAGTACGACCGGTCGCTGTTCACCCCGGAGGCCGTCGACCGGCTGGCCGGGGCGGCCGACCGGCTGCTGAGGTTCTTCCTGGGCAGCCCGGACCGGCCGGTGGAGGAGGCGACCCTCGTCGACGACGGGGACCGCGGGGCGCTCGGGGAGATCTGGCGGGAGGTGAGCGGCCAGTCCCTGGAGATCGACCACCGCGCGACGGCGACGCTCATCGACTCCCCGCACTGGGGCGCGTACGTGTCGCGGGTCGAAGCGGCAGGGCTGATCGTCCCGCTGGTGCTCGCCCTGTGAGGACCGGCGGGACGAGACCTGGGGAGAGATGCTCATGACGTCGACCGATCGCGCGCTACGGCTGCGTCGGCGGCTCGCCGGACGCCGCGAGGTGTCCACACCGGAGGTCGGCCCGGCCGCCACCGCACCGGTCACCGCCGACGACCTCGTCGCCGCCTTCGACGAGGTCGCCGATCGGCACCCCGACCGGGTCGCCGTCCGCTGCGACCGGCAGGCCCTGACGTACCGGGAGCTGGCCGCCGCCTCCCGGGCCCTGGCCGGCCGGATCGCGGCCGTCGCGTCGCCCGGCCGGCCGGTCGGCGTGCTGCTGCCGCGTTCGGCGCGGATGATCGTGGCGGCGCTGGCGGTGCTCCGCACGGGTGCCGCGTACCTGCCGCTCGACCCGGAGGCGCCCGCCGCCCGTACCGGCACGATCGTCGGTGACGCGGCGCCGTCCCTGGTGATCACCACGGGTACGCTTGCCGGCTCCCTGCCCGCGACGGTCGCGGCTGTCCTGCTCGACGCGCCGGACGGCGGCGCGGAGCAGCCGGACCCGCCCGCCGCACCGGCCCGACCGATCGCGCCCACCGACCGGGCGTACGTCATCCACACCTCGGGCACGACCGGCCGTCCCAAGGGAATCGAGGTCTCCCACGCCAACGTCCTGCGCCTGATCGGCACCACGCAGCCACTGTTCGGGTTCGGGCCGGGCGACGTGTGGACCATGGCCCACTCGTTCGCCTTCGACTTCTCGGTGTGGGAGATGTGGGGGGCGCTGCTCACCGGCGGGTGTGTGGTCGTCGTCGCGGGCGAGGTCATGCGGGACCCGGTCGCCCTGCGGCGCCTGCTGCGGGCGGAGCGGGTCACGATGCTCAGCCAGACGCCCACCGCCTTCAGTGCGCTGGCGGCCCAGGAGGACGAGTACGACGACCGGCTGCCGCTGCGGTGGGTGGTCTTCGGCGGTGAGGCGCTCCGGTTCGCGGACCTGCGGCCGTGGGTCGCCAAGTACGGCGACGCCGCGCCCGAACTGGTCAACATGTACGGGATCACCGAGACCACCGTCCACGCGTCGTACCGCCGGATCCTCGCCTCCGACGTCGCCGGCACGACCAGCCTGATCGGCGCGCCACTTCCCGACCTCGACTTCCTGCTGTGGGACACCGACGACCAGCCGGTCGCCGACGGTGGGATCGGGCAGATCATCGTCACGGGCGCGGGCGTGGCCCTCGGCTACCTGGGACAGCCGGAACTCACCGCGCAGCGGTTCGTCACCGTCACCGACGCGCAGGGCCGGGCCGTACGCGGATACCGCTCCGGGGACCTCGCCCGGCGGACGCCCTCCGGCGAGTACGAGTACCACGGGCGCAACGACGACCAGGTCAAGATCCGCGGCTACCGCCTGGAGTTGGGGGAGGTGCACGCCGCCCTGCTCGCCCTGCCCGGGGTACGGCAGGCCGCGGTGGTGCCGCACACCGCACCCGGCACGGGAACGCGGCTGGTGGCGTACGTCGTCGGTGACGCCGGCCCGGCACAGCTGCGCTCCCGGCTGGAGGACCGGCTTCCGGCGTACGCCGTCCCGTCCGCGTTCATCCCCGTCGACGCGCTGCCGCGAACCGCCAACGGCAAACTCGACCGGGCAGCCCTACCCGATCCCGGCCCCGTCCTGACGCCACACGTGCCCGCAGGCGTCGACGACGTCACGCGGTCCCTGCTGGCGGTCCTGGCCGAACTGCTGCCCGGCACCGAGGTCGATCCGGACACCGACTTCTTCCGGCAGGGCGGGAACTCCCTGCTGGCGACCCGCCTGCTGGCCGCCGTACGCCGGCAGTTCGGTGTCGTCGTCCCGCTGCGCGACTTCCTGCGGGCGCCGACGGTGCGGGCGGTGGCGGGCGCGGTCCGCCGGGCGCGGCAGGCCGGACCGGGTGCGGTGTCCCGCCGCCCGGTCGATCTGTTGCCGCTGGGGGACTCCGTGGCGGGCCGGGCGCCCGTGGTGGCGCTGCCCGGCGTCTTCGGGATCGCCGCCTCGATGGCGCGGCTGTCGACGCACGTCCGGGGCCGCCCGTTCCACGCCCTGCACACCCGCGACCTCCTCCGGGCGCAGGACGGCACGCCGTCCGCCGCCGCCGCCGCGCAGGCGTGCCTGACCGAGCTGCTGCCCGTCGTCGATCCCGGGGTCCACCTCGTCGGACACTCCCTGGGCGGGGCGATGGCGCTGCACCTCGCCCACGCGGTGCGGGCGGCCGGCCGCCGGGTGCGGAGCATCACCCTGCTCGACGCACCGAGCCCGCGCTGCCTCCACCAGCGCCTCTCCGAGGATGACCGGACCCAGCTGGTCGCCTTCCTCTCCGACGTGGCCCTCGCGTTTCCCGAGCACACCCGCCGGTGGCGCGAGCTCTCCCCGCAGTCCGGCGCCGGGATGGCCGACACGGAACTGCTGCGGTGGGCCGCCTCCACCGCGGCACCCGCGCTGGCTGCCACGATCGGCGGGCTCGCCCACGCCTTCGAGGACTACCGGACGATGGGACGGATCATGGCAGAGCCCGCGCCCGCACTGGCCGTGCCCGCACTGCTGCTGGTGGCGGGCCTGGAGAGGTCCAGCGACGACGACGGGCACACCGAGGGCTGGCACCTGGTGCTGCCGGACCTGACCCGGACGGTGGTGGCCACCACTCACGAGGGCATGCTGCGGGACCCCGACGCGGCGACCGTCGCCGAGACAATGATCGAATTCCAGCGCCAGCAGGACAAGACGGAAGGAAATCCGAGTTGACCCGGGAACCGGCTGCGAGCGCAGCGTTCCGCCCACCGCGACTGGCCAGGATCCTCGTCGGCGGTTCCGGCGTGATGAGCCTGGCCAACGGCGTGACGATTCCCTTCCTCGCCATCTACCTCCGCAACGAACTCGGCCTGTCCGTCTCGACGGTCGGCCTGGTCATCGGCTCCTCCGTGCTCTTCGGCATCTCCGGTGGGTTCCTCGGCGGCGCGCTCTCCGACATCGTGGGCCGCCGCCGGGTCCTGCTCTCCTGCCTGCTGGTGGTGATCGGCAGCTTCGTCGGGTTCTACTTCGCCCGCGACGCCGTGACGGCGTTCGCCTTCAACGCGTCCATGGCGTTCGCCACCAGTGCCTTCAGCCCGGTCGCGAAGGTACTCATCAGCGATCTGCTCCCCGTCGCGCTGCGGGTGAAGTGGTTCTCCTACCAGTACCTCGCGATCAACGCCGGCTACGCCGTCGGTCCGCTGATCGGCGTGGCCCTCGGGTTCACCGGCGCCCGGATATCCTTCCCTGCCGCCGCCGTCGTGTACCTGGTCTACCTCGCCGTCCTCTGGGCGGCCACGCGGCAACTGCCACGACCGTCCACGGGGGACGGCGGGCTGACGACGCTCGGCCGCAGCACGGGCGCCATCGTCCGGGGACTGGGCGAGTCGGCCCGGGCGGTGATGTCGGACCGC
The DNA here is from genome assembly GCF_043198195.1 of Micromonospora sp. NPDC048868. NCBI lineage: Bacteria > Bacillati > Actinomycetota > Actinomycetes > Micromonosporales > Micromonosporaceae > Micromonospora > Micromonospora sp. NPDC048868. The sequence goes on from NZ_JBICUN010000014.1 coordinate 51,122, forward strand.
CGCCTGCTTCTCCTGCTCATCGGCGCGATCCTGTTGGAGACGGTGCACAGCAGGATCTCGGTGCTGCTCGCCCAGAACTTCGTCATCGACTTCGCCGACAGCGCCCGGGTGCTCGCCGCGGTCATGACCACCAACGCGGTGGCGGTGATCGTTCTCCAGCTCTTCGCCGCCGGCTACGTGCAGCGCTACAACCCGCTGAACGCCATCACCCTCGGTGGGATCCTCACCTTCGTCGGGATGGCCGGCTTCGCGATCTCCGAGCAGATGTGGCACTACATCGTGGCGATGGTGGTGTTCACCGTCGCCGAGACCCTGATCGTGCCGTCGGAGTTCGCGCTCGTCGACCGCATCGCGCCCGAGGAACGGCGCGGAGCCTACTTCGGCGCACAGACCTTCGCGCAGGTCGGCGGGTTCACCGGACCGTTCCTCGGCAGTCTCGTCCTCGCGTCCTTCGGCGGGCCGGTCATGTTCCTCGCCATCGGCTCCCTGGCCCTGGTGAGCGTCGTGCTCTACCTGCTGGTCGGCCGGCGCATCCCCGACCTGAGCCGCCACGACACCCTCCCGGAGGCGGAGACCGAAAAGGCGTCATGAGAGCCGCGGCGGGCATCCTGCGCCTGGCCGCCTGGCCGAGCAGTCGTGCGCTCCGGCGCACCCGCGTACTCTCCGTGGCGGCCCTGCACGGCACCGTCGACATCGACCGCGACGAGCGCGGCATCCCGTGGATCCGTGCGGGCGACGAGCGTGATCTCTACGTGGGCGTCGGGGTCGCGATGGCGTACGACCGGCTGTGGCAGATGGACGTCCTGCGCCGGCGGGCGACCGGACGACTGGCGGAGGTGTTCGGCGCTCGTGCCGCCGGTTCGGACGTCCTCGCCCGTACGCTCGCCTTCGAGCGGGCCGCCGGCCAGAGCGAGGCCCTGCTCTCGCCGCCTGCCCGCGCCAACCTCGCGGCCTTCGCCCACGGGGTCGACACCGCGGTACGCCGGATGCGGCGCCGCGGGCAGCTCCCGCCCGAATTCCACCTCCTGAGGTACCGGCCGGGCCCGTGGTCGGTAAGCGACTCGCTGGCCGTCGTCAAGCAGCTCGGCTTCCACCTGGGCCGTAACCTGCAGCAGGAGGTCTTCCGTAGCCGCCTGCTGGCGGAGCGACCGGAGTTCGTCCACAGCTTCCTCGCGCCGAAGTACCCGCCCGGCGGCAGCGTCACCATCAGGGCCGACGCCCCGGCGGGGCCGGCGGCACGGCGCGGCGACACCGCGCTGCTCTCCGCGGCCGGCGCCGCCCACCTCGGCGACCTCTTCGCGGGCCGGCAGGGGAGCGGCTCGAACGCGTGGGCGGTGTCCCCGGCCAGGTCCGCCACCGGCTTCGCCGCGCTGGCCAACGACCCGCACATCCTGTTCACCCAGCCGAGCCTCTGGTACCAGCTGGGGCTGGATCTCGACGGCGAACGCGCGTACGGGGTGACGGTGCCGGGCGTGCCCGGACTGGTGATCGGCGCCAACCCGGATCTCGCGTGGGGGGTGACCAACTCCACCATCGACACCCAGGACCTGGCCGTGGGGGAGCGGCCGGACCCGACGGGAGAGCCACGGTGGTCGCAGGCCAGCGTCGTCCGGGTGCGCGGCGGGACCGAGATCTCCGTGCGCGCGTCGGGCGGGACGGGATACGTCGACCTGCCGGGCCCGCGCGGCGCGGAAGTGGAGCCGGTGGCCCTCTACTGGAGTGGTCTGCACCCGTCCACGGAGGCCGAGAGCTGCCAGCGGATGTGGCGGGCGCGCGACTACCCGGCGTTCCGCGAAACCCTGCGGGGCTTCGGTGTGCCCGTGCTCAACCTCGTCGTCGCGACCCGGGACGGTACGGTCGCGCTGCGGACGGCCGGAATCGTGCCCCGCCGGGACCGTCGGGAGGGCCTCGCCCCGGCCGGCGCGGCCGAGGTGGCCGCTCGCTGGAGCACCACGCTCGGGTTCGACGAGCTACCGGAGGTCGTCGATCCGCCGGCGGGCTTCGTGGTCAGCGCCAACCACCAGATCCTGCCCGACGGGGTCGTCCCGCACCTGGGCAGCGACTGGGGCGGACCGTACCGGGCCGACCGGATCGAGGAACTGCTGACGGCGACGCCGGCGGCCCGCCCGGACGACTTCGGCGCGTGGCAGATGGACCTGTGCAACGGCCGGGCACGACGCATCCTGCCCACCCTGCTGAAGGCGCTCGACGAGAATCCACCGGAGTCGCCGCTGGCCGTGTTCGGCCACCAGTCGCTGGCGACCTGGGACGGCAGGGACGACGCCGACCAGGCCGCACCTCTGGTCTTCGGGGCGCTGACCCGGGTGTTGACCGAGCGCTGGATCACCAGCCGGCTCGGTGCGGCCGTCGCCGACGCCATGACCGACGTGACCCTCCAGGTGGATCACCTGGTGATGGACGCGGACGCCCGCCGGCGGCTCGGCGAGACGGAGGAACTGCCGGTCGTCGTGGCCGACGCCCTCACCGAGGCGGCGCGTCGACTCGCCGACAGATTCGGCGACGACCCCGCCGGCTGGCGCTACGGCAGGTCGAACCGGATCGCGGACCAGCATCCCCTGGCCGCGGTGTCGGACACGCTACGTTCGCTGTACGGCTCGCCCCCGACCCCGGTGGGCGGCGGCGGGCAGAGCGTCTGTCTGATGTATCCCGACCGCGACGGCCAGGTGGTCGAGGGTGCGCCGTGGCGCTTCGTCGTCGAGTTCGGCCCCTCCGGCGGCACCCGCATCCGCGACGTGCTCCGCCACGGCAGCTCGGGACATCCTCTCTCCTCGCACTACGCGGACCAGACGCCGGCGCACGCCGAGGGGCGGCTGTACGAGGTACGCCTCGACAGCCCGCCGGAGGTGCGTAGCCGCCTGACCCTGGCCCCCCGGACGGTGGGGTGACCCATGCTCCCTGCACCCGAGGGGATGTCCCCTCCGACGTCAAGACGCAGCGCATCGTCCGAGCCTGGAGTAGCCACTGGAACGGCGGCGCCGTGGTGCTTGATGAGCCGGAGGCCCTGGCGGACATGGCAGCGCTGTGGGACGCCCAGCGAGCGGCGGCCGAAGCGGTGGATGGGAAGCTGGCGCGGCTGTGTTCAATACTGTGCCCGGTTCCCCGGATAGCCGGGTCAGGTGGGAGGCGCCATCCCGAGGCGCTGGTAGATGGCCCGTGCCTCCCGCAGGTGCTGCTCGCCACGCTCGCCGTGACCGAGTTCGCGTTCGGTACGGCCGAGATGGTGCAGATCGCTCGCCTGCATGGCGAGGTCGTTCATCTCGCGGTGCATGGTGAGCGCGTCACTGAGGTGCGTGAGCGCCTCGCGGTACTGCCTGCCGGCGACGAATGCCTGGCCCAGGCAGCTCAGCGTCATCGCCTCGCCCCAGCGGTCGCCGATGTCGCGGCGGATCGTCAGGGCGACGGTGAAGTGGTGGCGGGCCGAATCGAGGTCGCCGTTGACGAGGTCCTCCTCACCGAGGTTGCACACGGTGATCGCCTCGCCCCAGCGGTCGCCGATCTCCCGGCGGATCTGCAGCGACCGCCGCAGGAACTGTTGGGCGAGACGGCTCCGGCGCATGTCCCCGTAGACGGCGCCCAGGCCGTTCAGTGCCTGGGCCTCGGCCCAGCGGTCCGCCGTGCGCCGGCTGATCCGCAGCGCAGAGTGGTGGCACCGCCGGGCCTCGGCGAATCGGCCCAGCTCCCGATAGGCCGTGCCGAGACTGCTGTGCATGGTGAACTCGGCCGGGGTGTCCTCGCAGGCCTGGGCACAGGCCAGGCCGACGCGATAGGTGGCGATCCAGTCGTCCCAGTATTTTCCCAGGTGGAACAGCCCCCAGAGCAGGTTCGCCAGCCGCCAGCCGGTGGCGTGCTCGCCAGAGTCGTGCGCGAGACGTACGGCTGCGGTGAGGTTGTTCCGTTCGGTCTCCAGCCAGCCGAGGGCCTCCAGGTGTCCCGCGAAGCGGGGCAGTTCGTCCAGGGGTGACACCGGTTCGGGCAGGGGGGTGCGTCGTCGGTGCGGGGTGACGAGTACGTCGGCGGCCGCCGCCGCGTACAGGTAGTAGGCGAGCAGTCGACGGATCGCCCGCTGCCGTTCGGCTTCGCTCTCGTGCGTGGCCACCAGCTCGCCCGCGTAGGCGCTGAGCAGGTCGTGCATGGCGTAGCGGCCCATGGTGTGTTCGTTGACCATGTGGGATCGGGCGAGATCGGTGAGGAGTTGCCGGGTGTGGACGGTGGGCCGGCCCGCCAGGTACGCGGCGGCCGTCGCGGTGATGTCGGTGCCGCCGTGCAGGCCCAGCAGCCGGAACATCTGGGCGACGGGGGCCGACAGGCGTTGGTAGGACCAGGAGAGCACCGAGCGTATCTGGGTGAACTGGTCCCCGCCGTCGACGGCGTCGAGCCGGCGTTGCGTGCCGGTCAGCTCGCCGGAGAAGGTGGACAGCGGGAAGGTCGGGTGCGCGGCGGCCCGGGCCGCGATGATGGTCAGCGCCAGGGGCAGTCGGGCGCAGCAGGCGATCAGTTCGCTGACGGCCTGTGGATCGGTCGTCAGCCGTTCCTCGCCGAGCCGGCCGGTGAGCAGTTGCCGTGATTCCTCGACGGACAGCAGGTCGAGGGTGAACGGGCGGGCGCCCTCGACAGCGACCAGGCTGGTGAGTTCGTTGCGGCTGGTGGCGACGACCATGCAGCCGCCGCCGCCGGGCAGCAGCGGCCGGATCTGGTCGGCGCCGCGGGCGTTGTCCAGCACGATGAGCATCCGGCGCTCGGCGAGCAGGCTCCGGTAGAGGCTGGCCCGTTCGTCCACGTCGGCGGGGATCTGTTCGGGGGTGACGCCGAGGGCGCCGAGCAGCGAGCGCAGCGCGGTGGCCGCGGGTAGTGGTTGCCGGTGCGGATCGAAGCCGCGCAGGTTGACGAACAACTGTCCGTCCGGGAAGAGCGTGGCGGCGCGGTGCGCCCAGCGTACGGCGAGCGCGGTCTTGCCGATGCCGCCGGTGCCGTCCAGGACTGCGATGGCGCCGCCCTGGGCGTCGGCCTGCTCGGCGAGGGTGTCGAGTTCGCGGAGGATCGGCTCGCGGCCGACGAAGTGCCGGGCCGGTACGGGAAGCTGCCGCGGGGCGGTCCTGCGGGGTGCGGCGGCCGGGCTGGCGGGGGCCGAGTTGCGCAGGATGCTGGCGTGCAGTTCCTGCAGGGTGGTACCGGGGTCGAGTCCCAGTTCCTCGCCGAGGTGGTGGCGGAGCCGGTCGTAGGCCTGTAGCGCCTCGCTTCGCCGGCCGGAGGTGTGCAGTGCCAGCATGAGCAGCCCGACCATGCGTTCCCGCAGCGGGTTGGCCGTCACGAGATGCAGCAGCTCTCCGATGATCTCGTTCTGCCGGCCCTGGGCGAGTTCGAGTTCGAGGCAGGTCTCGAGCGTGGCCAGTCGCTGTTCGTCGAGGCGGTGGCTGCCGGCCTCGATGGCACGGCCCTTGATGCCTGCCAGGGCGGGGCCGCGCCAGAGCTCCAGGGTGCCACGCAGGCCCGCCGCGGCGGCGGCGACCCGGCCCGCCGCGGCCTGCTCGGTGGCGACCGCGACGCTGGCCTCGAACACCTGGGCGTCGAGTTGCCCGGCCTCCAGCCGGATGCGGTAGCCGGCTGATTCGGGGACGATCGGGTGCTTGCCCCGGTTGCCCGCGAGGCGTTGACGCAGCTGTGAGACGCAGTTCTGGAGCTGCCGGGCGGCGGTGGCGGGTGGCGAGTTGTCCCACACCGCGTCAACGAGGTGGTCGCGGCTGACCATCCGGTTGGGCGACAGCAGCAGGACGGCGAGGATCCGGCTCTGGCGCCGGTCGAGTAGGCAGGGCTGGCCTTCGCTATCGACGACCCTCAGCGCGCCCAGGATGCGGTACCTCATGCTGCCCCCAAGCTGCATGGCAACTCGATCAGCGGAGTTTAAGTTGATCAATTTGATCGCCGCAAGCGGAACCGGCCGGTAACGTCACCGCATCCCTGGTGACGTGCCCGAACCGGGCGGTCGTTCCGGGCCGTGCCCGGCCGGTGATGCTCCCGCCCGGCCGCCGAGGGCGGCCGAGGCGATCGTGAACCGTCGATGAAGAAGTGCGTGCGGTTTCGATGAACCCTCCCGGTGATCCTGGGCACATGAACACCGTGGTCGATGCGCTCGTCGGGAACGCCGCCTCGCGCGCCACTCTCACCGTGACCGGGATCGACGCCCGGTCCGACACCTGTCACACCTGGGCCGAACTGCACGACCAGGCTCGGCGAATGGCCGGTGTCCTCGCCACCCGGGGCGTCGGCCCGGGTAGCCGGGTCAGCCTGCTCGGCGACACCACGGCCGCCCTCGTCGCGGCCCTGCGGGCGGTGTGGCTGCGCGGGGCCGCCTTCACCGTGCTGCCACTGCCCGGCCGTACCGAGCGGCAGCCGCACTTCGCCCAGCTGCGCCGGATCCTCGCCGACGCCCGGCCGGGACTGGTGATCGTCGACCCCACGGCGGTGTCCGACGGAGCCGTCGAAGTCCCGTCGGCGCTGGCCAGCCCGCCCGGCACCGAGGTGCTGACCCTGGCCGAGCTGGTCACCGCGGCCGACGCGACGCCACCGGCGGAGGTGGTGCATCCCGGACCGGACGACCTGGCCGTACTCCAATACACCAGCGGCTCGACCAGCCACCCGCGGGGCGTACCCATCACCCACCGCAATCTGGCCGCCAACCTGGCCGCCATCGAGGCTGCCATGGGCGGGCGGGCCCTCGACCCGACGTGCGCCAGATGGCTGAGCTGGCTTCCGCTCTTCCACGACATGGGTCTCATCGGCTTCCTCGCCCTGCCGATGTCACGCGGGTGCCCGCTGGTCCTGCAGGCGTCGACGGCCTTCGCAGTCCGACCGGCCAGCTGGCTCGACCTGATCAGCCGGCACCGGGCGACCTGCACCGGCGCGCCCAACTTCGCATTCGGGCTGATGACGCAACTGCTTGAGGCGGGCACCGGGGCGGACCTCGGTTCGCTGCGTCACGTCTTCTCGGGCGCCGAACCGATCGACCCGGTGACGACCCGACGCTTCCTCGCCGCCGCCGCGCGCCGAGGTCTCGACCCGGACGCGATGATCGCCGCGTACGGTCTCGCCGAGTCGACGCTGGCGGTCAGCTTCTCCACCGTCGGCACGGGTATCGAGGTCGACGAGGTCGACCGCGAGCTGCTCGAACGGGACGGCCGAGCGGTACCCGCCCCGGGGGTCTACACCCTGACCCGCCTCGGGCGGGCGGTGCCGGGAACCTCCGTACGGGTGGTGGACCGGAACTCCGGCACGCCCGTCGACGAGCGGACCGTCGGGCACATCGAGGTGTGCGGACCGTCCGTGATCAGCGGTTACTGGGGTGAGGCGCCCCGGCCGTCGCCCTGGCTGCGGACCGGGGACCTGGGCTACCTGGCGGACGGGGAAGTGGTCGTCTGCGGGCGGGCCAAGGATGTGCTGTTCGCCGCGGGACGCAACATCCATCCGCAGGACGTCGAGGCGGCTGCCGCGCACGCTGCCGGTGTACGGGCCGGCGGCGCCGCCGCGTTCGGCGTACCGGCGCGCCACGGCGACCGTCTTGTCGTGGCGGTCGAGACCCGGCTCGCCAGCAGTGCCGACGTCCGCCGGGCGGTGGCCGTCGCCGTCAATGCGCACGTGGGCATGACCCCGGCCGAGGTGGTGACGCTGAGCCCCGGCGGCCTGCCGAGGACCTCGTCGGGAAAGTTGCGCCGGGCCGAGACCCGACGCCGCTACCTCGCCGGTGATCTCACCGGAACCCGTGATCTCACCGGGGCCGGTGAAAACCCCGACACCCGTGACCTCACCTTGGCCGGCGACCTCACCGCGGCCACCGCATCCCTCGCAGACAGGAGCGCCCGATGACGATAGGCGACAACGTCGTACCCGCCCGCGCGGAACTCGCGACACTGCTGGACGTGCCGGCGGAGTCACTCACCGACCGGGTCTCGCTCCGCGACGAGTTGGCCCTCGACAGCCTGGCCCAGATGCGCGTGCTCACCTGGCTGCAGACCCGGGGCGTCCGGATCGCCGTCGCGTCGGGACTGCCCAAGACGGTGGGCGAGTTGCTGGCGCTCGTGGACAAGGCGCCCCGGTTTTCCGTCCAGATCGGTGGCGGTGGCGGCGGGATGTCGGGGCTTCCCACGCGGTTTGCCCGGACGTCCCCGCCCGACCCGTTGGTGCCGGTCCTGGAGACACCGGTGTTCCGCCTGATGCCGGTCACCCCGGATGACGTCGGTTTCCTGTACGCACTCGCCGTGCGACCGGAGACGGGTTTCCGCTGGCGCTACCGGGGATCGGTGCCACCGATAGAGCGCTTCAACGCCGAGTTGTGGAACCAGGTGCTGCTGCAGTTCGTGGTACGCCGGATCGAGAACGACGAACCGGTCGGGCAGGTCGTGGCCTACGGCGACGAGCTGAGTCTGCGGCACACGTACATCGGTGCCGTGTTCCAGCCGGCCGTCACCGGCACCGGCCTGGCGGCTCAGGCGGTGGCGTTGTTCGCCCGGCACCTCTTCCACACGTTTCCCCTCAACAAGATCTACATGGAGATACCAGGAATCAACTGGCCACAGGTGCAGAGCGGGCAGAACCACCTGTTCCACGTGGAGGGGGTGCTGCGTGAGCACGACTACTACGCGGGCCGCCTCTGGGACAAGTACATCTGCGCGCTGTATCCCGAGGACGTCACAGGTGACGGACTCCTCTTTGAAACCGGCAGACAACAGAGAAAGAGGGAGGTAGGAAATGCGGATTGACAGTGTGCGACAGCGGACCCTGGGGGCCATGGTCACCATGGGGATCCTCACCGCACTGGCCCCCGCCGGCGCGGCGCAGGCCGCCCCGGGGGTCAACGGCGAGTCGAGTGGCGCCGACCAGAACGTTCTGAGCATCGGCGTCAACACCGCCACGGGTGACCGGGTCGTACAGGCCGCCTACGACGAACTCAACAGCGACCACAAGTTCGAGACCCCGATGGGCTCCAACTGCAACTTCTACTCGAACCACTGGGGCAAGGGTTGCCAGGCATGGTGCGCGGACTTCGTCAAGTACGTCTGGAAGAACGCCGGTGTCTACGCCTGGGAGCACCTGGACTCCGAGGCCGGCACCACCGCGCGGTACGGGAAGTTCTTCGGCACCTGGCACCCGGGGACCACGTCGGGTATCTACCCCGGTGCCGCGGTGACCTACAACTCCTCCGGTGATCCGGCCGTCGACTCGGACCACGTCGGTGTCTACGTCGGAGTGGTCAACGGCACGCAGAAGGTCGTGTCCGGCAACTTCAGCAACCAGGTTTACAAGCACAACCTGCACTACGGTGGGGCCCCGTTCGCGGGCTGGACCGGTGTGGGCTGACCTGTCACAGGCGGGCGGGCGCACCCAGCGCGGTGCGCCCGCCCAGCCCCGACCACGAGGGACGATCCGCATGAGAAGGACCTGCCTGCGCCTGCTGCTCGCCGTGGCACTCATCCCACTCGGCGGGTGCGCCGACCCGGCCACCCTGCAGGGCGCCCCGGAGGCCACCGTGCTCGCGAAGGAGACGGCCACCCCGCCCGTACCCGTCCTGCGACTCGGCCAGGACGCCGCCATCGACCTCTTCGGGAACGGCCTGGCCGGCGTGACCGTGACCGGGGCGGAGCTGTCCCCGCAGGCCGCCGGCCGGGAGCACCTGGTCGTCACCGTGGACATCAAGCTGCTGAAGGCCGGGAAACCGGTCACCGGGGGGCCGGAGAACTTCGTCTTCCGGGACAACGCCCAGGCGACGCATCCGGCACAGGTGAGCGATCAGGCCGCCTCGCCCCGACTGAGGGCCGTGAACTTCACCACGGTCGGTCAGGCGTCGCACGGCCGCTTCTTCTTCGACGTGCCGAAGGGGACGGCCAGCGGCGGCTACGTCCAGCTCGTGACCGGCAAGCTCGTGCACGCCGTGTGGCAGTTCAAGACGTGAGGTGCTGATCAAGGCGGCGTCAGGATGAGCGGCAACCTGCCCGACAGCTCCTATCGTCTGCTGCCGGCCTGACGGCCCGACCTCACGTCAGGTGCCGGGCGAAGAACCGGTTCCCGGCGTCCCCTTCGAATTGCGGCACGCCGGTGTGCCCGCCCATGTTGGCGTGCAGCGTCTTCTCCTTGGCGCCGAAGGCGTCGAACAGGTCCAGGGCCACCTGCCGGTCGTTTCCTTCGTCGTCCCACTGCAGCAGGACCTGCAGCGGAATGGTGACCTGTCGGGCCTCCTCGAACATGGTGCGGGGCACGAAACTCCCGGCGAACAGAAGGGCGGCCGAGATGCGCGGCTCGACCACCGCCAGCCGGATGCCGATGGAGATCACCCCTCCCGCGTACCCGACCGGGCCGCCGATGCCGGGCAGCGGAAGGAGGGCGTCCAGGGCGGCCCGCCATTCCGGGACCGCCTTCTCGACCAGCGGGAGGACGAGCCGATCAACGAGATCGTCGTCGACCGGCTCGCCGGCCTTCAGCGCCCGGTGCAGGTCGGCGCGGGTCTCCTCGGCGGCGGCGGAACGGGGCCGGTCACCGCTCCAGGGGAGTTCGAGGGTGGCTGCGGCGAAGCCCTCCGCCGCGCAGTGCCGGGCCCGGGCCACCAGTCGGGGATACATCCTGTGCAGGCCGCCGGGGTGGCCCATCAGAATCAGCGGGGCCGATGCGGAGGCGGATTCCGGCGTCCACAGGATGCCGGGGATCTCACCGAGGGTGAACTGGCGTTCGAGGACGCCGTCGTCGAGGCGCTGCTCGGAAGTGAATCGCATGGTCGTGCCCTTCGGGAGTGCTCGTGAGCGGCGCTCCCGGACGACCTATCGCCCGACCGTGACCCCGGAGGGGAGCACCCATGTCGATACTGCATTCACGGGTACCACCTCCTCGTTCTCTCGCACGGCCGTTGGCAGAGTAGCGGTGCTCGCCGTGGCCCGCCAACGGGTTTCTGCTTGGCCGAACGCCACCGAGCTCGTCTGCGCTGCGTGCGGCGCTGGTGGCCGCCGAGCCGGTCCGCGGGCGGGAGGGTCGGACGACGCTGTCGAGCTGAGTCGTCTGTGACATCAGGCGTCGTCCGGGCCACTGTGCACCAGACCGCGGTGAGTCGTCTGCGACATCAGCTCGACAGCGTCCCACGTGCGGATCCGCCGCCGACGGACACCAGGGCGGAGAATTGGATCTCTGACATGACAAGTCGGGCATCCCGAGCAGTAGGTCCGGGTCCAGCCGATGCGTTGGTGGGCGACTTCCCGGCTGCCGGAGACGGTGCTGATGCGTACCGCATGGGAGCCGGTCGTCGGCCGCTGGCCTACCTGCGGGTGCTGCGGTTGGCGCGCCGGGGCTGGGCGCGGGCGACCCACCAGCCGAGCAGGACGATGAGGAGCGTGACCCCGAGCTTGATCGACAGGCTCCAGATCAACGCCGTGCCGTTGCGGTACCAGTCCCACCAGAGCATCCCGCCCAGTGCGAGCAGCGCGACGAGCGTCGCTGCGACCAGGCGCACGCCGACCGGCCTGGTCCGGGGCGAGAGCAGGGCGGCGGCCGAGAACCCGGCCAGTAGCAGGAGGACCGCGAGCAGGGTCAGCGCGATCGGCACCGCGGGCACCAGCAGGGACACGGCCAGCAGCACGGCGCCGGCCGCGACGGCGATCTCCACCGCCCGCGTGCCCATCGCGCTGCGGCGGGTGAGCAGGGCGACCATCGCCCAGACGGCGAGTGCGTAGCCGCGGAAGGCGGAGAGCACCACGGCCAGCGGCCTGGTGCGCGCCGTGTCGCCGGCGACGTTGGCGAGGACGGTGGCGGTGTGCGACGTGGTTCGGGCGAAGGTGTCGCTGCCGATGTCACCATCGATGCGTTCGCCACCGATCTGGGCCGCCTCGTTCCACAGCCGCCACAGATCCTGGGCCGGCATCTCCCGGCCGGCCTTCCGGTCGGCGGCGTCGAAGGACGCCAGCCAGGCGGTGCTCGTCCTGGCCCGATCGGCGCCCTCGGCGCGTACGGCGGCGGCGAGGCCGGGCAGGTCCTCTCGGAGCACCGAGGTCTGGATCGGTCGGGCGATGGCCCTGGTGCAGGCGCTCAACGATCGGGCGTCGGGGTTGCCGAGGATCTGCTGCGCCTCGCGTTCGCACGCCGCGCGGTCCCGCGCCCACTGGTCGGCCAGCCACCCGCGGTCCGGCGATCCGTCGGGAACCGCGCACCGCTCGAACGCCTCCATCAGCCGGTCCACCGCCTCGGCCTGGGCCGGCCGGGGCCCGGCGCAGGTCGCTGATCCGGGCGCCAGCAGGCACTGCCGTAGCCGCTCCGGTGCCAGCAGGATCCGGATGAGCTGCTCGACGGCGTCCATGCGGCCGTGCAGCCAGTCGTTGAGGCGCCACGAGCCGCGGTAGAAGGCGCCGAAGTGGTGCAGCTGGATGCCGGTCAGCAGGTCCGGGTGCAGCGAGGAGACCTTGGCGAGCTCCACCTCCTGCTCCGGGTCCTGACTGGCGCTGGTGAAGGCGAGCTGTACGACGTCGAGCCGCAACATGTTCCGCAGGACGGTCTCGTCGGCGGGCCGCACCGGGACGAGGAACCGGTGGAGTGCGGTGAGCCGCTCCGTCCACTCGCCATCCGGATCGAGCACGTCGTTGCCTACCGCGCTGACCGCCCGCAGGGCGGGGGCGACCTCGCGAAGGCTCCGGGCCAGGTCGAGGGCTTGTCGGTGAAGGCGGGCTCGGCGCACGCCGTCACCGGGTACGGGCAGGGCGTCCCACGCCGCCAACGCTGTGGTGAGCCAGCGTTCGAGCTCGGGCAGGTTGTCGGCCGTCCGGTTCAGCGAGCCCTGGCGCCTGGGCATCGGATCGATGCCGTACTGCGCCGGTCCCGTCGGTGCGGTGGACCAGTAGCGGTTGAGGTCGTTGCGGTCTGCGTGGATCTCCTCCAGGGTGGCGGCCGCCTGTTCGCGGCAGCGCACGATCCTCGTTCGCTCCGGCGTACCGAGGTGGGCCAGCCACACCGATCGTTTGAGCAGGTCGACGGTCATGTCCGCCAGGCGCTGGACGGTGGTCTGCCCCCAGTCCCAGCCGGCGCCGGTTCTCCCGAGCGCCTCCGCGAGAGGGCCATCGGGGACGAACGACAGCCGTTGCCGCCGAAGCGCGGCGAGCAGTTCGTGCCCGCTCCACTGCTCGGCGGGTCGGCCGCGCTGCCCCATCGCCAGCAGGGGAGCGATCGTGGTGGCCGCGTTCTCGACGCGCACCTCCAGGTACGCCGGCCACGCCCCGTCGGAAAGCTGCTCGGCGACGCCGATCATCGCCGTCGCGAACCGGTCCCGGGCCCGGCGGCGCATTCGCACGGTGGTGTTGCGGCTGCGGATCTCGGTGAGTTCCCGGGATACGGAGTCGGTGGCCCGCAGTCGGGTGAGGACTCCGAGCAGCACCTCGCGGGCCGACGGGAGCGGCATCCCCGGGCCGGCGGCGTCCGCGTGCGGGGCGGGCGGCGGGTCGGCCGCGGGGGAGGGGCAGAGTTGCTCGCCCGGATCCGGGGCGACGTACGCGAGAACCCGGCGCACCTGGAAGCCGGCGGTCTGCCGGTACACCGCCTCCAGGGCCGGGCGGATCGGCTTGTTGAGCAGCACTCCGCCGTCCACCACGTGCTGCGCGTCGCGGAAGTTCGATCGACCCGCCGCGGACTCCCACCGCAGGTCGCTGCCGGGATCTCCGGGGCGCACCCGCACGAAGTGCGGCTCGAACGCACCCGGGAACGACGACGTGCACCGCGCCGCGGCGGCCAACTCGTCGAGTACGGCATCGGCGGCGAGGTCCCCACCGACCGGTCGGCCGTCACGGTAGCCGGCCCGGAGGTCGGCGAACCGGAAGGTGGCGTCGTGATCGGTCTCGGTGATCCCGACACCCAGGTCGTCGGTGAACGTCGTGGACCTGCCCTGCCAGAGCGTCCCGGTCAGCACCAGCTCGATCGGCACCCGTTCATCGTCGGTCCGGCCCGCTGGCGATCCGGTGGTCGAGACGACCTTCTCCAGCGCGTCCCGCACCTTCGGAAGGAAGTAGTCGTCCCCCTTCAGCAGCGATCGTGGACGGCGCGTCAACGGGTCGCGCAACAACCGGTCCAGGCTGCCGTGCTCGTGCCACAGGTCCCGCATGACGGACAGGTCCCCGCCCCTGGCCAGGCCCAGCGCGAGGAAGGCGCCGTTGAGACCGCCCGCCGAGGTGCCCGAGATGACGTCGACGCGAACGTCCGCCCGGAGCAGATCCAGCAGCGACGCGTACGGCGACTCCGGGTCCGTGCGTGCCGCGGCCAGGCGGGAGACCTCGAGGGTGACGCCGCTGATCCACACCGCCAGGCTGACTCCACCAGTCATCACCACGGCAAGGCGGATGTCCTGCCGGTCGGCTCTGTCGCTGGAGGACGCCGGCCGCGGCGGCTCCCGGTCCTCGCCTGTCTGCGCCACTGCTACCCGGCGGTGAAGGCAGGCGGGGGCATGATCACTCGGGCGGATCGTCCGTACATGTCCGACATGGTATGTCGGGTCGGCCGTTCCGTGAAGCACGGCCACGTATCCGGATTCGGGTCGGGCTCGTTGGTCGTGCCATCGGACGTCGTCGAGGGCGCACGCCTCGGCTCATGCGCCGGAACAGGAATGGTGGCCTGACGTGGGGCGTGGCACGTGCACCAGGGGCTGACAGGTGCGCAGGTCGCCGAGCGGGTCGCGAGGGGCTCGGTCAACACGACGGCCCGCCGGAGCAGCCGCACGTTCGGCCAGATCCTGCGCGCCAATCTGCTGACGCGGTTCAACGCGATCATCGCGGTGCTCTGCGGTCTGATCCTGGTCTTCGGCCAGCCGGTCGACGCGCTCTTCGGCTCGGTGGTCGTGGTCAACAGCGCAGTCGGTGTGGTCCAGGAACTGCGGGCGAAGCGGACCCTGGACCGGCTCACCCTGCTCACCGAGGCGCCGGTGCGTGTCCTGCGCGACGGCCGTGAGGTTTCGATCCGGCCGGGTGAGGTGGTCGTCGACGACCTCGTGCTGCTGGGGCCCGGGGAGAAGGTGCCGGTGGACGGGGTGGTCCGGGAGGCCGACGGGGTCGAGATCGACGAGTCGCTGTTGACCGGCGAGTCGGATCCGGTCGAGAAGCGGTGCGGCGACCAGGTGCGGTCGGGCACCTTCGTGACCGCGGGCAGTTGCCTGCTCGCGGCGACCGGGGTCGGCGAGAAGGCGTACGCGGCTCGGCTCGCCGCCGAGGCCAGCCGCTTCGAGTTGACGGACTCCGAACTCATGACGGCCATCAACCGGTTGCTCCAGCTGGTCACCTGGATCATCGTGCCGATCGGCGGACTGCTGGTCGTGCGGCTGTTCACCAGCGGGGCCAGCGTCTCCGACGCCGTGGTGGGCAGCGTCGCGGGAGTCGTGCCGATGATCCCCGAAGGGCTCGTGCTGATGACGAGCGTCGCCTTCGCGGTGGGTGTGATCCGGCTCGGCCGGCGCCGGTGCCTCGTGCAGGAACTGCCTGCGGTGGAGGTTCTGGCCCGCGTCGACACGCTCTGCATCGACAAGACCGGCACGCTCACCGAGCCCGGCATGGCGTTGCGCGAGGTGCTGCCGTACGACGGCGTTTCCCCAGGTGTCGCACGGGCGGCGCTCGCCCGCGCGGAGGCGAAGCCGAACCAGACCATGCGGGCCATCGGAGACCGCCTCTCCGCCGACGGCTGGCACGCGGGCGAGACCGTGCCGTTCTCCTCGGCACGCAAGTTCTCGGGCGCGTCCTTCCCGGAGCACGGCACCTGGCTCGTCGGTGCGCCCGACGTCCTGCTGCCCGACGACGACCCGGCCCGACGCGAGGCCCAGGGTCTCGCCGCGACGGGTCGACGGGTGCTGGCCCTCGTGCGGTCGGCCACTCTGACCAGCCGCGACCGCAGGACCGCCGCCCTCGTCGTCCTCGAACAGCGGGTACGGGCCGACGCCCCGGACATGGTCCGGTACTTCGCCGCGCAGGGCGTCGACGTGAAGGTGATCTCCGGCGACGATCCGGCCGCCGTGGGCGCGATCGCGCGGCAGGTCGGCATCCCGTCGGCTGATGCGCCAGTCGACGCGCGCTCGCTGCCGCAGGAGCCGGACGCGCTCGCCGACGCCGTCGCCGGCCACACCGTCTTCGGCCGGGCGACACCGCAACGGAAGCGGGAGTTCGTGGTCGCCCTGCACGCGCGGGGTCGCACCGTGGCGATGACGGGCGACGGGGTCAACGACGCGCTCGCGCTCAAGGACTCCGACCTGGGCGTCGCCATGGGCTCCGGTAGCCCGGCCACCCGGGCGGTCGCGCAGGTGGTCCTCCTCGGCGACAACTTCACCGCGCTGCCGCACGTGCTCGCCGAGGGACGCCGGGTGCTGGCCAACATCGAACATGTCGCGAACCTGTTCCTCACCAAGACCGTGTACGCGGCGCTGCTCGCGCTGCTCGTAGGCATCGCCCAGGTGCCGTTTCCGTTCCTGCCCCGGCACATCACCATCGTCGGGACCCTGACGATCGGCGTGCCCGGCTTCTTCCTCGCGCTCGCTCCGAACAGCGGACGGGCGCGGCCGGGTTTCGTTCCCCGCGTCCTGCGGTTCGCCGTTCCCGCCGGTGTCGTGGCCGCTTCCACGACGTTCGCCGCGTACGCCGTCGCCCGGTTCAACACGGCGTCGAGCCTGCGGGCGGACCGTTCCACCGCCACGCTCACCCTGTTCCTCGTCGCGTTCGCGGCACTCGTCGTCATCGCCCGGCCGTACACCCGGTGGCGGCTTGGCCTGTTGGCGGTGATGGCCGGCTGCTTCGCGGCCGTGGCCGTGCTGCCCGGACTGCGGCAGATCGCCGACCTCACCTTCCCCGAACCGCGCGACACCCTCGCCGGGCTGGGGCTCGCCGTGCTCGGCGCCGCCGTCCTCGTCGTGCTGCTGCGACTCGACCGCTGGCTGACGAGGGTCGGCTGAGCGAACTGCCTCCTGACGTCGGAGGACGAGGCCAGCCAGGGCGGTCCGGGCAGGCCCGCAGCGGAACGCGGGTGCTCAGGCGGCGGGGTGCGCGAGCGTCACGGCGATCGCCGGTCCGAACGCGACGCTGAGCAGGTAGGCGAGATTGAACAGACCCAGGGCCTCGGCCCGACGCGAGGCGGCTACGACGTCGGTCGCTCGCAGGGCGAGTACTCCCTGGCCGGTCGCGGCGGCCAGCGAGCCGAGCGCCATCGCCGCGAGCAGCAGCGGTACGGCGGTGGTGACCGCCGCCAGCAGCGGCGCGGCGGCGCCGGTGACGAGCAACGCGGCGGCCGCGACGCGGCGGGGCACCCGCACGGACGCCGCGACGAGGAACCCGGAGCAGAAGCCGCCGAGCAGGTACGGCGCCAGCAGCACGATTCCGCTGCGGGTGCCGTCCCATCCCGCGTGCTCCCGCAGCAGGTCCGGCGCGGCGTAGAGCAGGGCGAAGTTCACCACCCCCAGCGCGAAGGCCGACGCGCACGCCGCGAGGAACCGGCCGTTGCGTGCCACCGCGGCGGGCAGGAAGCCGTCCGGACGGATCCTGATCCAGGCCACCAGCGCGAGCAGCAGCGCGACGGTGGCCGGGCCGGCCACCAGCGGTCGGTGCGGAATGAGGACGGCCGCGGTGACCAGCATGGACAACAGAACCATGCCGAGGGGGTCGAACGACACCGGCGCCGCGTCCGGCGAGGTGGTGCCGCGGCGAGCCGCGGGCACGGCGAGCACCGCCAGCAGCGGCAACGCCAGCGCCGCCTGCCACGAGGAGATGTCGGCGACCAGCGCGCCGGTCAGCGGGCCGGTGGCCCCGACGACCGCCAGCGACGCGGTGACAACCCCCATCTGCCGGGCCGAGTCGGCCAGCTTCATCGCCGTCACGGTGAGACCGGCGGACCCCAGTGCCTGCACCGCCGCGCCGGCGACCAACGCCGGCACGCTCGGCACCAGCACGAGCAGGAGCGTCCCCGCGCCCAGCAGCACGGCCGAGACGGTCAGGACCGCCCGTACGCCGCGCCGGGCCAGCAGCGCCGCCAACAGCGGCGTCCCCAACGCGATCCCCCAGCCGAAGGCCGTCACGCCGGCGGCCGCGGCCTGTTCGTCGGTACGCGTCGCGCGCGCCACGTCGTCGAGGAGCAGGGCCGGTGCGGCGATCCCGTACGACAGCGGGCCGGCCAGCAGGGCGAGCCAGGGTGTGGCCACCCGCCCTGGTGCGAACGGCCGGTGACCGTGAGCGGCCCGGGGCTCTTGCAGACGATCCATCTCATTCCTCCGGTGTCGGCTCGGATCAGCCTCCCCGGGGTCGCTCACCACCGGCTGACGGCCGGCTGACGTACGCGTCGGCGCCGCGACCCGGTGGGCGGGCCGACGGCCGGCGGACGTTCGCGGGGCGGGACCGTCGACTGGCTAGTGTGAAGTCGTGATGTTCGGGGTGCTGGGCGGGATCGCGGTCTGGACGTCGGACGGCAGAGACGTCACCGTGCCCGGCCTGAAGGTTCGTGCTCTCCTGGCTGACCTGCTGGTGCACGAGGGACGCCCGGTCTCCGCCGACCGGCTGATCGAGGATCTCTGGGGTGACGAGGCGCCGGGCAAGGCGCTCGGGGCACTCCAGACCAAGGTGTCGCAGTTGCGCCGCGCGCTGGAGACGGGTGAGGCGGGTGGCCGTGCGCTGGTCGAGTCCGGCGATGCCGGCTACCGGCTGCGGGCGTCGCCGGAGTCGGTCGACGCCTGTCGCTTCGCCGCGCTGGTGGGGCGTTCGCGCGCGCAGCGGGAGCCGGCGGGGCGGGCGGCGACGCTGACGGAAGCCCTGTCGCTGTGGCGTGGTTCCCCGTACGCCGACTTCAGGGACGAGCGGTTCGTGCGCCAGGCGGCCGAGCGGCTCGACGAACAGCGCCTGGCCGCGCTGGAGGACCTGGCCGAGGCCCGGCTCGATCTCGGCGAGCACCACCTGCTCGCCGGTGAGCTGGCCGACCTGGTCGCACGCCATCCGTGGCGTGAGCGGCTACGGGCCGCGCACCTGCGCGCCCTGTACGGCTCGGGACGGCAGCGTGAAGCCCTGTCCACGTACGAGCAGTTCCGTCGGCAGGTGCGCGACGAACTCGGCATCGATCCCGGCCGGGAGTTGGCCGAGCTACATCGGGCGATCCTGCGCCAGGACCCCGCCCTGCGGCCGCCGGCACCGCCGTCGACTCCGGCCCGGACCAACCTGCCGGCCCCTGTGTCACCCGGCCCGTACGGCGGACTGATCGGGCGTGAGACGGCCGTCGAGGCGGTACGGGAGCGGCTCACGAGCGAGCGGCTGGTGACCCTGACCGGGATGGGCGGGGTGGGGAAGAGCCGGTTGGCGCTCGAGGCCGCCCGGGTGCTGGCCGACACGTTCCCCGCCGGGGCCTGGCTCGTCGAGCTGGCGGGCCAGCCGCACTGCGGCGGCCAGGCGACCTGCACCGAGCTCGTCGAGCTGTTGGCGGCGACTCTGGAGATCCGGGACGACAGCCCGCCCGGCCTGCCCGGTGAGCGACCACGCGAGCCGATGGACCGGCTGGTCGCCGCGCTGCGGGACCGGCGGATGCTGCTGCTGCTCGACAACTGCGAACACGTGGTGGCGCCGATCGCCGAACTGACCGAGAGCCTGCTCGGCGCCGCGGCCGACCTGCGCATCCTGGCGACGAGCCGCGAACCGCTCGGGATCCCCGGCGAGGTGGTCCTTCCGGTGCCGCCGCTGGCCCTGCCGGAGCCCGGAGCCACGGCGGAGCAGATCGCCGACGCCCCGGCGGTCCGGCTCTTCGCCGCCCGCGCCCGCGCCACCGAGCCGGGGTTCACGGTCGACGCGCGGAACACGGACACGATCGCCACCATCTGCCGGCGCCTCGACGGCGTACCGCTGGCGCTGGAACTGGCCGCGTCCCGGCTGCCCGTTCTCGACCCGGGCGAGCTGGCGGCGCGGCTCGACGACCGTTTCCGGCTGCTGTCGTCCGGCCGGCGCACCGCGCCCGCCCGTCAGCAGGGGCTGCGCGCCATGATCGACTGGAGTTGGGAGTTGCTGTCGGCTCCCGAACGCGCGGTGCTGCGCCGGCTGGCGGTCTTCGCCGACGGCGCCACCCTGGCTGCCGCCGAGCAGGTGTGCCCGGGCGGGCAGGTGGCGTCGGAGGAGGTCCTCGACGTGCTGGCACGCCTGATCGACCGCTCGCTGGTCATGGTGCGGCACGGCGAGAGCCCGCGACGCTACCGGCTGCCGGAGACGGTGGCCGCGTACGGTCTCGAACAGCTCGACCGCGCCGGCGAACTGCCCGCGACCCGCCGTCGTCACGCCGCGTGTTTCGCGCGTCTCGCCGAGCAGGCCGCCCGGCGGCTACGTGGTCGCGAGCAGAGTCGCGCGCTGCGCGAGCTCGACGCCGAGAACGCGAACCTCCGGGCGGCACTCGACGTCGCCGCCACCGACGGTCAGGCCCGCGTGGGCTTGGCGCTCGCCACCTCGTTGTGCTGGTACCGGCTGCTGCGGGGCCGGTTCGGGGAGATGAGCCGGTCCCTGCGGACGGCGTTGGACATCGTTCCGGGCAGCGCGGACGACGCCGCACCGGACACCCTGCGGCGCCATGCGGACATGTGGCTGACCGCCCTCGCCACCCGTGACGGTGACCCGACCGCCCCCCGGCAGCGGATCCTGGAGCGCTACCGGGACGCCGACGGGCCGGAGAAGGCGTTCGCGCAGTGGTTGTTCGCCTCCATGATGCTCGGCTCCGGAGATCCGGGGGAGGCCGCCGACCTCGTCGACGCGGCGCTGGCGGCGTTCCGCGCCGACGGGGACCAGTGGGGCATCGCTGCCGCCTGCGCCACCCGCGCGGACCTCGCGCTCGTACACCGCAGCGACCTGCCCGCCGCGCAGCGTGACTGCGAGACCAGCCGGTCGCTGTTCGGGCAGCTCGGCGACAGCTGGGGACAGGTGCATCCGACGAGCCTGTTGGGGACCCTGGCCGAGATCCACGGCGACTACGACCTGGCCGCCGCGCACTACCGGGAGGCGCTGCGCACCGCCGAGCACCTGCGGCTGTGGACGTCGGTGTCGCGGCAGCTGGCCTGCATCGGCCGGCTCGCCCTGTTGCGCGGCGACCTCGACGAGGCCGCCGCCAGTCACGACCGCGCGCTACAGGTCGCGCGGGAACAGTCGAGCCGCTCCGCCGCCGCCTTCGCCGGCACGGGCCTGGCGATGATCGCGCGACGGCGGGGCGACCTCGACGCCGCCGAGGCCCAGCAGCACGACCTGCTCGACTGGAACCGGCACGCCGGCTATCTGCCGGGCTGCGCGCTCGCGCTGGCCGAGTTGGGGTTCATCGCGGAGCACCGGGGCGACGCCGTCCGCGCCGAGCGCCGCCACCGTGAGTCGCTCGACGCGGCGCGCGCCGCCGGAGACCACCGGGCGGTCGCCCTGGCCCTCGAAGGGCTGGCCGGGGCCGCCGGCCTCGGCGGTGACCCGCGCCGTGCCGCGCGGCTGCTCGGCGCGGCCCGCACGCTGCGCGAGGCCGCCGGAGCGCCGCTGCCCCCCGGCGAACGGCACGACGTCCAGCGCGTGACCGGCCGCCTCCGGGAGGCGCTCGGCGGCGGGGAACTCGCTGCCGAGATGAGCCATGGCGCGCAGCTCGACCTCGACGACGCGGCGCTCAGCGGCCTCGGTCAGGCGACGGTCAGCGGACGGTAAGCCTGCCCGGCACGGTTGACCGAGAACCGAGCCGAGCCAGGAGGCAACCGTGCAGACCGATGCCAGGATCGCCGTCATCTACTACTCCGCCACCGGCACCGTGCACCGGCTCGCGCAGGCGTTCGTCGACGGCGCGGCCGACGCCGGCGCGGAGGTCCGCCTGCGCCGGGTGGCCGAGTTGGCGCCGGAGCAGGTCGTCGATGCCAGACCGCAGTGGCGGGCCCACCTCGACGCCACCGCCGATGTCCCGCTCGCGACCCTGGACGACCTCCGGTGGGCCGACGGGTACGCCTTCGGCACGCCGACCCGGTTCGGGAACGTCTGCTCCCAGCTGCGCCAGTTCCTCGACACCACGACCGCCCCCTGGCAGGCGGAGGAACTGGCCGACAAGCCGGCGACCGGCTTCACCGCCACCTACGAGGAGCACGGTGGGCAGGAGGCGACCCTGCTCAGCCTCTACCAGACCTTCCACCACTGGGGAGCGGTCGTCCTGCCCACCGGCTACCTGAACTACGACACCGCGCACGCCGCTGGCGGGAACCCCTACGGCGTCAGCCTCGTGGAGAGCCGCGCCGGCCGGGATCCCGGGTACGCCCGGGCCGTCCTCGACACGGCCCGCTTCCAGGGTGCGCGCCTCACCCGCATGGCAGCCGCCGTCGCCGCCGTCCGCGCGGAGCGGCAGCCCGGCTAGCAGCCCGGCGACGGCAGCAGTACGGCGTGCGGGACGACACCGTGCGTGGCGACGAAGGGCTCGCGCCTCCTGACGCACCACTACCACCTGGGTGAGAGACGAGGGGAAATCATGCTGACAACGACCACAGCCGATCCGACCAACCGGGCCAGCCAGGTCACCGTGCTCGGCCTCGGCGACATGGGATCGGCGATCGCCAGGACGTTCCTCGACCGCGGACACCGTACGACGGTCTGGAACCGGACCGCGAGCAAGGCCCTGCCGCTGGTCGACGCCGGCGCCACGGCCGCCGCGACCGCCGCGGAGGCGGCGGCCGCGAGCCCGCTCGTCGTGGTGTGTCTGCTCGACGGCGCAGCGGTCGACGAGGTGCTCAGCTCCGTGGACGCCGCAGTCGCGGGCAAGGTCCTGGTGAACCTGACGAGCGGCTCGCCTCAGCAGGCACGGGCCAACGATCGCTGGGCGAGAGCGCGCGGCGCCGAGTATCTCGACGGCAAGATCATGGGGGATCCGCCCTACGTCGGTACGCCGCACGTCATGTTCCCGTTCAGCGGTTCCCGCACCGCCTTCGAGGCGCACGGGCCGATGCTGCGGGAGTTGGGCACCGTCGTCTACCACGGGGAGGAGGCGGGCTCGGCCGCCGTCGAGTTCATGGCGCAGGTCGCGGTGGGCTACGAGATCCTCATCGGGTTCCTGCACACGCTCAGGCTGGTGCAGGCGGAAGGGGTCGACGTGGCGGAGTTCGCGGAGCGTGCCGCCAAGAACGTGGCCGCGCTGCCACCGCTGTTGACGTCGATCGGCAACGCGGTCGGGGCCGGCGAGTACCCACCGGATCTCGGCCCGCTCAACGTCCAGGCCGCGCTGATGGACGACCTGATCAGCCATCGGGAATCCATCGGCGTGGAGGCCGTGCGGATGCGGGAGGTCAAGGGCCTGATGGACCGCCGGATCGCTGACGGCTTCGGCGCTCAGGGATTCTCGAGCCTGTTCGAGCTGTTGGCGAAGTCCTGACGGCGGCTTCCCAGGGGCCGGGGGAGACGCCACAGCCCGCGCGGCGTCGTTCCACGTAGGGCGTGCGTCCACGGCCTGGGCGGGGGCGTCCGGACGCCGGGATGGGGTGAGGTCTCCGGTAGGGGGCTGTTCGGCGGGAACAGGCCCGAACCGGAGACCTCGCGGCTACGCCTTGGCGCCGGCCTTCTTGGCGGTGGCGGACTGGCCGACCGCCTGGGTGAACACGGGGAGGTAACCGAGGGACTGCCCGGTCGCCATCGGGTGGTACGAGTTCGACAGGTTCAGGATGTCGACGGCGTGGATCCACTTGTTGCCGCTGCAGATCTGGTGCCCGACGAAGATGCTGCGTACGTCGGCGAAGGTGAACCCGGCGCGGGCCGCGGCGGCGGCGATCAGGCTGTCGGCCAGGTTGATGCCCTCGTTGACCTTCGCGCGGGCCGCCTCGCCGATGCCGAGGCAGACCGTGCCGAGCTGGTAGAAGACCGGGTAGCTCAGCACCACGACCTTCGCGTTCGGGGCCTTGCTGCGGATCGCGGCGTAGGCCCGGTCGAGCAGGCCGGGGAGGTTCGCCCGGGCCTGGACCTGGGCCGCGTCCACCGCGGCGATGCAGGCGCTGGAGCCCTGGAGGGCGCAGGTGCTCATGATGGTGCCGAACCCGGCGTCGTTGCCGCCGATGGTGATGCTGACCAGGGTGGTCTGTGCGCTGAGCGCGGCGACCTGGGAGTTGATCACATCGGTCGTCTTCGCGCCGCCGCAGGCCACCGACTTGTAGGAGGCCGGCGCGTTGGCCGCCGCCCAGAGGGCGGAGAACGCCTTGGTGCTGCGCTTGCAGGCGCCGCTCTCCGTGGTGTAGCTGCCGGCGCCGACACCTGAGGCGTACGAGTCGCCGAGCGCCACGTAGTGGTGGCCGGCGGCCTGCGCCGGGCTGGCCAGCCCCAGTACCGCGAGTGTCGCGGAGAGGACGCCTGCGAGCAGGCTCAGCGTTCGGGATCTGGTCATGTACCCCTCCAAGGTCCACCGGTTGGTGAACGATTAATAGCACTACATCGATGTTTAGGGATAGATGCAGATCGACTCGATGTGGCGATCGGGTGGAACTGAGGGGTGGGCTCGGCGCGGGGGCCGGGCCCGCCCGGCCCAGGACGCCGGATCCGGTGACCTGGCCGTCGATGTCGCGGGGGCGTCGACGCGTGCGGTGCCGGCAGACCCGTCGGCCATCGCCGGTTTTTTCGATGTTGCGGCCGTGTCCCGCCATCCGGTCGTGGCGGATGAAGGGAGCCGGCCGGTGGGTCGCGGGCCGGGCTTGCTGACCTGCCAAGTCGCGGCGAATAGCGACCAATCGCCGCAGGCGCCACTCGTCGGGCTATCCGGACCCAAGGTGTGAGAAGCGGCCGAGTCAGGCCAACCGTCACTCTTGTAATCAATGTGAATTCCATGAATAGATCGAACGCATCCGGTCGGGTGAGCCTCACCAACCGATCGGGTGCCCGGGGCTACCTGACAGGCAGCCCGTGCTCAGCTCCATGGAGGTACCACATGCGACACTCCGGGTCTTCGCTGCGCCGCGTCACCGCACTCTCGGTGGCCGGCGCGCTGGTCGTCGGCACGTTGACCAGCAGTCCCGCTCAGGCAGCACCCGCGACGCCCGCTTCCCCCGACCAGGCCACCGCGCTCGCCGCCGCACTCGGCGACCGCTCCGGCGGGGCGTACGCCGGGGCCGACGGCGCCATGGTCGTCACCGTGACCGACGACGCCGCTGCCCGTAAGGTCCGCGCGGCCGGCGCGACCCCGAAGCTCGTCGCCCGAGGTGCGAAGGACCTCGCCCGGGCCACCGCCGCGCTGGACAGCGCCGCGCGGGTGCCCGGCACCGCCTGGTGGACCGACCCGGCGACCAACCAGGTCGTGGTCTCCGTCGACAGCACGGTGACCGGCGCGAAGCTGGACCGCGTCGAGGCCGTCGCGGAGCGGCTCGGCGGTACCGTCCGCATCCAGCGGGAGGCCGGCACGCTCAGCACCCGGGCCGCCGGTGGCGAGGCCATCTACGCCGAGGGCGGCGGCCGCTGCTCGCTCGGCTTCAACGTCCGCAGCGGCGACACCCACTACTTCCTCACCGCCGGGCACTGCACCGACATCACCGCCAACTGGTACGCCGACTCCGGGCAGGGCAACCTGCTCGGCACCGGCGGCACCGGCAGCTTCCCCGGCAACGACTACGGCATCGTGCAGCACACCAACCCGGCCGCCGCCGACGGCAGCGTCTACCTCTACGACGGCACCACCCGCGACATCACCGGCGCGGCCGACGCCTTCGTCGGGCAGTCGGTGCAGCGCTCCGGCAGCACCACCGGCCTGCACGGCGGCGCGGTCGAGGCGACCAACGCCACGGTGAACTACGCCGAGGGCAGCGTCAGCGGGCTGATCCGCACCACGGTCTGCGCCGAGCCGGGCGACAGCGGCGGCGCGCTCTTCAGCGGAAGTACCGCCCTGGGCCTGACCTCGGGTGGCAGCGGCAACTGCTCCTCCGGCGGAACCACCTACTTCCAGCCGGTCACCGAGGCGCTGAGCGTCTACGGAGTGGAGATCGTCTGACAGTCGCGACAGCAGCGGGGCCGCCGGTGACCGGCGGCCCCGCTGCTTTTCCCAGGCCGCTGATCCGGCCGACGGGTGCGGCTAGAACGGGAAGCGGCCGCGGCGCCACTGCCAGTGGCGGCCGGCCTTCAGGTGGTCGACGACCGCGCGCTGGAGCACGGTGCGGCGCGGCAGCTCGTCGAGCGGCGTGGTCAGGGTGCGGAACACGAACCGCAGCACCTCGACGTCGGCGTCCAGCCCCTCCGGATCCGGATCCTCGTGGGGCTCCAGCGCGAACCTCCGCTGGAACCGGGCGATGTGGGAGTCCTCGGGCAGGTACTCCAGCAGTTGCGGATCCAGCAGCCACGAGCCGCAGGAGAACGCCGTGCGGCGCTCGTCGGGGAAGTGGCGCGGGAAGAACGCCCGGGCCTCGTCGAGCGACGCCGCGACCGACTCCGGGGTCAGCGGCCCCGCCTCGGGGACGTGCAGGGCGATGCTGGTGTCGCCGCGCTGGTGTTGCAGCCGGCCCAGCTCGTAGAGGCCGCCGCGGGCGTGCAGCGTCAGCCAGCTCTGCATGACCGGCCAGCCCTCGCGGCGCATCCGCCGGTCGATCGCCAGGTTGCGGCCCAGGTCCGCGAGGGTCGCCCACGACACGGCGTCGGCGATGCCGTGGTCGCGGTGGTACCCCCTGACGATGTCGACCAGGGCCAGGTACGCGTACACGTAGAGATGCCGCCAGGCGGGGCCCCGCTCGCGCGGCAGCGCCGGACCGGGCGGCAGCCAGGCGTGGCCCCCGAGATCGGCGCGGACCAGGGCGGTCGACCGGTCGAGCAGCCAGCGCAGCTCCGGAGTCCACAGCGGAGAGTCGTGGTCGGGCCAGCCCGCCATGATCTCGGCGGCGTCGTCCGGCCGCACCGCGAGCCGGTCGAGGAGCGCGGGCGCGTCGGCCCTGGCGGGCAGCGGCGCCGACGGCCGGTCGCCGGCGAGCCGGTGCAGGCGGTCGATGTCCTCGACGGGTACGCCGAGTCGGGCGGCGGTGTCGTCCAGATCCACGCGGACGACCCTACCGGCCGGTCGGCGTCCTCCCCGGTCCGTGCCGCACGGCCGGGCGGCACGCGTCCGCAGCGTCCACGCGCCGGGCCGGGACTGTCACCACCCGGTGACAGCAATCGACCTTGTCAAATATTTACAGATCCGTATACCGTGCCGTTGGTAAGTTCCGGACCCGGACGAAGGGCGGGCGCATGGCAGCCAGTGGGGCGGCGGTGACGCATCGGGCGATCGACCAGGGTCGGTTCATGCTCGATGGCTCACTCGACCTCAGCGCACCGTTCACCTCCGTGGCCGACGTGACGATCGGCGGCCGACTGCACGAGTTCACGGCCGGCGCGGTCGGGCTCGCGGACGACGTGGCCCGGACGCTCGGCGTCGAGACGTTCGACGAGGAACTCACCTACCAGGGCGGCACGCTGGCGACCGCGCGCATCCGGTCCTACGACCCGCAGATCCAGTTGGCCGAGGAGCGGCTCGTGGCGGTCTGGCGGGGACGACGACACTGCTTCTTCACCGAGATGTACGGCGCGTCGACCACCGATCTGCTCGGGGCGTTGCGGACCCTGCGCGTCGAGGAGCACGACGACGGGCTGACCCTGCGCCCGACCTCGAAGACCGGGGCCGAGTTCGCCGAACCCGCCACCGTCCTCAAGGAGATCCCCGGGCTCGGCCTGCTGGAGATCGCCCCGCTCACCAAGCAGCGTGCCGGACAGTTGCCCTCCTGGCGTGGCCTCCAGACGAGGGCGGGCGAGCTCTTCCGGGACGTCCTGCCCGACGGGCAGCCCTACTTCGTACTGGCGGCGGCGGACGCCTGGCTCAGCCTGGTGCCGTTCGGCGACACGGCCGTGGAGCAGGTGCCCACCCTGGTCGACCGGCTCCGCGTCCAGACGGTCCGGTAGGTCGGGATGTCCGGGCTGCTGGCCGGCGTGGCCACGTACACCGTCCTGTTCACCCTGCTCGTCAGCACCGCCGAGCACCTGTCACGGCCGGCGGCGCTCGCCCGGGCCCTGGCCGCGCACCGGGTGCTTCCGGCTCCGGTCGCGGTCGCCGTCGTCGCCATCGCCGGCGAGGGACTGCTCGCCGGCGCCGGGATCGCGGCGCTGCTCCACCCCGCCGGCGAGCGCCTGCTCGTCGCCGTCCTCGTCGGCAGCGGCGCGCTACTCGCCCTCTACGCCGGCTACGGCCTGTACGTGCGCTCGACCGGGCGCGCCGGGTCGTGCGGATGCTCCCGGGTGGAACTGCCGATGACCGGTTGGGTGGTGGCACGGGCGGCGATCCTCGCCGGGCTGGCACTGCTCGCGCTGTCGCTGTCCGGCTCGATCGTCGCGCCGGACCGGGCCGACGCCGCCCTCGCCGTCGTGCTGCTGGCCTCCGCCACGTTCACCACGCTGCTGTGGCACCTGCCCGCCGCGATGTACGAGCCGGCGCCGGCGACAGCCGGGCGGCCCACGACCCGCCGGTCCATCGGCACGACAGAGGGAGGCCTTACCGGATGAGCTTCCAGACCAGCGCACTGATCCTGAGCTGGATCGCGATCCTCCTGCTGGCCTTCACGGTCTCGGGCCTGGTACGCCAGGTGCACGCGCTGTCGAGCGGGGCGGTCCAGCGCCGTCCCGAGTCGGTCGGTCTGCGGCCCGGCGCACCGGCCCCCGGATTCGCCCGGCTGGCGCCGGTGGCCCCGACGGTTCCCTTGGTGCTGCTCTTCCTGGAGCCCGACTGCGGGACGTGCACCGAGGTGCTGGCCGAGGCGGGCGAGCACGTCCGCCCCGGCCTGGAGTTCCGGGTCCTCTACCGGGAGGACCCCCCGGCGCGGGCGGCGGAGCTGCCGATCACCGTGCTCGGCGGGCAGGCGGAACTGTTCGAGCGGTACGACGCCCTCGCCACGCCGTTCGCCACCGTCGTCGACGCGGCCGGGCGGGTGCTCCGCGCCGAGCCGGTCGGCTCCCGGGCGGCACTGCACCGCCTGCTCGACGAAGTCGACGGCCCACCCGGCGGCCCCGCACCGGCGGTCGCCACGAATCAGGGAGATCGGGCATGACCGGTATCGACACGGTGCCCTGGTTGCGCGGGGACGACCCGGGGACCGGCGCCGCCGTCCGGCGGGTGCCGGTGCAGCCGGGCGGCCGCAGGCGCGCGGGCTGGGCGCTGTCGCGACGCACCCTGCTCCGGGCGGGCACCGCGGTGGGGATGGCCGCGCTCAGCGTGTTCCCGGCGGCCCGCCGCGCGTACGCCGACGGCTACACGATCTATGCCGGGTGCCCGACGTACGCCAGCGACCACAACTGCTCACCGGGGTGCGGCCCGAGCACGATCTTCGCCGACTCCTGCAACACCAGCGGGACGTACACCGGATTCCACAAGAACGACGGCGTCACCTGGATCCTGCGGCCGAACCAGTGCTACGGCGGCACCTACGACGGCTGGCTGTGGGCGTACAACGGCGCGTGCGGCGCCTGCGCGTGCTCGGTCGAACGCCGGTGCCACGACGGGTACAAGAAGACCAGCTCGGGCTGGGTGAAGTCGATCTGCCGCTGGAACACCAAGTGCGGATGCCTGGGCACGGCCAGCTGGCCCACCACCCGGCGGAGCAACACCGGGGTGAACGTCTACACCGTGCAGCACCTGCTGACCGCCCGCGGGCACGCGACCGAGATCGACGGGATCTTCGGTGGCGACACGGAGGCGAAGGTGAAGAGCTTCCAGGCGGCGGCCGGCCTCGGTGCCACCGGTGTCGTCGACGCGACCACCTGGCCGAAGCTCGTGAGCACGGTCCGCTCCGGGAACAGCGGCCACGCCGTCAGCGCCGCGCAGCGCCAGCTGAACAGGCGCGGCTACGCGCTGGTGGTCGACGGGTCCTTCGGCCCGGCGACGGACAGCGCGGCGCGCGACTTCCAGCGGCAGAACGGGCTCACGGTCGACGGGGTCGTCGGGGTGAACTCCTGGCGGACGCTGACCGGCGCCGCCGTATGACCCGGACACTGCCGGGGCACGCCCGGGCGGCACTACGCCGGACCGGCGACCCTCTCGTACCCCTGCTGCTGCTCGCCGTCGGTGCGCTCGCCGCCGCCGCGTACGGGCACGTGCTCACCTGGGCGATGATCGGAGGGCTCGCGGGTTACACGCTCTCCGGCTCCGTTTGAACGCACAACAGCGCGCACGCGCTGGCCTCGCCCGGGTGGCGGGATCGAGATCGGCAGGGCGTCGTCCTCACCCTGTTCGTCGTGGGGTTGATCGTCGGCGGCCTGCTCAGCGGATCGGTGTTGGGGTTGCTCTCCGGCCTGTCCGCTCCCTTGCCCGTCCCGTGGCGGTACGCGGGCATCGTGGGGGTGGCGGTGCTGGGGCTGCTCCGCGAGGTGGGTCTGGTGTCGATCCGGCTGCCGCAGAACGCCCGGCAGGTGCCGCAGGACGTGCTCCAGCGCAGCCTGCGGCGTGGGGCGTTGCAGTTCGGCTTCGAGATGGGCACCGGGGTGCGCACCTACGTCTCGGCGAGCGCTCCGTACGTGCTGGCGGTCGCTCTGCTCCTCGGCGGCCAGCGCCTGCACGTCGCGATGCTCGCCGGGGTCGGATTCGGTGTCGGACGCGCGATGACCCCGCTGGCCCGCCGCGCCGCCGGCACCGGCGACAGGTGGGACGCCGACCTGCGGGTGCGGATCCGGACGATCACCGTCACGGCGGGCGTCGTGCTCGTCGTCGCCCTCGGCCTGCTGGCCGTGCGGCAGTTCTGAACGCGGCGCGGCGCCCCGACGCCGTCCACCGCGACGGTCAGCCGCGACCGGCCGCGCACGTGTCGTGCCGGCCGGGACCCGCGCGGACGTCGCCCCGACCCTGCCGCGCGAGGGTCACGCGCGGGTGTGGTGACCCGCCTTGACGACCTGGTCGTACTCACTGCGCCGGGCGTCGTAGGCGGCCTCCAGGAACGTCTCCGAGTCCGGGCCCACCGGCAGCCGGAGCGGCGGCGACTCCAGCTGGCTGAGCCGCCAGACCACGTCGGCGAAGAGCTCGGGGGAGTTCACCTCGATCTTGGCGTTCATGCTGCGCAGGGCGCCGAGCAGGCCGTCGCTGACCGGCGTGTACTCCGGGATCCGCTGCTCCGGCATCACCAGGTTGGCGCTGTACCCGGTGGCGAAGCCGCCCGGCTGGAGGATGGTGACCTTCACTCCGAGGTGCCCGGCCTCGGCGGCCAGCGACTCGGCCGCTCCCTCCACCGCGAACTTGCTCGCCGTGTAGGCGGCCAGCCCGGGGAAGGGAACCATGCCGGCGACCGAGCTGACGAAGACCGCGTGCCCGTGGCGCTGCGCCCGCCACAGCGGCAGCACGGCCCGGGTGAGCCGCCACGGCCCGAACACGTTGGTGTCGAACTGCGCGGCGAGTTCCGCGTCGGAGACCTCCTCGAAGGTGCCGAACTGGCCGTAGGCGGCGTTGTTGACCAGGACGTCGACCCCGCCGAAGGCGTCCACCGCCCGCGCGACCGCCGCCACGCACTGCGCCGGATCCCGTACGTCCAGCGCGGCGGCCACCACGTTGCCCGGATACCGGGCCACCAACGCGTCGAGGGTCTCCGGTCGCCGGGCCGTCGCCAGCACCTGCTCGCCCTCGGCGGCGAGCCGGGCCGCGAGGGCCTGACCGAGTCCGCTCGAACACCCCGTGATCAACCAACGCTTCGCCATCGCTCCCGACCCGCCCAATCCGAAGGGTTACCCGTCGGGTGCAGAGTGTCAGAGCTCTCGGCGAGGGTGAAGGGTCCTCGGCTGTCGCCAACCGGATTCGTCGGGTACCCGGCGCACCGCCGGCCGCTGACCGAGGATGCGACGGCCGGTTGGCCCCAGCTCCCCGGGGTGGCCCGCGGCGACCTGTCCCTGCCGGATCTTGATGATGGGGACGGCCGGTATCCTGGATCGGGTACGGAGTGTGACCATATATCCGCTATTTCGAGGGGTGACCATGTCCGATCACGCGTCCGGC
This sequence comes from Micromonospora sp. NPDC048868, assembly GCF_043198195.1. Taxonomy (NCBI): domain Bacteria; kingdom Bacillati; phylum Actinomycetota; class Actinomycetes; order Micromonosporales; family Micromonosporaceae; genus Micromonospora; species Micromonospora sp. NPDC048868. The sequence continues at coordinate 83,084 of NZ_JBICUN010000014.1, forward strand.
CGCATCGAGGTCACCCGCCTGCGGGAACTGCTCGACGGGCCGTGGGCCGACGTCCGCAACGCGCACCGGGACCAGCTCGACGCGCGCTTCCTCCCGGTGTACGGCGAGACCGGTGACCAGGCGCGCGAGCGGATCACCCGGTTGATCGCCGAACTCCCCGTCAAGCTGGGCATCGCGTCGGCCTTCCCCACCGAGTACGGCGGCAGATCCGATGTCGGCGGCTCGATCGTGGCCTGCGAGATGCTGGCGCAGATCGACCTGTCGCTGATGGTCAAGGCGGGCGTGCAGTGGGGCCTGTTCGGCGGCGCGGTCGACGCCCTCGGCACCCGGCGGCACCACGACGCCTACCTGCGGGACATCGTCTCGGGCAAGATCCTCGGCTGTTTCGCGATGACCGAGACGGGCCACGGCTCGGACGTCCAGCAGCTGCGTACCACCTGCACCTACGACCCGCGGACGCAGACCTTCGATCTGCACACCCCGCACGAGGCGGCCCGCAAGGACTACATCGGCAACGCGGCCCGGGACGGGCGGATGGCCGTGGTCTTCGCGCAGCTGATCACCGAGGGGCGGCGGCACGGTGTGCACGCGTGGCTGGTGCCGATCCGCGACGCGCAGGGCGACCCGCTGCCGGGCGTGACCATCGGCGACGCCGGGCCCAAGGCCGGCCTGCTCGGTGTCGACAACGGGCGGCTCAGCTTCGAGCACGTGCGGGTGCCGCGGGACATGCTGCTGGACCGGTACGGTCAGGTCGCGGAGGACGGGACGTACTCCAGCCCGATCGAGGACGACTCCCGGCGCTTCTTCACGATGCTCGGCACCCTGGTCCGCGGCCGGGTGAGCGTGGGCGGCGCCGCGTCGGCGGCGACCAAGTCGGCGCTGACCATCGCGGTGCGCTACGGCGACATCCGCCGCCAGTTCGACACGCCCGACGCGGACCGGGAGGTGCTGCTCAACGACTACCTGGCCCACCAGCGCAAGCTGCTGCCCGCCCTGGCCACCACGTACGCGCTGCACTTCGCCCAGGCCGAGCTGGTCGCCGCGCTGCACGAGGTGCAGGGCGGCGACGGGCCGGTCGACGCGCACCGGCAGCGGGAGCTGGAGTCCCGGGCGGCCGGTCTCAAGGCCGCACAGACCTGGCACGCCACCCGCACCATCCAGATGTGCCGCGAGGCGTGCGGCGGCGCCGGCTACCTGGCCGAGAACCGGCTGCCCAGCCTCAAGGCGGACACCGACGTCTTCACCACGTTCGAGGGCGACAACACGGTGCTGCTTCAGCTGGTGGCCAAGGGGCTGCTCACCGGCTACCGGGACGAGTTCGGCTCGTTGGACGGCTGGGGGCGCGCCTCCTTCGTCGCCGAACAGGTCCGCGAGATGGTGCTCGAGCGCACGGCCGCGCGGTCGGTCATCGAGCGGCTGATCAGCGCCGTGCCCGGCCGCGACGAGGAGGTCGCCGTCACCGATCGCGGCTGGCAGCTCAAGGTCTTCGAGGACCGCGAGAGGCACCTCCTCGACGGCGTGGTCCGCCGCCTGCGCAACGGCGCGGCGACGAAGAAGGACCGCCCCTTCGACATCTTCAACGACGTCCAGGACCATGTCCTCGCCGTCGCCGCCGCGCACGTCGACCGGGTCACCCTGGAGGCGTTCGTCGCCGGCATCGAGGACGCGACGGACCCCGAGGTCCAGGCGCTGCTCTCCCGGGTCTGCGACCTGTACGCGCTCAGCGTCATCGAGGCCCACAAGGGATGGCTCCTGGAACACGGCCGCCTCACGCCGGCCCGCGCCAAGGCGATCACCGGCGTGGTGAACGGTCTGCTCAAGGAGCTGCGCCCGCACATGCGGACGCTCGTGGACGGGTTCGCCATCCCGGACGCCTGGCTGCACTGCGCAGTCCTGCGCGAGGAACCCCGTAGGCAGGAGGACATGGCCGCCCACGACGCCGCCGGGCGGGGCCGGTGACGAGAACCGCCCACGATGACCGCGCGGACGAGAGGGCTGCCGCGCCTGGCCCAGGGCGACAGTGACCGGGCTGCCCGGCGCGTCGCCGTGCGGCTGCGGTCGTCGCTACGTCGGCATCGAGCCCGCCGGGGACGCCGGGTGCCCGGGCGCGCTTCGAGGTGCCGCGTAGGGTGCGTCGGGCGCGAGCCCACCGTACCCGGTACCGATCGGCGTCGTCTTCGCGAGGCGGTCCTCCTGGGCGGCGGTGATCCGGCGGATCAGCACGATGAGCGAGGCGCCGGCGACCAGGCAGGCGACGGTGGGGATCAGCCGGGGGCCGAGCGAGTCCTGGTAGTAGCGGATGTACGTGGCGAACTCCGTGTCGCTGCGGGGCCACGGGGTCAGCCGGTCGTACCGCTGGTTCTCGAGGCGGAGCAGGATCCGGTCTCCGACGCTGAACGTCAGCCATGCGGCCCACCAGAGCCCGACCAGCGCTGGCGTGGCACGTCGCCAGAGGCTGTCGCGGGCGACGTTGGCGATCACCCGGGCCGGCACCACGAAGTTGGCGAAGGGGACCAGCCAGCCGGCGATGGCCCAGCCGGAGTTCAGCGTCGGCAGGGCCCCCGGGAACGCCTCCAGGTTCCTGCGCGCGCGCCAGGTCCAGATGATCAGTAGCACCGCGGCGGTCAGGACCGCCGAGAGGTGGAGCAGGGTGAGCAGCACCTCGGCGGCCACCGCGCCGAGCAGCAGATCGCGGTCGCCGCGTTCGGCGGCGGCACGGGCCAGCTGGACGCCGAACGCGGGGAACAGCCCGCTGGGCAGGTAGAGCAGGCTGGCCGCGCCGACGGCGACGGCGGCAGCCGTGCCCAGGCGGCGCAGGGGATGTGTGGGCACGCCCGGGGTGACCGCCGGTTGGCCGAGCGGAGTGTTGCAGCGCCGGCACTCGTTGAAGGCCGGGGACGTGGCGTCCCCGCAGGTCATGCAGATCAAGGTGACCGTCCAGGATGGCGGCGAGAGGTGACGCGCGCAGACTAGACGATCATCGCTGGAGGCGGTGACCGGCGCGACCAGGCCAGTCAGACACGTCGATGCAAGCCGGGCGGGGAACGTTACGTCTTGACGAACGGCATGTTATCGCTCACAGTCGATGGCTGAGGCCGACGTCGCGTGGCTTTCCGGGCGAGCTGGCTTGTCGACCTTGAATCAGGCGTGCGCCTGGGCGCAAGCAGGTCTTGTTAGCGCTAACTGCTTGCCGCTCGTGCCCGGCCACGCGTCGCGGTGCGCCCATCCTCGGGCATCCCGTTGGCATCTCTCATCCGAGGAGGATCATGTCTGTCTTCGATAGGTCGCCATCTCCCGCGCCGCCGCCGCCACGGCGGCGCCGGTGGTTGCCGCGGGTCGTCGCCGCCGGGGTGGCCCTGCTGGTCGGTGGCGTCGCCGCAGCGGTGGTGTCGTCGGCACCCGCCGCCGCGGCGACGGTCGACACGAGCGCGTGGTACGTGTTGGTCAACCGCAACAGCGGCAAGGCCCTGGACGTGTACAACCTGGCCACGAACGACGGCGCGCGGATCGTGCAGTGGGCGCGCAACGACGGCAACCAGCAGCAGTGGCAGTTCGTGGACTCCGGCGGTGGCTACTACCGGTTGAAGTCGCGGCTGTCCGGCAAGGTGCTCGACGTCTACAACTTCTCGACCGCCAACGGTGCCAGCATCGTGCAGTGGGCCGACGGCAACGGGTCCAACCAGCAGTTCCGGCTGGCCGACTCCGCCGGTGGCTACGTCCGCCTGATCAACCGGAACAGCAACAAGGCGGTGGAGGTGCAGGGCGCCTCGACCGCCGACGGCGGGAACGTCGTGCAGTACGACGACTGGAACGGCAACAACCAGCAGTGGCAGCTCGTCCGCGTCGACGGCGGGGGCAACCCCACCACGCCGCCGCCCGGCACGTGTGCGCTGCCGTCGACGTACCGCTGGTCGTCGACGGGCGTGCTGGCGCAACCGAGGGCGGGGTGGGTGTCGCTGAAGGACTTCACCCACGCCCCCTACAACGGCCGGCAACTCGTCTACGCGACCACGCACGACACGGGAACGACGTGGGGCTCGATGAACTTCGGCCTCTTCACGAACTGGTCCGACATGGCCTCGGCCAGCCAGAACCAGATGCCCTTCGCCGCCGTCGCGCCCTCACTGTTCTACTTCGCCCCCAGGAACATCTGGGTACTCGCTTACCAGTGGGGCGGACCCGCCTTCTCCTACCGGACGTCGAGCGACCCCACAAACGTGAACAGTTGGTCGTCGCCGCAGACGCTCTTCACCGGCAGCATCTCCGGCTCCGGCACCGGACCGATCGATCAGGCGCTCATCGGTGACGACACCAACATGTACCTGTTCTTCGCCGGGGACAACGGGAAGATCTACCGGGCCAGCATGCCCATCGGGAACTTCCCGGGCAGCTTCGGCTCGACCTACACGACCATCATGAGCGACACGACGAACAACCTGTTCGAGGCGGTCCAGGTCTACAAGCTCCAGGGCCAGAACCGGTACCTCATGCTCGTCGAGGCGATCGGCGCGCAGGGTCGCTACTTCCGCTCGTTCACGGCCACCAGCCTGGGCGGTACGTGGACGCCGCAGGCCGCGACCGAGAGCAACCCGTTCGCCGGCAAGGCCAACAGCGGCGCCACCTGGACCAACGACATCAGCCACGGCGAGTTGATCCGCAGCAACGCCGATCAGACCATGACCGTCGATCCCTGCAACCTGCAGTTGCTCTACCAGGGCCGTTCCCCCAACTCCGGCGGCGACTACGGCCGCCTGCCGTACCGCCCGGGTCTGCTGACCCTGCAACGCTGACGACGGGCACCGGACCCCCCGGATGTCGTAGACGTCCGGGGGGCACCGGCGGGGGAGTGCCCGATTTTCGGGTGTAACGCCCCGGCCCGGCCCCTGAGAAGGGTGCGGCCCCTCCCTTGCCGGAGGGGCCGCACGCGGTTCTGGTCAATCTCCAGGGCGGGGGCCCTGCGTCGTAACGGTCAGACCACCGTGCAGGCGACGCCGTTGAGGGTGAAGGCAGTCGGCTCGGCGGTGTTGCCGCTGGTGTTGGCCTGAAAGCCGATGTTGATGGTGGCCCCGGGGGCGATCGCGGCGTTGTAGTCGACGTTACGGGCGCTCACCTGGCCGCTCGACGGCGAGTAGGTGGCACCCCAGCCCGAGGTGATCGACTGGCCCGAGGGCAGGTTGAAGGCCAACGTCCAGCCGTTGATCGCCGAGGTGCCGGTGTTGGTGATGTCGATGCTGGCCGTGAAGCCGGAGCCCCAGGAGTTCATCGTGTAGGCGACCCGGGGTCCCGTGCCCCCACCCGGGGGCGGGGTGACGGTGGGCGTGGGGGTCGGGCTGGGCGGCGGGGTGCCGTTGACGCTGGTCACGAAGGTCATGATGCTTCGGGCGGGCAGCGTGACGGTGAGGGAGCCGTTCGACATGGTGAGCGCGCTCTGGGGCGCGACGGTCCGGCTCGCGTCGGTCAGCCAGTTCGAGACGCTGCCGGAAGCGGTGGTGCCCGACAGGCTGAACTGCTGGCTCACCGACGAGGTGTTCTTGTTGACGGCGACGATGACGACGGTGTTGCCGCCCCGGTACGCCGAGACGTAGACGTTCGATGCCGGGTTCGCCGTCGCGTCGATCCGGGTGTAGCCGGGCCGGACGAACCGGGCGAAGTGCGCCATCATGGCACCGCGCTTGCTGACCTGGCCGTCCTCCCGCATGGGGCCGTAGCTGCGCCGCAGATACCACCAGACGTACGCCTGGAACTCGGCGTCCACCATGGCGCGGTGGATGTGCTCGCCCACGTCGAGCGCCTCGGGCCAGGCGTCGCCCGAGTTGGTGTTGCTGTTGGGGTAGTAGACCTCGGTCATCCAGAGCTCTTTGCCCGCGCCCTTCTGCTTGAAGAGCGGGTACGGAAAGTTCGAGTACGACGTCCCGTAGAGGTGGGCCCCGATGATGTCCACGTTGGCCAGCGCCGTGGGATCGTTGAGAATCGGGTCCGACACGGACTTGATGTACTGAAACGACTCGGGCGCCATGACCCGGGTGCTGATCGAGCCGGCGTTCTCCCGCAGGAACCTGACCATCTCGGCGGAGGTCCACCACGTCCAGTCGTGCGCGTAGTCGGGCTCGTTCTGCACCGAGATGCTGTACAGGGGCACCCCGTTGTTACGCATGTACGTGGTGAAGTCGTTGAGGTGCTGCGCATAGGCGGCGTACGAGCTGTAGCGGAGCCGCTTCGCGTTGGTCTGGCTGCCGCGGGTGAAGGTCTCGATCATGCTGGCGGGCGGGTTCCACGGCGAGGCGAAGACGGTCACCCCGAGCTCGGCCGCGCGCTTCGCCGTCGCGAGGTCACGGCCGAAGTCTGCCGAGCTCTCGCCGACGGGAATGCGCAGGATGGAGAAGCCCAGCCGACCCTCGCCGGTGCCGAACGCCGTCTCCCGCTGGGCGGCCGTCAGGTCGCCGATCCAGGCCGCGTGGGCCATGGCGCCATAGCCCTTGATCGTCTGCCGCTGCGCCGACAGGTTGACGGTCGCCGGTGCGGCCGAGGCTCCCGTGGCTCCCAGCAGTGTGGTCGCCGCTGCCGCGACCGGCACGGCCCCCATCGTCGTCAGGACGGCTCTCCGGCTCAGCAATCGCCGCTCGCCGCTGACCGGCCCGTTCTGATCGTGCGTCATTCTGCGTCCTCCTGGCTGGTGGTGGTGATACGCGCGTGCCCCGGTCCGGTCCGGACCGGTCAGCGCCGCCCTGGGGACTGCCCTTGACCCCGGCGTCAATGACCCGTTGGCTCTCATCGACTGACGCCGCTGTTAGCGTTAACAGATCGTGAGTTTAGGTTCCGGCGCAGGGCGGGTCAAGCACGGGGCGGCCCGGGCTTGACCACCCGGGCGCGACCGACGCTCCTGCCGGAGGCAGCGAGTTTCGCCGGGATCCTCGAAGGGCTGTGCGGCGACGGTCGAGCGTCGCCGCACACCCCTCTGCGAGGTGGCCTCAGGCGCGGGACCACTGCATGCTGGGGGCGGAGCCGCACGTCCGCTGTTCCAACGCGGCACCGGGAGCGGTGGACCCGCCGACCACGTTCAGGCACTTGTTGCTGTTGACGTTGACCAGATGGTGGTAGCCATCGCCGGTGGATCGCCAGCTGAACACCTGGTTGAGGCCGTCGTGGCAGGTGTACTGGACGATCCGGGCCCCGTCGGCCGTGGAGAAGTCCACCACGTCGACGCACTTGCCGCTGTGGACGCTCTGCAGGCGTACGTTGCCCCCGCCGGCGTCGAGGAACCGCCACTGCTGCCAGCTCTGTCCGTTGCCCGTCCACTGGCCGATCACGGCGAGGTTGTCGAGGTTCGGCTGTTGGACGTCGACGACCTGGCCGCTGTTGCGGTTGGTGACGCGGTACGACGGGGTGGCCGTCCCGCCGCCGAACTGCCACCAGTTCACGTTGAACAGGTTCCCGGTGCCTCCGGCGAACCGCAGATACAGGTCACGGGTCCCGGTGGCACCGCTGATCGCGCAGGTGGAGGTGGTCCACGCCTGCCAGCCGCCGGTGCCGCCGACGGCGCAGGTGCCGGCGAGCGGGCCGGTGGCGCTGTCCAGTCGTACCTCGATCCGGCCGCCGGCCGCCCCGGAGGCCACCCGGGCGCTGAAGGAGGTCGCGCCGGCGCCGAAGGCGACGCCCTTGACCTTGATGTAGTCACCGTTGGCGAGGTAGCCGACGTTCATGCCGCCCTCGCTGGACGGCTCGGTCTCGATGCCGGAACCCCAGGCGATCGTCTCGGCCTCCTGCCGGGTGTACGGGTTGAGCGTGCCGACCTGCGGGACGCCGGCGGTGGTCATGTTCATCGTGGGAATGGTGCCGTCGGAGTTGTAGGCGAACTTCTCCACCGCCACGGAGCGGGTGAATCCGCCGCCGCCGGGCAGTGCCCCGTTGTGGTAGAAGAAGTACGACCCGCCGTTGAAGTCGACGATGCCGGGATGGTTGGTGAAGCTGGCGCCCTGCCGGGGCATGACGGTGCCCCGGTACGTCCAGGGTCCGGTCGGGCCGGGCGCCGTCGAGTAGCCGATGAACTCGGAACAGCACTCCGCCGCGAACACGTTGTAGTAGAGCCCGTTGCGCTTGAAGACCCAGGGGCCTTCCTCGTAGAGGGTCGGGCGGCTCGGGTTGCCGGTCCGGGTGCCGAACCCGGCGGTGGTGAGCGGGATCCGGGTCGGGCTGCCGGAGAACGAGATCATGTCGGGATTGAGCCGCACGTACCACAGGTTCGGGTTGCCCCAGTACAGATACGCCTGCCCGTCGTCGTCGAAGAAGGCGTGCGGGTCGATCTCACCGTTGCCGACCAGCGGGCGGCCGAGCGCGTCCCGGAACGGCCCGGTCGGGCTGTCGGCGACACCGACGCCGATCACCATTCCGCCGCCGCGCTGCCGTACCGGGACGTACCAGTAGAACTTCCCGTTGCGCGGGACGACGTGGCCGGCCCAGGCGTCCGCGTCCGCCCAGGCGAAGGTGCCGAGGTTCATCGGTACGCCGTGGTCGGTCCAATTGACCATGTCGGCCGACGAGAAGACCCGCCACTCGCGCATGGTGAAGTACGTCGAGCCGTCCTCGTCGTGCCCGGTGTAGACGTAGACGCGCCCGTTGTGTACCAGCGGCGCCGGGTCGGCGGTGTAGATGTGCTGGACGATCGGGTTGTCGGCCTGCGCGGTGCCGGGCAGGAGGGCGACGGTGCAGATCAGTCCGGCGAGTACGGCGATGGCGTGCCGAGCTCTCGTGGTGATCCGCCGTGCACGTGTCAGCTGGCCGCCGGTCACACCCGGCTCCACCGCTGGTTGGTGCCGCCGTGGCAGGACCAGAGGATGACCGTGGTCCCGTTGGCGGTGCCGCCGTTGTTGACGTCCAGACACAGGGACGGGAAGCGGACGTTGCTCACCGTGCCGTTGCCGTTGAACGTCCACTGCTGGTTCGTGCCGCCGTTGCAGTCCCAGAGCTGCACCCGGGTGCCGTTGGCGGCGGTGCTCGGGACGTCCAGGCACTTGCCGAGGACGCGCAGCGCCTGCCCGCTCTGGCTGATCTGCTGGTTGGCGTTGCCGTGACAGTCCCAAATGAGCGTCCCGGTGCCGTTGGCGGTGTTGGAGTTGTCGACGTCGAGGCATCGTCCGGCCGATTCGCTGCGTAGCCGGAACGTGGTGGGGGGCGGCGGGTTCGTGGTGCCGCCGCCGCTGACCCGGTACACCACCGTGCCGTGCGCCGGGACGCTCGCGGAGATCGTTCCGGCGCTGGTGGAGGTGCCGTTGGTCCACGCGTCGCGCAGGGTGAACGAGGTGCCGCTCTTGCCGATCGCCGCCGCCGTCGTGGAGATCGTCGTGGTGGAGCTGCCCTGGTTGAACAGCGCGACCGCGACGTCACCGTTGGCCAGCCGCTTCGCCAGCACCCGCCGGGTGCCGTCGTTCGACACCTGGACCGCCTGGAGCCCGAGCGGGTCCTGGTTGATCGCGACCAGGTTCTGGTTCCGCAGGATGCTCAGCGTCGCCGCGCTGGCCGAGCGCAGGTCGTTGCCCATCATGAGCGGCGCCGCCATGATCGACCAGAGCGCGAAGTGGCTGCGCATCTCGGTGTCGTTCATCCCGCCGTTGCCGACCTCCAGCATGTCCGGGTCGGTGAACCCGCCCGGCGCGGCGTACCCGGCCAGCGGCACGTTGACGTCGACGATGTTCCGGATGCCCATCGGGTAGCCGTTGGTCTGGCCGGTGTCCCACGCGTTGGTGATGTCCTCGGTGGTCCGCCAGAGGTTCGCCACGTCGCTCCAGTTGCGCTGCGGCCCGGTCTTCTCGTGGATGCTGTTCGGGTTGATGCTGTAGACGATCGGCCGGCCGGCGGCGGCCAGCGCGTCCCGCATGATGCCGAACCTGGCGACCTGGTCGTTGATGGTCCCGGTGGGGGAGCACCAGTCGTACTTCAGGTAGTCCACGCCCCAGGCGGCGAACTGCCGGGCGTCCTGGTACTCGTGCCCGAGACTGCCGGTCGAGCCGGGGAAGGCGTCGAAGTACTGCGCACAGGTCTGGTCCAGCGGCGCCTGGTAGAGGCCGAACAGCAGGCCGCGCGAGTGCAGGTAGTCGCCAAGCGCCTTCATCCCGCTCGGGAAGCGCTGCGGATGCGCCTGGAGGTTGCCCTGCGCGTCCCGGTCCGGGTTGAACCAGCAGTCGTCGACGACGACGTACCGGTACCCGAGGTCGCGCAGCCCGTTGGCGACGATCGCGTCGGCCGTCTGGCGGATGAGCGTCTCGTTGATGTTGCAGCCGAACGTGTTCCAGGTGTTCCAACCCATCGGCGGCGTACGGGCGACGCCGTTCTCCAGCGCCTGTGCCGGACGGGGCGCGACGGCCCCGTCCGCGACGGCCGCCGCGAGGGTCACCGCCAGGATGCCCAGGGCGGCCAACCATTGTCTCGGTGTGCGCACGTGTTCCTCCTCGGTCGGAGCGGTGAGTGGCGTCGGGTCGGGCGCCGGCGCCGGGATACGACGAACGAGGGCGTCACGGGGCGTGGCCGGTGCGATGGTCGCCCGGCCTGCCCGCGGACTTCGATGGCCTACCTCGGGACGGGCTCGTCCGGGCCCTCGGCCGACCTCGTGCCGGATCACGTCGCTCGCCGTCCGTCGTCGCGTTCCCGGTCGGCTCCGGCTCGGTGGTCGCCCGGGGACCCGACGCGATGAGACGGATGTTATCGCTGACATCTATTGATGTAAATCACTCGTGACGATGCCGGGTCGTCCGCGCGGCGGGCGGTGGCGGTCCGGGTCGGCTTTGGTTGGAGAGCCTCGCAGCTCAGTGCGCGCCCCGAAGTTGGCGCCCCCAGGGGATCGGTCCGCGCTCGACTGGTGTCGTGCGACCGCGGGAGCGTGGATGAGGGCTGAATGTTCTCGCTAACAATCATCGATTCGTCGCTGGGGCTGCGGCGCTGGGCGCTCCGTCCCCACGCCCCCGCTGGGCGAGTGCCGGCACCCCGTCCGGGCAGCCGGGAGCGCGGGGATGGTGACCGGGCGTGACGCCTCTGGTCCGGGCCACACGCTCCGCCTATCCTTCCGTTACTGAGCTGTTGTCGGCCGACGTCTTGACGGCGCTGTATGTGAGCGTTAACACTATGCCGGTCATTGATCGGAGGTGGACATGAGCAGTGTGGACGGTGCGGGCGAGCGGTACGTGGTCGGAGTCGACTACGGCACCCTTTCCGGACGGGCGCTGGTGGTCCGGGTTCGCGATGGTGCCGAGGTCGGGACCGCCGTGCACGAGTACCGCCGCGGCGTGATCGAGACCGTGCTCCCCGACGGCGGCCCGGCACTGCCCCCCGACTGGGCCCTGCAGGACCCGGAGGACTACCGCGACGTCCTGCGGCACGCGGTGCCCGCCGCCCTGGCCGACGCCGGTGTGGACCCGTCGCAGGTCATCGGCATCGGCACCGACTTCACCGCCTGCACCGTCCTGCCGACGCTCGCCGACGGCACCCCCCTGTGCGAGGTTCCGGAGCTGCGCCACCGGCCGCACGCCTGGGTGAAGCTGTGGAAGCACCACGCCGCCCAGTCGCACGCCGACCGCATCAACGCGTTGGCCCACGAGCGGCACGAGCCGTGGATCGGCCGCTACGGCGGCAAGATCTCCGCCGAGTGGCAGTTCGCCAAGGGCCTCCAGATCCTCGAGGAGGATCCGAAGGTCTACCGCCGTGCCGAGCGCTTCGTCGAAGCCGCCGACTGGATCGTCTGGCAGTTGTGCGACGAGGAGACCCGCAACGTCTGCACCGCCGGATACAAGGGCATCCGGCAGGACGGCCGGTACCCGTCGACCGACTACCTGAGCGCCCTCAACCCGGGCTTCGCCGACTTCGTGACCAAGTTGGACGGTCGGCTCCTGCCCCTGGGCGAGCGGGCCGGCGCCCTCAGCGCCCGCGCCGCCGCCTGGACCGGGCTGCCGGCGGGCATCGCGGTCGCGGTCGGCAACGTCGACGCCCACGTCACCGCCGCCGCCGCCCAGGCACTGAGCCCCGGTCGACTGGTGGCGATCATGGGCACCTCCACCTGCCACGTCCTCAACGGCACCCACCCCGCCGAGGTGCCCGGCATGTGCGGTGTCGTCGACGGCGGCATCAGCGCGGGCGCCTGGGGCTACGAGGCCGGGCAGAGCGGGGTCGGCGACATCTTCGGCTGGTTCGTCACGAACGCCGCGCCGGCCGGGATCGCGTCGCACGAGCGGTTGACCGAACTGGCCGCCGGCCAACCGGTCGGGGCCCACGGCCTCATCGCGCTGGACTGGTGGAACGGCAACCGGTCGCCGCTGGTCAACCACGACCTCAGCGGCCTGATCGTCGGGCTGACCCTGGCCACCCGGCCGCAGGACGTCTACCGGGCGCTGCTGGAGTCCACGGCGTTCGGCACCCGGATGATCATCGAGGCCTTCGTCGAGGCCGGGATACCGGTCACCGACCTGGTCGTCGCCGGTGGTCTCGCCGCCAACCGGCTGCTCATGCAGATCTACGCCGACGTCACCAACCGCCCGCTGGGCATCATCGGCTCCGCCCAGGGACCGGCGCTCGGCTCGGCGATCCACGCGGCCGTCGCCGCCGGGGCGTACCCGGACGTCCACCGGGCCTCGGCGGCGATGGGCCGGGTGGACGAGGGCGTGTACCAGCCGGACCCGGACAACGCGCGGGCGTACGACGCCCTCTACGCCGAGTACCGCGCGCTGCACGACCACTTCGGCTGCGGCGGCAACGACGTCATGCTCCGCCTGCGGGCGATCAGGAACACGGCCCTGGAAGTGGCCGCGGCGCGGACCGACACGGTTCTGGAGGCGATCGGATGAACACCGACGTGGCGCGGCAGGTGAGCGTCCTGCGGGAGACCGTGGCCCGCCTGCACGGCGAGTTGACCCGGTACGCGCTGGTGGCCTGGACCGCCGGCAACGTCTCGGCGCGGGTGCCGGGCCAGGACCTCATGGTGATCAAGCCCAGCGGTGTCGACTACGACGCCCTGACGGCGGACACCATGGTCGTGTGCGACCTGAACGGGACGGTGGTCGACGGGGGCGGCACGCCGTCCAGCGACACCGCCGCGCACGCCTACGTCTACCGGGCCATGCCGGAGGTCGGTGGCGTCGTGCACACGCACAGCAGCTACGCCACCGCCTGGGCGGCCCGGGGCGAGTCCATCCCGTGCTGGCTGACCGCGCAGGCCGACGAGTTCGGCGGGGAGATCCCGGTGGGGCCGTTCGCCCTGATCGGTGGTGACGACATCGGCAAGGGGATCGTCAGCACCCTGTCCGGGCACCGCTCGCCGGCGGTGCTCATGCGCAACCACGGGGTGTTCACGATCGGCAAGGACGCCCGCGCGGCGGTCAAGGCCGCGGTGATGTGCGAGGACGTCGCGCGTACCGCGCACCTGGCACGGGCGCTCGGGCAGCCGCTGCCGATGGCGCAGGCCGACATCAGCTCGCTGCACGACCGGTACCAGAACGTCTACGGCCAACGCCCGGCACCCGGCTGACCGGGAACGGCCCCTTCCCGTACCAACCACACCACCACACCGGGACACGCGCGCGCCACGTGTCCGGACCACCCCACCGAGGAGAACCGATGAGAACCAGGAGAACGGCACGCACCCTGCTCGCAGTCGTCGCCACCGTGCTGCTCACGGGCAGCGTGGCGGCCTGCGGCAACAGCGACACCGGCGACGGCTCCGCCGACGACGGCAAGGTCACGCTGGGCTTCTCGCAGGTCGGCGCGGAGAGCGGCTGGCGGACGGCGAACACCACCTCCATCAAGGAGGCCGCCGCCGCGGCGGGGATCGAGCTGAAGTTCGACGACGCCCAGCAGAAGCAGGAGAACCAGATCAAGGCGATCCGGAACTTCATCCAGCAGAAGGTCGACGTCATCGCCTTCTCACCGGTGGTGGAGTCCGGCTGGGACACCGTGCTCAAGGAGGCCAAGGACGCCGGCATCCCGGTGATCCTGACCGACCGCTCCGTCGACTCGGCCGACAAGTCGCTCTACAAGACCTTCCTCGGCTCGGACTTCGTCAAGGAGGGCCGGCTGGCCGGCGAGTGGCTGGTGGAGCAGACCAAGAGCGCCAGCGGGCCGGTGAACGTCGTCGAGTTGCAGGGCACCACCGGCTCGGCGCCGGCCAACGACCGCAAGGAGGGCTTCGCCAAGGCGATCGCCGCCAATCCGAACCTGAAGATCGTCGCCTCCCAGTCGGGCGACTTCAAGCGGGCCGACGGCAAGCAGGTCATGGAGCAGTTCCTCAAGGCCAACCCGAAGATCGACGTGCTCTTCGCGCACAACGACGACATGGGTCTGGGCGCGCTGGAGGCGATCACCGCCGCCGGCAAGGTGCCCGGCAAGGACATCACCATCATCACCATCGACGCGGTGAAGGACGGCATGCAGGCCCTCGCCGACGGCAAGTTCAACTTCATCGCCGAGTGCAGCCCGCTGCTCGGTCCGCAGCTGATGGACCTGGCGAAGAAGGTCCACGCCGGCGAGGAGGTCCCGGCCCGGATCGAGACCGAGGAGACCACCTTCACCCAGGAGCAGGCCAAGGAGGCACTGCCCAACCGCAAGTACTGACCGACGCCGGGGTCGTCGTCCGCTGGCGGCGACCCCGGCCCGTCGCTTGTTCCTGTCCTACCGACACCATCCAGAAGAGGTCCGATGGGATGACGGATAGCCGTCCGGTCCTGACCATGACCGGGATCAGCAAGACCTTCCCCGGGGTACGCGCGCTCCACGACGTCGACTTCCGGCTGTTCCCGGGCGAGGTCCACGCCCTGATGGGCGAGAACGGTGCCGGCAAGTCGACCCTGATCAAGGTGTTGACCGGCGTCCACGCCCTCGACGAGGGCACCGTCGTCCTCGACGGCGAGCAGGTCGCCTTCAGCGGCCCGATGCAGGCGTCGGCCTCCGGGGTGAGCACCGTCTACCAGGAGGTCAACCTCTGCACCAACCTGTCCGTGGCGGAGAACATCTTCATCGGCCGGGAGCCCCGTCGTCTCGGCGCGATCCGCTGGGGCGAGATGCGCCGGCGGGCGCGGGCACTCCTGGCCCGGCTGGACCTCGACATCGACGTCTCCGCGCAGCTCGGCACGTACTCCCTGGCGGTGCAGCAGATGGTCGCCATCGCCCGGGCGATCGACGTGCGGGCCCGGGTGCTGATCCTCGACGAGCCGACCTCCAGCCTGGACGCCGGTGAGGTCGCGCAGCTCTTCCGGATCATGCGGCAGCTGCGCGACGAGGGCATCGGCATCCTCTTCGTGACGCACTTCCTCGACCAGGTCTACGGCATCGCCGACCGCATCACGGTGCTGCGCAACGGCACCCTGGTGGGGGAGTACCGGACGGAGGAGCTGCCCCAGCTCAGCCTCGTCGAGAAGATGATCGGCAAGGAGCTCGACGTCCTGGAGCGCCTCGACGAGCAGCAGAAGCGGACCGCCGCCGTCCGGTCCGACGAGGCCCCGCTGGTGGACGCGTCGGAACTGGGCCGCAAGGGCGCGGTCGCCCCGTTCAGCCTGCGGATCCACGCCGGCGAGGTGGTCGGGCTCGCCGGCCTGCTCGGCTCCGGCCGCACCGAGGTGGCGCGGCTGCTGTTCGGCGCCGACCGCGCCGACCACGGCACGGTCGTCGTCGACGGCGGCGGGACGCAGGTGCGTAACCCGGTCCAGGCCATCGACCGCGGCGTCGGGTTCTGCTCCGAGAACCGCCGCGCGGAGGGCGTCGTCCCCGAGCTGTCGGTGCGGGAGAACATGATCCTCGCGATGCAGGCGGCACGCGGTTGGCTGCGGCCGATCCCCCGCCGCCGGCAGGACGAGCTGGTCGAGAAGTACATCCGGGCGCTCAGCATCCGGCCGGCGAACCCGGACCTGCCGGTGCGCAACCTCTCCGGCGGCAACCAGCAGAAGGTGCTCCTGGCCCGCTGGCTCATCACCGAGCCGCGCCTGCTGATCCTCGACGAGCCCACCCGGGGGATCGACGTCGGCGCGAAGGCCGAGATCCAGAAACTGGTGGTCCAGCTCTCCGACGACGGCATGGCGGTGCTGTTCATCTCCGCCGAGCTGGAGGAGGTGCTGCGGCTGAGCCACCGCGTCGCCGTGATGCGTGACCGGACGATGGTCGCCCAACTCGACAACGACGACACCCTCGACGCCGACCGCGTCATGCGGACCATCGCCAGCGGCACCACCGGTGCGGAGGTGATCCGGTGAACGCCGTCGCCGACCGCCTCCGCCCGCTGACCGGCCACCGCCTGTTCTGGCCGGCGCTCGTGCTGGTGGTCATGATCCTGGCCAACACGGTCTACCGGCCCGGCTTCCTCTCCATCGAGGTCAAGAACGGGCACCTCTACGGAACCCCGGTCGACATCCTCCGGCTGAGCGCACCGCTGATGCTGGTGGCGCTGGGCATGACCCTCGTCATCGCCACCGGCGGCATCGACCTCTCCGTCGGATCGCTCTGTGCCATCAGCGGCGCCATCGCCTGCCTTTACATCAGCGAGGCGCCCGACCAGAACAGCCCGGCGACCGTGCTCACGGCGCTCGCGCTGGCCTTCGGCGCCGCGCTCGCGCTCGGCGCCTGGAACGGGGTGCTGGTCGCCGTCATCGGCATCCAGCCCATCATCGCCACGCTGATCCTCATGGTGGCCGGCCGGGGGCTCGCGCAACTGGTCACCGAGGGCCAGATCATCACGATCAACTCCGGGCCGTACCGGGCGATCGGGCTCGGGCACTTCCTGACCCTGCCGCTGGCCGTCTTCATCGCCCTCGCGGCGGCCCTGCTCATCGCCGCGTTCACCCGGCGTACCGCGCTCGGTCTGATCGTCGAGTCGGTCGGCGGCAACGCCGAGGCGAGCCGGCTGGCCGGCATCCGATCCAGCCGCGTCGTCTTCCTCGTGTACGTGGTCAGCGCCGCCTGCGCCGCGATCGCCGGGTTCATGATGACGGCGAACGTGTCCAGCGCCGACGGCAACGCCGCAGGCCTCTGGGTGGAACTCGACGCGATCCTCGCGGTCGTCATCGGCGGCACCGCACTCGCCGGCGGCCGGTTCTCCCTCGGCGGCACCATCCTCGGCGCACTGATCATCCAGACCCTCACCACCTCGGTGTACGCCATGAACATCTCGCCGCAGACGGCCCTGCTGTTCAAGGCGGTCGTCGTCATCGCCGTCTGCCTCATCCAGGCGCCGGCGTTCCGGGCCAGGTTCGGCCGCCGCCGTCGCGGAAGCACCCCCGGGCCCACGGCGCGGCGGCGGGAGAAGGAGCAGGTGCCGGCATGAGCAGCACGTCACTGACCACCGGTCGCGCCTGGCGACCCGGGGTGCCCCGGCGGCACGTCCCGGTCCTGGCCACCCTCGCCCTGCTGCTGGTCATGTACGGCGTCGGCGTGTCCCAGTACCGGGCGTTCTCCAACGTCCAGGTCGTCTTCAACGTCTTCATCGACAACGGCTTCCTGCTGGTCGTCGCGGTCGGCATGACCTTCGTGATCCTGACCGGCGGCATCGACCTGTCGGTCGGCTCCGTCGTCGCGATGACCGCCATGGTGTCGGCGTCGCTGCTCCAGGACGGGTTGCCCGCGGCCCTGGTGCTGGTCGTCGCGCTGCTGATCGGCCCGACGCTCGGGTTCCTGATGGGCTGCGCGATCCACTTCTTCGAGATCCAGCCGTTCATCGTCACCCTCGCCGGCATGTTCTTCGCCCGGGGCATGTGCACGTTCATCAGCGACGCGTCGATCCCCATCACCGACGGCTTCTGGACGGCCGTCTCGCAGGAGCGCATCGGCGACCCGCGCGGGAACTTCGTGTCGATCATCGTGCTGATCGCGTTCGTGGTGGTGCTCATCGCCGCGTACGTGCTGGCGTACACCCGTTTCGGCCGCACCGTGTACGCGATCGGTGGCAACCCCCAGTCGGCGCTGCTGATGGGCCTGCCGGTGGGGCGTACCCGGATCGCCGTCTACACGGTCAGCGGGCTCTGCTCGGCCATCGGCGGCATCCTGCTGTCGTTCTACACGCTCTCCGGCGCACCGCTGATCGCCATCGGCATGGAGCTGGACGTGATCGCGGCCGTCGTCATCGGCGGCACCGTGCTCACCGGCGGGTCCGGCTACGTCTTCGGCACCGTGCTGGGCGTGCTGGTGCTGGGCGTGATCCAGACCCTGATCACCTTCGACGGGAGCCTCAACTCCTGGTGGACGAGGATCGTGATCGGTGGCCTGCTCTTCGCCTTCATCCTCCTCCAGCGCCTCATCGGCATCCGCTTCAAGTGACCGCCCATCTCGCGGAAGGCAACTGCATGGCAACGCACCCCCAACCCGAGGTCTGGTTCCTCACCGGAAGCCAGGGCCTGTACGGCGAGGACACCCTCCGGCAGGTCGCCGAGCAGTCCCGGCAGATCGCCGAGCAGCTCGACGACGCGCCCGGGATCCCCGTCCGGGTGGTCTGGAAGCCGGTCCTGACCTCCAGCGCCGACATCCTCAAGGCCTGTCGGGACGCCGCCGCGCAGGGTGTGGTCGGGGTGATCGCCTGGATGCACACCTTCTCGCCGGCCAAGATGTGGATCGCCGGCCTGGACGCGCTGCGGACGCCGCTGCTGCACCTGCACACCCAGGCCAACGTCCTGCTGCCCTGGGACGAGATCGACATGGACTTCATGAACCTGAACCAGGCCGCGCACGGTGACCGCGAGTTCGGCTTCATCCAGACCCGGCTCGGTGTCGCCCGCAAGACCGTCGCCGGGCACGTCAGCGACCCCCGGGTGACCGCCCGGGTCGGCGCCTGGGCCCGGGCCGCGCTCGGTTACTCGGCGATGCGGTCGCTGCGGCTGGCCCGCTTCGGCGACAACATGCGCGACGTCGCCGTGACCGAGGGCGACAAGGTCGAGGCGGAGCTGCGCTTCGGCGTCTCGGTCAACACCTACGGCGTCAACGACCTCGTCGCGGTCGTCGACCAGGTGGCCGACGCGCAGATCGACGACCTGGTCAAGGAGTACGACGACACCTTCCGGGTCGACCCGCAGCTGCGGCCCGGCGGGGCGCGCCACGACTCGCTGCGCTACGCCGCGCGCCTCGAACTGGGCCTGCGCGTGTTCCTCGACGAGGGCGGCTTCCGGGCCTTCACCACCAACTTCGAGGACCTCGGCGGTCTGCGCCAACTGCCCGGCATCGCCGTGCAGCGACTCATGGCCGACGGCTACGGCTTCGGCGGCGAGGGCGACTGGAAGACCTCGGTGCTGGTGCACACGCTCAAGTCGATGGCGGTCGGCGTCGAGGGTGGGACGTCCTTCATGGAGGACTACACCTACGATCTCACGCCGGGTGACGAGCTGGTGCTCGGCGCCCACATGCTCGAGGTCTGCCCGACGATCGCCGGTGACACCCCGAAGGTCGAGGTCCACCCGCTGAGCATCGGCGGTCGCGAGGACCCGGTCCGGCTGGTGTTCGACGCCGCGCCCGGCCCGGCGGTGGTGCTCGGCCTCGCGGACATGGGGGAGCGTTTCCGCCTTGTGGCCAACGAGGTCGACGTGGTGGCGCCGCCGCACCCGCTGCGCCGGTTGCCGGTCGCCCGGGCCGTGTGGCGGCCCCGCCCGCACCTGGCCGGCTCGGCGGAGGCCTGGATCACCGCCGGCGCCCCGCACCACACCGTGCTGTCCCAGGCGGTGGGCGTGGAGGAGTTGCACGACCTGGCCGAGATGGTACGCACCGAGCTGGTCGTCATCGACGAGCACACCGAGCCACGCCGCTTCGCCGACGAGATCCGGTGGAACCAGGCCTACTACCGCCTCGCCCGGGGGTTCTGACCCGCGCAGGAGGGCAGCCACCAGCGCGCCCTAGACCTGGCCCCGCTTGTCGATTCCGTCGGTGACACCGGGGGGTCCTCCCGTGCCGGGAGGGCCCCGTCGGCGTTCCGGTCGCTGTCCCGCCCCATGCGTACCGTCTTGACGAACGTCATGTTATCGCTCACAGTCGATGGATGGGGCGATCGGCCTCCAAGGGCAGGCCGGCCGAAGACCTCCTTGCCGGGGTCGTACGACTCTGCGCGTCATGACGGTGGCCGAAGCTGTGAGCGATCACATCGGTGATGAATGATCGGCGCGGTGGACGCAGGCGCCCGGGTGACGCTCCCGACGGAATCCGGATCGTGTCAGCGCTCTCGAAGGAGGATCATGGTTGCCATTGGTGGGCCCTCGCGGGCAGTGCCCCGACGGCGTGGTTGGTTGTCGCGGGTCTCGGCCGCGGTGGTCGCGGTGCTCGCGGCGAGCGGGCTCGTCGCGGTGTCTCCGGGGCCGGCTTCGGCGGCGACGGTGGACACCAGCGCGTGGTACGTGTTGGTGAACCGCAACAGCGGCAAGGTGCTGGACCTGTACAACGGGGCCACGAACGACGGGGCGCGGATCACGCAGTGGTCGCGCAACAACGGCAACGGGCAGCAGTGGCAGTTCGTCGACTCCGGCGGCGGGTACTACCGGTTGAAGTCCCGCCACTCGGGCAAGGTGCTCGACGTCTACAACTTCTCCACGGCCAACGGCGCCAGCATCGTGCAGTGGAGCGACGGCAACGGGACGAACCAGCAGTTCCGGCTGGCGGACTCAGCCGACGGGTACGTGCGGTTGATCAACCGGAACTCCAACAAGGTGGTCGAGGTGCAGAACGCCTCCACCGCTGACGGCGGCAACATCGTGCAGTACGACGACTTCAACGGTGGTCATCAGCAGTGGCAGCTGGTCCGCGTCGGTGACAGCGGCAACCCCGGCGGCACCTTCACCAACCCGGTCGTCTGGCAGGACTTCGCCGACGTCGACATCATCCGGGTCGGCGACGTCTACTACATGTCGGCCTCCACCATGCACTACTCGCCCGGTGCCCCCGTGCTGCGGTCGTGGGACCTGGTGAACTGGGAGTTCGCCGGGCACTCGGTGCCCCGACTGGACTTCGGTACCAAGTACGACCTGGCCAACGGCGGCCACGGGTACGTCGACGGCATCTGGGCATCCACGCTGAACTACCGGCCGAGCAACCGCACCTTCTACTGGGCCGGCTGCATCGACTTCGCCCAGACGCACATCTACACCGCGTCCGCCGTCGACGGCACGTGGAGCCGCCACACCACCATCCCCAACTGCTACTACGACGCCGGGATGCTCGTCGACGACAACGACACCATGTACGTCGCGTACGGCAACGGCACGATCAGCGTGGCCCAGCTGTCGCCCGACGGACGCACCCAGGTGCGGGCCCAGCAGGTGTACCAGACACCGTCGAGCATCGGCACGCTGGAGGGGGCGCGCTTCTACAAGCGCAACGGCGCCTACTACATCTGGCTCACCCGCCCGGCCAACGGCCAGTACGTGCTGAAGTCGACGAACGGCCCGTTCGGCCCGTACGAGCAGCGACAGGTACTGCTCAACATGCCGGGTCCGATCTCCGGCGGTGGGGTGCCGCACCAGGGCGGACTGGTGCAGACCCAGAACGGCGGCTGGTACTACATGGCGTTCACCGACGCGTACCCCGGTGGCCGGATGCCGACGCTGGCCCCCATCACCTGGACCAGCGACGGTTGGCCCCAGGTGCAGACGGTCAACGGCGCCTGGGGCGTCAACTACCCCAACCCGCTGCCGTCGCGTCCGGTCAAGCCGCTCACCGGGACCGACACCTTCCCCGGCACCACCCTCGGCGTCCAGTACGAGTGGAACCACAACCCGGACAACAGCCGGTGGTCGGTGGAGAACGGGCTGCGGCTGCAGACCGCGACGGTGACCAACGACCTCTACCGGGCGCGCAACACGGTGACCCACCGCATCCAGGGCCCGACCTCGACGGGCATCATCGAACTGGACTACTCCACGATGCGCGACGGCGACCGGACCGGGCTGGCGATGCTGCGCGACACCTCGGCGTGGATCGGCGTCAAGCGCGACAACGGGGCCACGCGGGTGGTCATGACCAACGGTCTGACCATGGGTACCAACAACTGGAACACCACCGGCACCGGAACCGAGATCGCCAGCGCACCGGTGTCCGGCGGGCGGATCTGGTTGCGCGCCAACGCCGACATCCGGCCCGGCTCGGGGCGCCAGGCGAGGTTCTCGTACAGCACCGACGGGGTCACGTTCGTCCCGCTGGGCAACGCCCTGACCCTCAACAACGCCTGGCAGTTCTTCATGGGATACCGGTTCGGCATCTTCAACTACGCCACCCAGTCGTTGGGCGGCCAGGTGACGGTGCGCCGGTTCACCCTGACGACGCCATGACACCGGCCACCGGTCCCGGGCGTACGAGAGCCTGAGGATCGTACGGCGAATGCTCCGGGGCGGGGTGCGGGGAACCATCGGAAACCGCTCCCACCCCGGGCGCGCGCCGCCGGCAGTCCCGTCTGGTGCGCCGGCTCAGCCGCACCCTGGCCGACGGGACGACTGGCGTAGACTGTCGGCGTTTCCACCGGTCACCCGGCACACGTCGCCGTGGCGGAGGCAGCAACACGATGGCCGCTCCCGTCGACGCCGACGTGTGCGATCGTCGACGGGCAGGCGGGGGAAGTGAGGCGGCCGTGCGCAGTCCCGCGATGACGGACGTGGCTCGCCTCGCCGGCGTCTCGCACCAGACGGTGTCCCGGGTCCTCAACGGGCACCCCAACGTACGCGAGCAGACCCGGCTGCGGGTCCAGGCGGCCATCGCCGAACTCGGCTACCGGCCCAACCGCGCGGCGCGGGCGCTGGTCACCGGCCGGTCCCAGGTGATCGGGGTGGTCGCGCAGAACACCACCCTTTTCGGCCCGGCGTCGCTGCTGACCGCGCTGGAGCAGGCGGCTGCCGAGGCGGGGTTCGCGGTCAGCGTCGGCAGCGTCAGCGACCTCGACCACCAGTCGATCTCTGCGGCGGTGGAGCGGCACCTCGCGCACCGGGTCGCCGGCATCGTGGTGATCGCGCCCGTCGAGTCGGCCGGGGAGGCGCTCGGACGGCTACCGAAGGACGTACCCCTGGTCACCGTCGACGGCGACCCGCGGCGGCCGATCCCGCTGGTGACGGTCGACCAGGTCGCCGGTGCCCGGGCCGCCACGCAGCATCTCCTCGACGCCGGGCACCGGACGGTCTGGCACGTGTCCGGCCCGCCGGACTGGTTCGACAGCGCGGGCCGGATCGAGGGGTGGCGGGAGGCCCTGCGGTCAGCCGGTGCCGAGGCGCCGCCGCTGATCCCGGCGGACTGGTCCGCGGCGGCCGGCTACCGGTGCGGGCAGATGCTCGCCCGGATACCGGAGGTCACCGCGGTGTTCACCGCCAACGACCATTTGGCGCTGGGCGTGCTGCGGGCGTTGCACGAGCACGGCCTGCGGGTGCCTGACGACATCAGCGTGGTCGGCTTCGACGACGTGCCGGAGGCGGCGTACTTCATCCCGCCGCTGACCACCGTGCGGCCCGACTTCGCCGCGGTCGCCCGGGCGAGCCTGGACCTGCTGCTCGCCCAGATCGAGTCGTCGCAGGTCGTCGGCCCGCTCCGGCAGACGGTCGCACCGAGCCTGGTCGCCCGCGCCAGCGTCGCGGCCCCACCGCGCCGCTAGCCACCCACCACGCGGGGGCGCGGGGCGACGCCAGCTTCGGTGGCGTCAGCTCCATGGAGGCACCTCGCTGGATTGCCAGGCCGGCGGGTAGCCGTCCACGCCCTTTCCGCCGAGGGCGCCTCGGGACCCCTGCCACCCCGCGATTACCGCTACCATCGGGCAGTCCTGTCTCGCCCACCGTGCCCAGTGCGGACGGCCGGGTACGTGGTCGGTCCGTTCGGCTTGGCGTAGCGGGCGTCGCGCCTTCTGCGACCGGGTGGGGGCGGCGCGGAACGTCGAGGTCGGGCCGTTCAGGCGACGTCGGCGTCCCTCCCCGCCTGCGGTAGGGGTGCCCGTCGAACCCGGGGCCGAAGGTTGGAGGAGCCGGCCAGATGAGTCTTCCCACGTGCCTCATCGTCTACGACAGAGGCTCGGCCAGTGCGGTGACCGTCCTGTCGGCCGCGCGCGACGTCTGTGATGTCGTGTTCCTGCGGATGAGGCACGAGGACGCGGCAGCTTCGGACATGTGGGTGATCCCCGAGAACGTTCGCGTCGTCGATGCTGTCGGACTGTCCGAGGACGAGATCTGCGACCTGGTCGCGAGCCTGAGCCCGGACGGGGTGGCGGCGTTCAACGACAACTGGCTGCACCTGGCTGCCCGCATCGCCCAGCGCTGCGGGCTGCCGTTCCACAGCCCGGCGACCGTGCCCGCCCTGATCGACAAGTTCTTGCAGCGCACACTGCTGAACGCGGCGGCGGTGCCCTCGCCGCAGGCGCGGCTGGTGAGTACGGTCGACGACGCGGTGGCCGCACTCGCCGAGATCGGACTGCCGGCGGTGCTGAAGCCGCGCAACGGTGCCGGCAGCGTGGACACCGCCCGCATCGAGTCGCTGGAGCGGTGCCGCAGCTACGTGGCCGAGTTCGTAGCGCGTGGCACCGGCGACTTCGTCCTGGAGGAGTTGCTGACCGGAGATCCGTCGGTGGCTGGGGAATGCTGGGGTGACTACGTCTCGGTCGAATCCGTGGTGCAGGGCGAGGACGTCCAGACCGTCTGCGTGACCTCCAAGCTCCCGCTCGCGCCACCGTTCCGCGAGACGGGGCACGTGCTTCCCTGCACGCTGTCGGAGCGCGACGAGGCAGCCGCGGTCGAGGTCGCCAGTGCCGCACTGCGGGCGCTGGGGGTCCGGCACGGCGTGACGCACACCGAGGTCAAGCTGACCCCGGCCGGCCCTAGCGTGATCGAAGTAAACGGCCGGATGGGCGGCTACGTTCCGGTGCTGCTACGCCGAGCGTCCGGCTTCGACCTCGTGCGGACCGTGCTGCGGCTCGCGACGGGCGAGCCGGTGACGGTGCCCCCCCTGGTGTGGAAGCGCATGGAGTTCGCCTACCTGCTGGCACCGCCGGTCGAAGCGAAGACCCTGGTGTCCTGGAACGACGTGCGAGCCCGCGACGTCGGCGGTATCCGCAGCATCGAGTTGCGCTCGAAGCCGGGCCGGGCGCTGGACTGGCGCGACGGCACCGCCAACAGCATCGGTCTGGTGCACGGTACGGCGACGACGCACGAGGCGATCCTGGCGTCCCTGGCCGAGCTGAACGAGCGCTTGAACGTCGTCTACCGCTGAGCGTGCGGCGTCGCTAGCCTCCGGTGCGCGCCTGCCGTTTGCGGCGCACCTGCTGCTGCCGGCGCAGGCGCGCGCGCTGTGCCTCGTCGTGGCCCGCTGCCACGCCAGGCTGATCGGTGGCCCCACCCGTCAGGTGCGCCGCGAACGTACGTACCGTCGGAAAGCGGAACAGGTCGACGATGCGCGCCTGGGGCGCGGCCTGCGCACGCACCTCACTGAGCAGGCGGACCACCAGCAGGGAGTTGCCGCCGGAGCGGAAGAAGTCGTCGGTCACCCCGATGCGCTCGTCGCCCAACACCCGGCGCCAGGCCGTCAGCAGTGCCTCTTCGAGGTCGCCATCCGCCGTGACCGGCTCGGACCCGACGGCGCGTGCCTCGATCCTGGGAAGCGCCTTGCGGTCGAGTTTTCCGTTGGGAGAGACCGGCAGCGCGGGGATGGTGGACACCAGGCCGGGGATCATCTGGGGCGGCAGCGTGCGCGCCAGCTCGACCCGCAGCCATTCCTCGTCCACCGGTGCGCCGCCGGCGGTGACGCAGTGGGCGGCGAGGCGGCTCTGGTCGCCGTCGGTCTGCACGACCACGGCGCAGTCCTGTAGACCGGGCAGAGCGGCCACCGCCCGCTCGATCTCCTCCAGCTCGATTCGGTGCCCGTTGAGCTTGACCTGGTTGTCGAAGCGACCGACCAGTTCGATCGTGCCGTCGGGCGTGATCCGCGCGAGGTCGCCGGTGCGGTAGACGGTGGCTCCGTCGTCGAGGTGCGGTGCCGAGACGAAGCGTCGCGCGGTCAGTTCCGGGTCCCCGACGTAGCCCTGGCTGACCCCCGCGCCGCCGATGACGAGCTCGCCGAACATGCCGACGGGGACCGGACGCAGGAAGGCATCGACGATGTGCACCGTGGTGTTGGCGAGCGGCCTGCCCACCAGCGGCGGCCCGGAGTCGAGCTGCCAGGCGGTGGACCACACCGTGGTCTCGGTCGGACCGTACATGTTCAGCACCTCGGGGATGCCGAGTTCGCGCAGCGTGGTGGCAAGCGCCGGGTCCAGCGGCTCACCGCCGACCAGCAAGGTGTGCAGCCGGGCGAGCGCCCGGGGCCCGTCGGGCATCCGCAGCACGGTGCGGACGAACGTGGGTGTCGCCTGCAGCGCGGTGACCCCGGCGGTCTCGATCAGGTCGGGGACCTTGACCGGCTCGGTGTCGGTCTCCGCCAACCGGTGCAGCGTCTCCATGCTCTCGCCGAGGACGACGTGGACGCCGCGGCTGAGGGTCCACAGCAGTTCGAGTACCGCGATGTCGAAGGTGACGTTGGTGACCGCGAGCCATACCGGCCGTGGCGGAAGCGGGACCGTTTCGTCCATCGCCGCGAAGAAGTTGGTCAGGTTGCGCTGTGCGACGCGGACGCCCTTCGGCACCCCGGTCGAGCCCGAGGTGAAAATGACGTATGCGGTGCTGTCCGCCGGGACCTCGGGAAGGGTGCTCAGCGGCGGGTGACCGGTGAGTTCGGTCAGCGGCAGGACCCGGCCGCCGAACGGCGGTGACGGCACGGCGGGGTGTTCGACGATCAGCGCGGCGCATTCCGCGATGGCCAGGCTGTCCGCCGACCGCTGCTGCGGTGCCGCGCCGTCGTTGGGCACGTACGTCATACCGGCGCTGAGTACGCCGAGCAGGGTCGCGACGAGATCGGTGGATCGGGGGACCAGGACGCCGACGCGGTCGCCGGGGCGTAGCCCCGCCGCGACGAGACCTGCCGCGATGGCCTGGGCGCGCTCGGCCAGTGCGGCACCGGTGAGGGTGCGGCCGCGGAACGTCACCGCGGGTGCGGTGGGGGCGGCGTGCAGTTGGGCCAGGATCCGCCGGTGCACCGGCAGGGCGGGCAGCTCCCGAGCTGTGGCGACGTTCCACCGGGCCACGTGGGCAAGGTCTTCGGCACCGGCCAGCACCAGGTCGCCGAGCATGGCGTCGGGGTCGGCCGCCATCAGCCGGACCACGCGCGCGAACCAGTCGACCAGGCGCGACATGTCGGACTTGGCGAACATCTCGCTGTTGTAGACGAGGAAGCCCCTGCCCAGGTCGCCGTCCTCCCGCAACTTGAACATGATGTCGTACTGCGTCGCGTAGACCGGCGCGACGGCCTGGCCGGTCTCCAGGCCCGTCAGCGACAGCCCGGTCTCGGGGTAGCTCTGCAGGATGAAGATGGCCTGGAACAGCGGCGAGTGCGAGACGCTGCGATCCGGCGCGACCGCCTGGACCACCTGGTCGAAGGGGAGATCCTGGTGGGCGAAGGCGTCGAAGACGTTGCGGCGGACCGCAGCGAGGAACTCGCGGACCGTCTGCTGTGGATCGGGCCGCATCCGTACGGTGATCGAGTTGAAGAACAGGCCGAGGGTGTTCTCCAGCACCGGGTAGGGCCGACTGGCCAGCGGGCTCCCGATCGCGAGGTCGTCAGCGCGGGTCATGCGCGACAGCAGCAGGCCGTACGCCGCGACCAGGGCGCCGTATTGGGTGGTGCCGCACTCGGCGCACAGCTCCCGCAGCCGCTTCATCAGCTCCGCGTCGTAGGTGAACACCAGCGCGTCACCGCGGTAGCTCTGCACCGCGGCCCGGGGCCGGCCGGGCATCAGCTCCAGGGCCGGCGGCAACTGCGCCAACTGGCCGCGCCAGAACTCGCGCTGCTGTTCGGCCACTTCGCCGGTGATCCACTGCCGCTCCCACGCGGCGAAGTCGGCGTACTGCACCGGCAGGTCGGGCAGGTCCGGCTCGCGGCCCTCGGTGGCGGCGGAGTACAGCTCCGAGATCTCCTTGCGGATGATGCCCGCCGACCAGCCGTCGGAGATGACGTGGTGCTGGGTGATGACGAGGATCCAGTCCGTGGCGCCGGTGCGGATGAGGTCGAAGCGGATGAGCGGGGCCCGCGACAGGTCGAAGCGGGTCGCGACGATGTCGTGCAGCAGGTGCCGGACCGCCTCGTCGGCGGCTCCCCGCAGGTCGTGCTCGGTGTACGCGGGGCGTCCGGCCGGGTCCGGCACCTGGAACAGGTCGTCGCCGTCCTCCACGAGCGCGCTGCGCAGGATCTCGTGCCGGGACGTGATGGTCTCGACGGCAGACCGCATCGCGTCGGTGTCGAGCGGACCGGTGATGGTGCGTGCCATGTACATGTTGTAGATCGGCACGTCGGTCGCGAGTTGCTCGATCAGCCAGAGGCGCCGCTGCGCGTAGGAGGCCGGCAGCGGTCGGGTGCGGTCGACCGGGACGATGCGCACACTGCGACGCCGCTCTTCGTGCTCCTGCTCGCGAACGAACTGCAGCACCTCGTCTCGGTGCGCGGCGAGGCGGGCCCGCAGCGGCTCGGTGAGCCGCTCGCGCGGGCCGGTTATCCGCAGCTTGTCGCCCTGTGCGGAAAGGCGCATACCCAGGCCCGCGAGTTCGGACAGCAGGTCGATCAGTGCCATCAGGTTCGGTCTCCTTTGCCTGTTGTGCGCGCAACAAGACCGGCCGTGGTAGCGCAGGCGTCACCGGTAATACGCATGCTATCTATTTGACTTCGCGAAATTCGAGGCACGCCCCTCCGGCAGAGCGCGATGCCGTCGCGGATTTGCCGCGCCGGGCAGTCGACGATTCCGCCATTCAGCATGAGACTTTGACGTAAATCGCTCCTGGTCAAGCTATCGGTGGAATCTCGGACGATCAACCGGTGTGAAAGAAATCACACTATATTGAAAGACGTGCTTCGATCGCCCAATAATTCGCACGGCCGCCGATCGATCGGGCCACTCACTTCGGCATGGATGGGACGGTAGGGCCGTACGACCGCTGGCGAGGCGCATCCGAGCCGCACGTGACGGGGGGAGCATGTGAAGCCGACGCCGCCGGACCACGCCCGCGTGCCGCTCAGCGTCCAGCAGCGCGCCGTGCATGTCGCACAGCAGTTCGTCTCGGACGGCGCGGGTTACAACGTCGCCGTGGCGTACCGGCTGACAGGTGCCCTGGACGAAGGGCGCCTGGACCGGGCCCTCACGGAGGTGGTCCGGCGTCAGCCACAACTGCGCGTCCGACTCCAGGAAGAGCAGTCCGTCACCTATCAGGTGCTCCAGCCGGCACCCGCGTCGCTGCTGCGGACCACGGACGTGGTGGCGGACGACCTCGACGCGCACCTTACGGCACTGTGCGCGGTGCCGTTCGTGGCCGAGGACTCCGTACGGCTGCGGGCCCACCTGCTGCGTCAGCACGAGGCGGCGGCACTGCTGCTGATCGTCTTCGACCACCTCGCGGTGGACGCGCCGTCGCTGCCCGTGTTCCTGGACCAGTTGTCGCATGCGTACGCGGGCGTCGCCGAACCGGAGACCGACGGCCCCGACTACTTCTCCTACGTGCGGTGGCAGCAGGACTTCGCTGCCTCCCCGGCCGGCCGGGCCGCGCAGCGGTTCTGGCAGGAGTCCCTGGACGGGGTCGACCCGGGCTGCGGCATCGCCCCGAGCACCGTCGGGTCGGCCGCCGTCGAGCCACGCGTCGCGTCGATCGCGGTGCGGCTGCCCGCCGACCTGGACGCCCGAGCCGCCCGCATCGAGGTGACGCCTTTCTCTGCCTGCATGGCCGCGTACACGCTGGTGTTGCAGCACTACACCCGCAGCGATGACGTCGTGGTCGCCTTTCCCGGCGTCGACTGGAGACGGACACGGTACCGACACGTCGTCGGCCTGTTCTCCGACATGCTTCGGCTTCGCGCGCCCAGCCTGGCCACCCCCAGCCTCGGCGAGTACGTGCGCCTGGTGCAGGACCGTGTCATGGACGGGGTGGAGCACCAGGGCGTCGCACTGGAGACGGCACGGTCGGGCGGACGCATGATCCAGCCGGGCCGTCCTCCGTTGCCGGCGGTGCTCTCCTTCAACGACGCGTCCTTCCCCCTCCTCACCCTGCCCGGCGTCGTCAGCGAGCCGGTCGAGTTCGCCACCCGGGGTAGCAAGGCCGAGCTGTTGCTCTCCATCAACCTGCGCGGGGGAGTGCTCACCGGGCGGCTCGACTACTGCACGAACCTGTTCCAGGCCACCGAGGCCGACGCCATCGCCCGCGGGTTCGAGACAGTGCTGGCCCAGCTCCTCACCGACGCCGGCACCCCGCTGACGGTGCGGCTGGCAGGCCCCGAGACCGAGGAGCGCATCCTCACCGACTGGTCCGTGGGGCCGCCGGCCCACGACGGCCCCGGCATCATCGAGGCGTTCCGTGCGTGCGCCGCCGACCGGCCCGACGCGCTGGCGCTCGTCGCCGGCGATCGCACCCTGAGCTACGCCGAGCTGGACCGGTGGTCCAACCTCCTGGCCGCGGAGATCGGCGCCCTGTCCCTACCACCCGGGTCGGTGGTGGCGCTGTGCATGGCGCGCTCCGCGGCGTTCCTCGCGGCCGTGCTCGCGGTCCTGCGGTGCGGCCACGCCTTCCTGCCCGTGGACATGGAACAACCTGCCGGCCGACGCTCCTTCCTGCTGAGCGACGCCGCGGCCGGCGCTGCGGTCGTCACGGCGACCGCCGACGCCCCGGCCGGGCTGCCCGCGGTCGTCGCGGCGCAGGCGCCTCCGCCGGCCGGGGTGGCGGCTCCGCTCACCCACGTCGTCGCCGATCCCGCCGCTCCGGCGTACCTGATCACCACCTCGGGCACCACGGGACTGCCGAAGACGGCGGTCGTCCCGCACCGTGCCATCCTCAACCACCTGCGTTTCAAGCAGCACGAGTTCGGCCTCGACCGCACCGACCGGTTCTACTTCAAGACCTCACCGGTGTTCGACGCCTCCATCTGGGAATACCTGACTCCGCTGGTCATCGGCGCCGCCGTCGTCGTCGCTCCCGCCCACGCCCACCGCGACCCGGCCCTGATGCACGCCGACCTGCGCACCCACGACGTGAGTGTGGCGCAGTTCGTGCCGACCCTGCTCGGCGCGATGCTCGCGGAACGCTCCGACTGGGACTGTCCGCGCCTGCGCTGGGTCTTCTGCGGCGGGGAGCGGTTGACCCGTGAGACGGCCGCCGCGGCGGCCGTCGCCACCCGCGCCCGCGTGGTGAATCTCTACGGGCCCAGCGAAACCACCATCGACGCGACATTCCATGTCCTGGCCGACGGGCCGCTGGATCCCGACGCGGACCCGCCCATCGGTCGGCCCGTGGCCGGGATGCGGGCCTACGTCCTCGGCCAGGGCGGACAACTGCTGCCGCCGGGATTCCCCGGCGAACTCCACATCGGGGGCGTCGGGCTGGCGCTGGGCTACGTCAACCGCGACGAGCTGACCGCGAAGGTGTTCGTGCCCGACACCGTCAGCCGCCAGGGCCGGGGCCGCCTGTACCGCACGGGCGACCTGGCCCGGTTGTGCGGTGACGGCAACGTCGCCTTCCTGGGCCGTGAGGACGGCCAGGTCAAGGTCCGCGGACTGCGCGTCGAGCTGGAGGGCGTGCGGCGCGTCGTGCTGCGTTTCCCCGGGATCGTCGACGCCCTCGTCGCGATCCATCCCCGACGGCCCGACGCGCTCGTGGCGTACGTGGTTACCGTCGACGGTCTCGACACGGCGCGGCTCCGCGCGCACCTCGCCGGGGACCTGCCCGCCGAACTGGTTCCCGCCTACCTCGTCGCGATCGACCGGATCCCGACCGGGAACACCGGCAAGGCCGATCCCCGCCGCCTGCCCGTGCCGGAGGTGGGTCTCCCGGTCGCCGCCGACGCACAGCCACGCGGCGTGGTCGAGCGGAAACTCGCCGACCTCTGGGCGCGGGCGCTCGGCGCCGCGCCCGAGCGCCTGCCGCGCGACGTGCCCCTGTTCGCGCTGGGCGCCAGCTCGATGACGCTCATCCAGGTGCACCGCGAGATCCGACGGGAGTTCGCGGTCGAGGTGCCGGTCACCGACCTGTTCAAGTACCCGACCGTCGCGGCGCTCGCCGCCGCGCTGACGGAGCGCCTCGACCGTGCCGCCCGCCGCGACTGACCATCGGCCTGTGGAGAACGGAGTGACGATGTCCAATACCACTCAGAATCCGCCGCAGCACCTCGTCAACGAGGTGCGTGGGGTGTGGGAGAAGGTGCTGGGCCACGCCGACTTCGGCGACGAGGACCCCTTCTTCGAGGTCGCCGGAGGCAACTCGCTGACCGCCGTGCAGGTGATGGTCGAACTCACCGACCGCGTCGGCAACCGCCTGCCGATGCGGCTGATCCTGCGCAACCGTACGGTCGTCGCGCTCGCCGCTGCGATCGGTGCGGAGGCTGCCCGGTGACGCGGCCCACCCCGCAGGTCGTCGCGGACGTCATCGCCGACGTCCTCGGCCTGGCCGAGGTCGATCCCGCGGACAGCTTCTACGACCACGACGGCACGTCGCTGCAGGCGCTGCGGATCTGCGCGCGGATCGAGAGCGCGACCGGAGTCGTGCTGACCCCGGTCGATCTGCTGGACAACGACGTGTTCGGCGACTTCATCGCCCTCGTGTCGGCGAGGTCCGCCGGTGACGCCGGCTGACGGTGCGGGGCAGGCACTGGTCCACCAGGCGGTTGTCCGGGCGGCCGAGCGGTTTCCGCGCGCCACCGCCCTCGTGCACCAGGGGTCGCCGGTCGAGTACGCCGAGCTGCACCGGCGGGCACTCGCCGTGGCCGCACGCCTCGGCGCACAAGGGATCGGTGCGGGTGCGATCGTCCCGCTCTGCGCACACCGCTGCCCGGAGCTGGTCGCCGCCCAACTCGGCGTACTGTGGTGCGGCGCGGCGTACACGACCATCGACCCGCGCTGGCCGACGCCGCGCCGGCTCGCCATCATCGATCGTGTCGGGTCCGCCCTGGTGCTCACCACCGATCCAGGTCAGGACTGGGGCGACCGCACGGTCCTGCCGCTGACGGCGACCGATACGGCCCCTGGACCGGCCGGCGCGGCACACCCGCCCACCGCGCCCGGGACGGGGATCGACGGCGAGGCGGCGGCGACGGTCGTCTTCACCTCGGGCACCACCGGCCGGCCCAAGGGCGTGGTGCTGCCGCACCGGGCGTTGACGCGGATGTTCCGTGGCACTCCGCCGCCCGGTTTCGGCCCCGGTCACGCGATGCCCCAGGGGGCGCCGCCGTGGTGGGACATGTACAGCTACGAGCTGTTCGGCCAGCTCATGACCGGCGGCACGTCGCTGCTCGTCGACGGCGACTACCTCACCCCCGGAGAACTGCGCCGGATGGTCGAGCGGCACGGCGCGACCACGCTGCGCCTGACGACCTCGCTGTTCGCGCTCTTCGTCGACGAGGCCCTCGACAGCTTCGCCGGGCTGGGAACGGTGCTGGTGGGCGGGGAGCGCCTGCCCGCGCCGCACGCTGCCCGGTTCCTGCGCCGCCACCCGCGGACCAAACTGCTCAACGGGTACGGTCCGACCGAGAGCTGCATGCACACCACCACGTACCGGGTGCGGCTCGAAGACTGCGCCGACGGTGGGGACATCCCGCTGGGCTCACCCGTGCCGGCGACGACCGTACTGGTGCTCGACGGGCAGGGCCGGATCTGCCCGCCCGGGGAGACCGGCGAGATCTGTGTCGCAGGCGACGGCCTGGCCACCTGCTACCTGGGCGA
Organism: Micromonospora sp. NPDC048868; assembly: GCF_043198195.1. NCBI lineage: Bacteria > Bacillati > Actinomycetota > Actinomycetes > Micromonosporales > Micromonosporaceae > Micromonospora > Micromonospora sp. NPDC048868. The sequence goes on from NZ_JBICUN010000014.1 coordinate 116,808, forward strand.
GCCGGAGCTGACCGCCCGCGCGTTCGTGCCGGTGGAGATCGGCGGCGAGACGGTGCGGGTGTACCGCACCGGCGACTACGGCCTGATCGATCCGGCCGGGCTCCTGCGCTTCCGGGGCCGGCGCGACCGCCAGTTGAAGGTCGGCGGCCATCGCATCGAACCCGCGGAGGTCGAGGCGGCGGCCCGACAGTCACCTGGCGTACGGGACTGCACCGTGACTGTCGTCGACCAGGCCCTGGCGCTGTTCTACGTGCCCGGCGACGATGCGCGCGGGCCCGCGGCGTTGCGCCGCGACCTGCTGAACCGACTGCCCCGGCCGCTCGTCCCGACGATCGTGCGGGCTCTGGACCGGTTCCCACTGACCCCCAACGGCAAGCTCGACCGCGATGCACTGTCGAACGCGGCCCGTACCCCGACGACCCGAACCGGGAGCACGCGTTGGCCATCCACCCCATGACCCACGAGCAGGAGGCGATCTGGCTCAGCGACGCCTTCGCGGAGAGCAGGTCCCGCTACACCGTGCTGTGGACGCACCGCATCCACGGCCCGCTCGACACCGGCGCGCTCGCACTGGCGATCGACCGCCTGACAGCCGCACACCCCGCGTTGCGCACCCGGTACGGGCTGCACGAGGGGCAGCCCGCCCAGATCGTTGAGGACACGGGAGTGGCGCTCGAGAGCGAAGACTGTCCGCCGGAGGCGGTCGAGCGGCGGCTGCGTGAGCTGGCCGAACTCGATCTCGACCTGGACCAGACCCCGATGCGGGCCTTCCTGCTCCGGCTCGGGGGCGAGGACCACGTGCTCGCCCTCCTGCTGCACCACATCGCCATGGACGGTTGGTCGCTCCAGGTCATGGCCGACGACATCGCCCGCTGGTACGCCGACCCGACGCTGCCGCCGGCGCCCGCGCTGACCATGGGTGAGTACGCGCGGCGGCAGCGGGCGCAGGAAGCCGACGCCGCAGCCGTGGCCTACTGGCGCGACCGGTTGCAGTCGCCGCCACAGTTCACGACGGTCCCGGCCGACTGGCGGCGCCCGGCCGAGATCGGACACGCAGGGGACCGGGTCGAGTTCGTCCTTGATGGCGCGACCGCGCAGGCCGTACGGGCCGTCGCGCGCGCCGGTCGCACCACCGCGTTCACCGTGCTGACGGCCGCGTACGCCGCCCTGCTGCACCGCCACGGCGGGCAGCAGGACCTCGTCGTCGGCACACCGGTGGCCCGCCGCGGTGCCGCCGAACTGGACCGGGTCGTGGGCTGCCTGGCGGATCTGCTGCCGCTGCGGCTCACGGTGACGCCGGAGATGTCGTTCGCCGACCTGGTGGCGGCGGTCAAGCAGGCGAACCTGGCGGCGCAGCGGCAGTGCGGAGTACCGCTCACGACGATCGTCCGCCAGACCGTCACCGCCGCCGAACCGGATCGCTTCCCACTGTTCCAGACGGTCATCGGGATCGACGACGGCGAGTCGACCCAGCTGCGGCTGCCCGGTCTGCGGGTCGAGCCGCTGGAGGTGCACACCGGCACGAGCAAGTTCGACCTGTTGCTACGGCTGAGCGGATCCGACGGCCCCGTGCTGGGCATGCTCGACTACTCCACCGACCTCTACCACCCGGCGACCGCGCGGCGCCTGGTCGACCGGTTCCGGACGCTGCTGGCGAGCGCGCTCTCCGAGCCGGGTCGGTCGATCGGCGACCTCGACCTGCTGGCCCCTGACGAGTTCGACCTCGTCACGCGGGTCTTCGCGCAGGCTCCGGCGCCCACCACCCGGCCAGCGCTGGCACACGAGGCGTTCGAGGCACAGCGGCAACGCACCCCCGACGCGATCGCCGCCATCTGGCGGGACCGGCAGGTCACCTACACCGAGGTGGGTGACGCCGCCGACCGGCTGGCCCAGGTACTGCATCGGCAGCGCGACGGGGGACCGGTGCGACCGATCGGGATCCTCCTGGAGCGGTCCGTCGACATGGTCGTCGCGGTGTTGGCGGTGCTCAAGTCGGGCGCCGCCTACGTGCCGCTGGACCCGACCTATCCGGGCGAGCGCCTGGCGTACATGCTGGGCGACAGCGACGTGGCGTGCCTGCTCGCCCAGCCGTGGCTGGTCGACGCGGTGCCGATCCCCGACGGCGTCACCGTCCTCGAACCGGATCGGTGGTACGACCTGCCGGACGGAGCCGGGTCCGCGCTGCCCGTCGTGACCGAGGCCGACCTCGCCTACCTGATCTACACCTCCGGCTCCACCGGCCTGCCCAAGGGCGTGGCGATGCCGCACGGCCCGTTGGCCGGACTGGTCGCCTGGCAGTGCGGTGACTCCGCCTGTGGCCCCGGCGACCGGACCCTGCAGTATTCGGCGCTCAGCTTCGACGCGTCGTTCCTGGAGATCTTCAGCACGTGGTCGACGGGCGGCACGCTGGTGCTCGTCGACGCCGAGGAACGGGCCGACTACGACCTGCTGCTGGCGGTGATCGGGAAGCACACCGTACGGCGGATGTTCCTGCCGTTCGCGGCGTTGCAGAGCATCGCCCAGTACGTGACCGCACTCGGGCTGGAGCCGCCGCCCCTTCGGGAGTTCGTCTGCGCGGGCGAGCAGATTCACGTCACGCCGGCGATCCGGCAGTTCTTCGCCGCACTCGACGACGCGACACTGTTCAACCAGTACGGCCCGAGCGAGACGCACAGCGTGACGTCGCTGCGGATCGACGGCGATCCGGCCACGTGGCCACTGCTGCCGGCGATCGGCTATCCGATCAACAGCGCCTGCGTCACCATCCTCGACGACCGGCTGCGACCCCAGCCGGTCGGTGTCGCCGGCGAGCTGTGCGTCTCCGGGCTGCCGCTGGCCGACGGCTACTGGCGCCAGCCCGAGCTGACCCGGGAGCGCTTCGTCGACAGCCCGCTGCCCGGGATCGGGCGGCTGTACCGGACCGGCGACGTCGCCCGGTTCCTCCACGACGGGCGGATCGAGTTCCTGGGCCGGCGCGACGGCATGGTGAAGATCCGCGGTTACCGCGTCGAGTTGGGCGAGGTCGAAGCCGTGGTACGCCAGGCGCCCGGCGTCGTCGGGGCGGTGGTGACCGCAGAGACCCTCGGGGTGGGCGACACCCGCCTCACCGCCTTCTACCGCTCCGCCTCGGGTGAGCAGCTTCACCTCGACACGCTCCGCCGGGCGATCACGGCCCGGGTGCCCGACTACATGCTGCCGTCGCGGTTCGTCCACCTCCCGGCGGAGTTCCCTCGTACGCCGAGCGGGAAGGTCGACCGGTTGGCGCTCGTGCGCGAGCACGGCGGTCGACCGGCCTCCCCGTCCCACCGATGACCGTCCCCCAAGATCAGCGGAGTCGCGAAGAGATGATGTTCTCCCCGACCGACCTTGCCGCGCTGCGCTCCCGCTACGAGGAGCATGGCTGGTGCTCGCCGGCAGCGCGGCTGAGCGCCGCCTCCGTCTCGGCTGTCCGCGAACGCATCGACGAGCTGTGCGCGACGGCGCGACCCGAGGTCGTCCACGAGGACGACGGCGCCACGGTGCGCGCGGTCCACGGCTGCCACGCCTTCGACGACCTGTGCGCAGCTCTGGTGCGGACGCCGGAGTTGGTGCGCCTGGCCGAGACGCTGGTCGGCGGCGAGGTGTACGTCTACCAGTTCAAGGTCAACCTCAAGCAGGCGGAGGAGGGGGCGGCCTGGCCGTGGCACCAGGACTTCTCGTTCTGGCACCTCGACGACGGCATGCCCCGGCCCGCGGCCGTGAACATCGCCATCTCGCTGGACGACGTGCACGACGGAAACGGGCCACTGCTGGTCGTGCCGGGGTCGCACAACGACGGCATCTACGACCTGCCCCAGGCGGAGGCGCAACGGGGCAAGCACTGGCGTGAGCACGTGTCGACGACGCTGACCTACACGGTGAGCGACGAGCGCGCGGCCGAGCTGATGGCGGCCAAGGGCAGCCTGCGCATGACCGGTCCCGCCGGGACGATCAACGCCTTCCACCCCAGCATCCTGCACTCGTCGTCCAACAACGGCTCGCCCGACCGACGCGCGTTGCTGCTCATCACGTACAACAGGGTCGACAACGCGCCGGCAGCCCCGACGCGGCCGGAGTTCCTGGTGTCGCGGGACACCACGCCGATCACCGCCGGCCCGGACGACCGCCTCACCCTCGTCGCGGCGAGCGCCTGAAGCCGCCGGCCGCCGTCGGACCGGGCCGGCTTCCCACGGCGTGACCCGGGGCCGCCGGGCCTGGGCGGGCCCGGGTCACGCCGGGCCCGCCGCCGCGCGAACCGGCGGACGACGCACCCGTCGCCGTCCGCCGAGGCGATCGGGTGCGTCATCCGTGTCCGCAGCGGACCGCTCGCGCGACCGCTGCGGACACGGTGGAGCGCGACGGGCTCGTCACACGGGCGCCGGCTTCCGTAGCCCGCCGCTGACGCGCAGGAACGCGGTGCCCTGGCCGATCCCGACCAGCACGTTGATCACCACGAGCGCGGTCCAGAGCCCGATGATGCCCGTGGCGGAGGCGACCGGCAGGGCGATCACGGCGAGCACGCCATAGAGGACGGAGAACACGAGGAAGCTCGGCACGGTGCGCTTGAGGCCGGTGAGGCCGAAGCCGAGGACGGCCTGGAGACCGTCACCGAGGATGGCCAGGGCCACGACCGGCAGCAGACCGACCATCACCGCGCGGACGTCGGGATCCACGGTGAACAGCGGGAGGAACACGGGACGCAGGACGACCAGCAGTGCGCACAGCGTCCCGACCACGGTGGCGGCGACCAGCAGTCCGGCCCGCACGCTGCGGCGTACGCCCGGGATGTCGGCGGTCGCGGCCCGGCTGCTGACGAGCGGGATGCCCGCCTGACCGATCGCGACGGCAGCAGTGAAGGTCAGACCGACCAGCGCCGTGGCGATGCTGTGCGCGGCGGCGGCGGTCGTGCTGATCCGGGCGGCGGCGAACGCGAGCACGCCGAGGACGCCGAACTTGACCAGCACGGTGCCGGCCATGGGGATGCCGACCTTGGCCAATTCGAGCACCCGGGCAGGGTGCAGCCTGGCCACGGCGAGGCCCGACAACGGGATGTCGAGCTTGGCGCACAGGCCGAGCACGGTCATCACACAGGTGGCCAGGTTCGCCACCAGCATGGCCACGCCCGAGCCCACCAGTCCGAGGGCCGGCAGCGGCCCGATGCCGTTGACCAGCAGCAACGACAGCACGGCCGTGCACGCGGCCGCGACCAGACCGGCCCGCATCACGATCTTGCTGTGCCCCAGGCCGACGAGGCTCGAGGAGGCCATCGCGCCGATCGAGCCCAGCAGCACGGACCCGGCCATCAGCAGCGGGAAGTAGCCCAGCTCGGCGATCGTCTCGTCCGGTACGCCACTGGAACGCGCCAGCAGGCCCGCCCCGGACACGGCGGCCGCGCCGAGCAGGCCGATCGTGACGGCGAGCCAGGTACCGTCGCGGACCACCTTGATCACGCTGTCCCGGTCGTCGGCCGACGCCGACACGAACGGCATGACGCCGCGCACCGCTCCGGTGACTGCGGCGGTCGCCGGAAAGTAGACGGCGCCGGTCAGCGCGAACGCCGCGAGGGCAACCGTGCCGAACCGGCCCAGTGCGGCCGTGTTCACCAGCGCGCTGACGGACGCCGCGATCATCGAAAGGTACAGCGGCGCGGCCACTGCGACGATCTTTCTCGCGTCGCCGCGCTGGTCTGCCGGTTCATGTTCGGTCACGGAGTCCTCCGGTCTTCGGCTATTGTCGCTGATCAATTGACTGCGGTCCGGCCGGCGACCCAAGCTGGAGACATGCTCGCATATCGGTTCGCCGCGCTATTTCCTGGCCAGGGTTCGCAGAGGCCCGCGATGGCCGCCCAACTCGCCGCTGCTGACGCCCGATCGCGCACGCCCTACCTCGACATCGCCGACGATCTGCTGGGCATGCCGCTGCGCCGACTGTGCCTGCAGGGTTCGGCCGACGAGTTGCGCGACACGGCGGTGGCCCAGCCGGCCATCCTGCTCACCAGCCTGATCGCCCTCGAACTGCTGCGCGAACGTGGCCTGGAGCCGTCCGTCACGGCCGGACACAGCCTCGGCGAGTTCACCGCGCTGGTCGCCGCAGGAGTGCTGGAATGGACCGACGCGCTGCGCCTGGTGCACCGCCGCGGGCAGCTGATGTCCAGGGTCGGGCAGGCGGCCCCCGGCGGGATGGCGGCGGTGCTCGGCATCGACGCCGCCCGCGTCGAGGAGATCTGCGCCCGAGTGGCGCGCACGGGCGACGGCACCGTCGAGGTGGCCAACTACAACTCCGAACGCCAGACGGTCGTCTCCGGCACCACGACCGGGGTCGCGGCGGCGAGCGCCGCCGCCCGCGAACTTGGTGCCGACGTGGTCGCGCTCAAGGTCTCGGCGCCGTTCCACTGCAGCCTCATGCGTGACATCGAGCAGGAGTTCGCGTCGGCCCTGGCCGAGGTCGCCTTCGCCACGCCGGGGATTCCGGTCGTCTCCACGGTCACCGCACAGCCGTTGATGGACGGGCGGTCGGCCGCCGCGGCACTGCAACGTCAGCTCTGCGCGCCCGTGCGCTGGCACGAGGTCGTCCGCGCGCTCGCCGAGCAGGAGGTCAGCACGTTCGTCGAGGTCGGCGCAGGCCGCGTGCTGACCAACCTCGGCCGCGCGATCGCCCCGGGCATCCCTACGGTGCCCGCGGGCACCAGCGCGCAGCTCGACGCGGCGGCGGTCCACCTGCGCGCCCCGGCCTAGCCGACCGGTCACAGCTCGGCGCAGCGGTTCTTGAGCTCGGCCAGGTGGTGCAGAGCACGCAGCACCTCGTTTGCGCCGACGCCGAAGTCGATGAGGCACGCGAGCTCGTCCACACCCAGGTCGGCGGCTCGCTCGACCAGCGGCACGCAGCTGTCGACCGAGCCGATCAGGCAGCGCTCGCCGACGAACTGCTGAAAGGCGTGCTCCAGCAGTTCGTCGAGTTCGGCCGGGGACAACTCGTCGACGGCGGGCGACCCCGGACGGTTGACCGCGAACAGGTCCATCGAGGTGCGCATGTACGCCGTCATGGGCGACCGTGACACGGCGACCGCCTCCTCGACCGATGGCGCCAGGAGGGTGTGCACCATGAGCGCCACCCGCTCGTTGCCGGCGTCGTGGCCGTGCTGCTCCATGGCGTCGCCGTACTCGGCGAGGTTGGCCTCCAGGCGGTCGAACGACTGGCCCAGCAGGTGGGTCAGCACGCCGACGCCGAACTCGCCGGCGAGTGAGAAGGTCGACGGCGATCCGGCGGCGGTCAGCCACAACGGCGGCAGCGGCTGCACCGGCCGCGGGTAGCTGCGGACCTCGACGACCTGCCCGGCCGGGTCGGTACGCGGGACCGACCCGCCGGCCCACAGCCGGGTGAACTCGGCGATGGCGGCGCGCATGTTCTCCCGGCGGTCCGCGAAGCGCTGCGGCGCGAGCACGAAGTCGCGCGGGTTCCAGCCGGACGCGAACGCGAGCCCGGCCCGACCTCCGGAGAGCTGGTCCACCATGGACCATTCCTCGGCCACCCGGAGCGGGTCGTGCAGCGGCAGGACCACGCTGCCCGCGCGGACGTGAACGGACCGGGTGGCCGCGGCGACCGCGGCGCCGGTGACCGCCGGGTTGGCGAACGGCGCGCCGAACTCGTGGAAGTGCCGCTCCGGCGTCCAGACCGCCTCGAATCCGTGCGCGTCGGCGAACCTCGCCGCCTCCAGCAGCAGGCGGAGCTGCTCGGCGGCGTCGTCACCGCTGGCGAAGAAGAAGAGGCTGAACTTCATGAGGGGTTCCTTGCGGCAGTGGGGTGCGGGGGTCGAACACGATCGCGTATAACGCCTCGCGGTAGGCGTCGAGCACGGCGGGGCCGCCGGCCTGCCGGGCGACGACCTGGAACGACTCCGCCGAGTCGTACACGGCGAAGTGCAGGCGCAGTTCGGGTTCGAGCAGATCCGGGCCGACCGGGACCAGGCTGGCGGCGCCGAGGCGGGCAGGACCACGCCCGGCGCGCGCGTAGTTGAACATCACAGGCGGCCCGAGGTGGCCGCCCGGCGTCGTGGCGCCGGCCGCGTCGGCCAACGGCAGCGCCCGCAGTTCGAACAACTCCTCGACGCGGGTGCGGACGTCGGCCAACAGCTCGCCGGCGGGCACCTGCGACCGCAGCGCGACGCGCAGCGGGACGATGCTGGCGAAGCCACCGACCGTGGCGTCGAGTTCGGGGCCCGTCCTGCCGTCCATGGGCACGGCGAGCACGGCCTCGCCGCCGTCCAGGCGGGCCTGCGCGGCGGCGAACGCGGCCAGGTGGACGGTGAACGGCGTGATCCGCAGCTCGCCGCAGACATGGCGGATCGCCGACTGCAGCGCCGTGCTGGGCGCCCATCGGGACCGCGTGACCGCCGCCGTCGTGGCTGCCGGGAGCGATCCGCCCGGCGGCGACGCCCAGCCGCCCCGGACCAGCACCGCCCGGGCCCGGGCGACCGGCGCGTGCGGCCCGTTGCGCCAGGTCAGATGACGCAGGAAACCGTCGTCCTCGGGACCCAGCGCGGCCGGGGCGTCGTACGCCATGACCAGCTCGTCCAGGAACACGCCCAGGCCACGCCCGTCCAGCACGGCCTTGTGCAGGGTGAGCCCGAGCAGGCTGCGCTCCTGCGACGCCCGGGCCAGCACCAGCCGGACCGGGTGGCTGCTGCTCAGGTCCAGCGGGTCGGCCTGGAGCAGGTCGTGGAGGGCACGAGGGTCGTCGGGACCGTCCACCTGGCGCAGTTCGACCGCATCGGTGGCGAGCACGAGCCGCTCACCCACCCGGCGCAATCGCAGCGCCGCCTGCCGGCGCACCACGGCGTCGAGCGCCCGTTGCAGGCGTACCGGGTCCACCGGGCCGTCCGCCTGGTAGACGAAGGTCTTCTGGTGCGTCGGGTGCGGCGTCGTCAGCAGCCACGCCAGTCCGGGCGGGGGTGCCTGCGGCAGTACGGGAGCGGGCAGCTCGACCCCGGTCGGCGGGGTCCGCTCGCCACCGCTGCGGGCTTCGACCAGCTTCGCGACGGCGGCCGGGGTGCTGGCGCGGAAGAACTCCGGCACGCTCAGTGCGACGCGGAACTCCGTGCGCACGCGGTGGACCAGCGTGGTCGCCAGCAGCGAATGGCCGCCGGCCTCGAAGAAGTCCTCGTCGGCGCCGAGCCCCGGCCGTTCCAGGGCCTCGCGGAACAGCGCGAGGACGCGCTGCCCTAGACCGGTGCCAGGGGCATCAGCCAGCACGTCGACCCGTGCCGCCGGTCGGGGCAGCCGGGCCACGTCCACCTTGCCGTTGGCGTTGACCGGCAGCGCGGGCACGACCGTGAACGACGCCGGAATCATGTATGACGGCAGTTCCTCGCGTAGCCGTTCGCGCAGGCGGGAGACAGTCGGTTCGGGCGGACCGTCGAGGACCAGGTACGCGTGCAGCGCACGGTGGCCCTCGTCGCCCTGCGCGACGATGGCGACGTCCGCGACCTCCGGCGACCGCCGGAGCACCACCTCCAGCTCACCCAGCTCCACCCGGAATCCGCGGATCTTGACCTGCTGGTCGGCCCGGCCCAGGAACAGCAGGTCTCCGGAGGCAAGTAGTCGGGACCGGTCGCCGCTGCGGTAGCTGCGCGCCCCACCAGGCCCCTCGTGGCCGAACCGGTGCCCGGCCGGGCCGGCGTCGTCGGTGTAGCCGGTAGCCACACACGGCCCGGCGATGACCAGGTCGCCGACGCTGCCGCGCGGCACGTCCACGCCGTTCTCGTCGACGACGCGCAGCACCACGTTGTCGATCGGGCGGCCGATCGGTGCGTACCGCGGCCAGTCCTCCGGCGTCGCGCCGAAACGGTACGACGTGACCACGTGGGTCTCGGCCGGACCGTAGTTGTTGATGAGCGCGCAGTCGGGCAGCCCCGTGAAGAACGCGACGAGCGACTCGCCGACGCGCAACTGCTCCCCGGTCGAGGCGATCTCGCGCAGTGATGCCAGCAGGGCCCGGTCGGCCGCGGGGCGGGCCGCCAGCGCGTGCAGCAGCGACACCGGCAGGATCGCCTTGCTCACCCGCTGTTCGGCGATGAAGCGCAGCAGCAGGTCGTGGTCGTGCTTGACCTCGTCGGTCGCGATGTGCAGGGAGCCTCCGGCGCAGAGCGCGGCGAAGGTCTCGTGGAACGCCGCGTCGAAACCGAAGGACGCCAGTTGGAGAAAGCGCACGGGCCGGGTCAGGCCGCCGGTCTCCCAGTTGATCAGGTTGGCCAGCGCCACGTGCGGGAAGTGGATCCCCTTCGGCCGTCCGGTGGTGCCGCTCGTGTAGGTCAGGTAGGCGCCGACGTCGCCCGGCACATCGTCCCCGGGCAGGCGTCCGGCCCAGCGCCCGACCGCGGTCGGTTCGCACAGGTCGTACCGGTTCAGGCCCGCCGTGATGTCGAGGGTGTCCCCGGAGTCGACGCACACCACGCTCGCACCGCAGTCGGCCAGGATCGCTGCGGTCCGCCGGGGCGGGTGGTTGAGGTCGACCGGGGCCGGAGTCGCACCCGCGCGCAGCACGCCGAGCAGGGCGCAGACCGCCGACACCTCGCGGCGCATCGCGATCGCGACCACGTCGCCCCGGTCGACCCCGCGCCGGTGCAGCTCCTGGGCGATGCCGCCGGAGATCTCGGCCAGGTCGCGATATGTCAACGACCTCGTCCCGTCGGTCACTGCCAGGCTGCCGGGGTGCCGCGCCGCGGCGTCGAGGAACCACGCGTGAACGGGCCCCGCGGGCACCTCGGTGCGGGGCCCGGTGAGGGCCGCGGCCGACCAGGCGCGCGCGGACGGCGGCTCGACGGGCAGGTCGCGCAACCGGGTGTCGGGCTTGGCCAGTGCCTCCCGGACGATGGTGCGCAGCATCTGCACCCAGCGGGCGACGGTCTGCTCCGCGAAGATGTCGGAGTACAGCAGGCGGGCGTTGACGCCGTCGTCCGTCAGCCACCAGTCCAGCTGGAGCTCCATCGGGCTGCCGCCGGTGTCGAACGGCACCGCCTCCACGCTGAGCCCGGTGGGACCGTCGGGCCGCGACGAGGCGGTGTCGAGCATGTTGAACAGCACCTGGCACAACGGCGCGGCGGACATCTCGCGGGCGCTCCGCACCGACCTGACCAGCACCTCGAACGGGATGTCCTGGTTGTCCAGGCCGTCGCGCTGGGCACAGGCCGTACGACGTACCAGCGAGCGGAAGTCGTCGTCCGGCTCCACGCGCAGCCGCAGCGGCAGGGTGTTGACGAAGTTGCCGATGAGGTGCTCGGTGCGTGGCCGGTGCCGGCCCGAGACGGGCACCCCCACCACGACCTCGCGCACCGCGCCGACCCGGCTGAGGAACAACCCGAACACGGCCAACATGACCGCGAAGGGGGTGGCGCCCTCCTCGCCGGCCAGCCGGCGCAGTCCGTCGTCGGCACCGGCGAGCGCGAACCCGCGCCGGCCGCCACGGAACGACGGTTCGGCGCTGCGAGGGCGGTCCGCGGGCAACTCCAGCGCCTCGGGCGCGCCGCGCAGCTCCCGGGTCCAGTAGGCGAGCTGGCGGGCGGCCTCGGCCGAGTCGAGCCAACGGTTCTCGGCCCGCACGTAGTCGAGGAAGACCCCGTCGATCGGCGCCAGACCGGCCGGCGCGCCACCGGTGCGCTGCTGGTAGTACGCGTACAGGTCGTGCAGGAAGATGCCGGTGGAGCGGGCGTCGGCGAACATGTGGTGCACGGCCACGGCTAGTACGTGCCGCTGCGGGTCCATCCGCAGGACGCGGGCGGTCAGGGGCGACCCGTCCAGCGCGATGGGCGCGTCGAGCAGCGCCGTGATCTCGGCCTGCAACTCCTGCTCGCTGCCGCAGTCGACCACCGGCACCGGCACCGGGCCGGCGGGCACCACCTGCTGCACGGGCCCGTCCGGGGTATCCGTCACGGACAGGCGCAGGCTCTCGTGTCGACGCACCACGTCGCCGGCGGCGGCGCGCAGGGCCTCGATGTCCAGTGGACCGCGCAGGTCGGCCAGGATCGGCACGTGGTAGGCCTCGGCGGCGCCGGGCAGCTGGGACAGGAAGTGAAACCGCCGCTGCAGGGCGGTCAGCGGAACCGGCCCCGGGGCGGTGGGCGTGTCCGCCTCGGCCGCCTCGGACACGGAGGCGGCGGTGCGGACGAGCGCTGCCAGAGTACGGGGGGTGGGAGCGGCCATGAACGAGCCGACGCGGACGTCCACCCCCACGAGCGATCGGGTGCGCGCGACCACCCGCAGCGCGGCGAGGGAGTCACCGCCGATGGCGAACAGGGAGTCGTCGGCCCCGGTGCCGGGCCTGCCGAGCACGTCGGCGAAGACCGTCAGGGCGATGTCGAGTGGGTCCGTGGCCGCCACCGGGTTGACCGGGCCACCGGTGTCGGGCGTCGGCGCCGTGGTCGCGGGCACTGCGTCGCCGGCCCGGGGCGCCGAGATCCAGTGCCGCTCGCGGCGGAACGGATGCCCGGGCACGGTGACGACCGCGCCGGGCTCGGCCGGGCCGGGTTCGTCGAGGACACCGGCCACCCAGGCGGCGGCCATGGCGACCCGCAGGCCGTCGGGACCCGGCTCGGCCGTGCTCACGGACGCGGCGTACGGAAAGAGCGCTTCCGGTAGCGGGTCGGCACCGGGGCCGGGCACGAGATCGACCACCGCGTCCACCCGCGGCGGCAGGGTGCGACGCCCGGGGGCAGGCGGGGCGCCGGCCAGCAGTGCGACGAGGTCGGGGGTCTGGCCCTCGGCGTGGAACTGGTTGCCGTCGGCGTCGTACCAGGCGACGGCGCAGGGGCGGACGGTCAGGCCCGCTGCGGCGGCGGCAGGTGTGGCGCCGCGGGCCAGACGGCTGACGGCCTCGATACCGTCCGGGTACGTCAGCGCCCCGGCCAGCACCGCCGCAGCCGCCCTGGTGTCCCGGTCGGACACGACGGCGCTGATCGCGAGGTCGTGCTGCCGCCAGACGTGTGCGAACGCCAGGGCGACTGCGGCGGGCGTGCCGAGTGCGGCCAGGTCACGCACCTGTGCCGGCACGGACAGCCGCTCGAGCAGAGCGTCCAACGCCGCACCGTCCGTGCGAGCGCTGCGCACCCGCGCCGCCGCTCCGCGCGTCCCCGTCGCGGCCCCGAAGGACTCCAGTTCGCCGCCCGGGTACCGGACGAGCGCGCGGCGCAGACCGTGCCGCAGGTGGCCGCGACGCAGAGTGTGGGCGATGTCGCGAGCCGCCTCGGCGTCGGCCCCGGTGAGCGCGGCACGCAGTTGCGCCTCGACCGCGTCCAGATCCTCGCCCCGGCGCGCGGTGAAGGGCAGCACGATCGGCGCGGGGGTGGCCGGTGGCACCGCGGCCTGGGCCGGTGGGGACTCCACCAGCAGGTGGACGTTGGTGCCTCCGACCCCGAACGAGCTCACCGCCGCGATACGGCGCGCGGCGGGCCACGGGGTGCCGACCGCGCAGACGCGGAAGGGGGTGGTGGCGAAGTCGATGTGCGGGTTGGTCCGCTCCGCGTGCAGCGATGCCGGGATGAACCCGTGACGGACGGCCAGGAGCGCCTTGGCCAGGCCGGCCGCCCCCGACGCGGAGTCGAGGTGGCCGATGTTCGACTTCACCGAACCGACCAGGCAGGTCCCGGTGCCGGCGGTGCTGCCGCGGAACGCCTCGGTCAGGCCCGCGATCTCGATCGGGTCGCCCAGGGCAGTGCCGGTGCCGTGCGCCTCCACGTAACCGATCTCGCCCGCGTCGATCCCGGCGAGGGAGTGCACCCGGCGGATCAGTGCCGCCTGCCCGGCGACGCTGGGCGCGGTGTAACCGGTCTTGGCGCCACCGTCGTTGTTGATCCCACTGCCGCGGATCACGGCGAGCACCCGGTCGCCCTCCGACAGGGCGTCCTCGAGCCGCCTGAGTACGAACAGCACGATGCCGCTGCCGAAGACGGTGCCGTTCGCGTCGGCGGAGAACGGCCGGCACACCCCGTCGGGCGAAGCGATGCCGCCCTCGACGTACGTGTAGCCGGAGTCCGTGGGCCTGATGCTCACCCCGCCCGTGATCGCGGCGTCGGCCTCGTAGTCGACGAGCGCCCGACATGCCTGATGGATGGCCGCCAGGCCGGACGAGCACGCGCAGTCGACGGCGATGCTCGGCCCGGTCAGGCCCAGTCGGTAGGACACCTGCGTCGCGGCGAACCCCCGGTCGTTGCCCATGAGGACCCGGTGCCAACCCAGACGCCGTACGGAAGACCCCTCCGGCCACACGTGGTGCAGCAGGTAGTCGGAGTGGTTCATGCCGACGAAGACGCCGATGTCGCCCCTGAAGCGTGCGGGGTCGATCGCGGCATCCTCGAGTGCGCGTACCGAGGTCTCCAGCAGGAAGCGCTGCTGCGGGTCGGTGGCCGCGCACTCGGCCGGCGTCATCCCGAAGTACTCGCCGTCGAACAGCGCCGGATCGGCGAACCGCTTGCGACGCGCCACGTGGCCGGGAGCACCGTCCACGACCTCGTCGGTGGGGACGTCCTCAACCGGGTCGGCACCGTCGCAAAGAAGACGCCAGAACTCCTCGACCGAGTCGGCACCGGGTACGCGGCAGGCCATGCCGACCACAGCGACCGCCGACAGGTCCTCCTGGTCGGTCGGGAGGTCGGCGTGGTCCGCGGTCACAGCTCGACCGTCTCGGCGTCGTCCTGGGCGTGGTCGGAGCGCATCTGGCTGTACAGCGACGACAGCCGCACCCGGGCGGCCACCCGCTCGGTCATCTCGGCCAGGGTCTCGGGCTCGAGCAGATCCACGAGGGTGCACCGGACATGGAGGCGGTCGAGGATGCGGGCGAGCATCCGGGCGGCGAGGATCGAGTGGCCGCCGAGCTCGAAGAACCGGTCGTCGGGCGAGACCCGGTCGACCCCGAGCACCTCGCACCAGATCTCCGCCAGTTCGGCGGCGACGTCGACACGGCTCATGTCCACCCGCGCCGCGCCGGTCGTCCCGGGCACGGGCTCCGCCGGCACCAGGGCGCTCCGGTCGAGCAGCCAGTGCCTGCGCGGGTCGAACGCCACCGGCAGGCGGGCACGCGGCCCCTCCGGCAGCGGCCGCAGTGCGGTCCAGTCGACGTCGGCGCCGGCTTCCCAACAGGACGCGAGCATCCGCAGCAGGCACTCCCAACTGGCAAGCGCGTCGGCCAGCGGCAGCACCGCCCGACCGTCGGGCTCGTCGAGCAGCCCCATGAACCCGCAGCGGGCCTCCTCGGCCAGGTCGTCGGGTGACGGCGCGCTCCCCGCATGGAGCACGATCCCGCTGTGACGCAGCACGACGTCGCAGCGCAGCGGTGCCGGAGCGGCGGCGGCGAGAGCTGCCGCGATCGCCTCGGCGATGTCGTCGCAGCGGGTGAGGTCGCCACCCTTGGCGACCACGCGCATGCCGTCGACGTGCAGGCGGGCGCACTCGGCCGCCACCGCCGGGGACACCGATCCGGCCGCGGCGAGGGCGTGGAACGCCCCGGCCCCGGCGCCGGTCAGGGCGTCCGCCCGCACACCGAGGCGGGCGAGCGCCTCGATCAGCCGCAGCGCAGCGGGAGCTGCCGACGGAGCGGCCCCGAGACGCTCGAGCACCGTGTCGGCCGGGTCCAGCGTGTCGGGCAGGGCGAACACGATGCCATTGGCGGGCGGCTCGGGCCGAACCGCACCGAAGGCGGCCGCGACCTCGTCCTTGGTGGCCAGCACGGCCGCTTGCCGGAACTGCGGGAACGTCCTGCGGCGGGCGAGGGTGACCGCCAACGCCGCAGGGGTGGCATCCGACGTGGCGACGGCGGTCCGAAGCGCGGCGAAGGCGGCCTCGGTGTGCGCCGACACGGGCAGTACCCAGACGCCGTCCTCGTCGACGCGCGTCTGTTCGCCGGACTCCGGTGCCTCCTCGATGACGACATGTGCGTTCGTGCCGCCGACGCCGAGCGAGGTGACCGCCGCCCGGCGCGGGCCGGACACCGCGGGCCAGGGATGGGCGGTGTCACTGACGTACAGCCCGGTGTCTTCGAGCCGGATGGCCGGGTTGAGATCGGCGTGGCCGGGAGTCGGCGGGACGATCCCGTCGCGCACCGCGAGGACGGCCCGGATGAGCCCGGCGACGCCGGCCGCCTCGTCGAGATGCCCGATGGCCGACTTCACGCCTCCGACAGCGCACGGACCCGTTGCGCCGAGGCTGGCCCGCGCCTCGGCCAGCGCGGCCATCTCGACCGGATCACCCAGCGGGGTGCCGGTGCCGTGGGCCTCCACGTAGGAGACCGACGCGGCATCGACCGCCGCGTCAGCCAGCGCGGCGAGGATGACGTCACGCTGCCCCCGCACGCTGGGCGCGGCGAAGCTGAGCCGGTCGCCACCGTCGTTGTTGAGCGCTGAACCGCGGACCACGGCGTAGACCCTGTCGCCGTCACGCTGGGCGTCGGCGAGGCGCTTGAGGACGACCACGCCGGCCCCGCTGCCGGGCACGGTGCCGTCGGCGGCCGCGTCGAAGGGCCGGCACCGCCCGGAGGCGGACATGACACCCCCGTTGCGACGGAGGTAGCCGTGGCTGTCCGGCAAAGCGATGGAGACGGCGCCGGCGACGGCCAGGTCGCAGTCGCCGGCTTGCAGGGCGCGTCGGGCCACGTGCACCGCGGCCAGCGAGGTGGAGCACATGGAGCTGACGTAGACGCTGGGGCCCCGCAGGTCGAGATGGTACGAGACGAGCAGGGGCAGCGCGGCGGGCAGGTCCCAGGGCAGTCGGGGCTCGGCGGCGCAGACGGGGCGCCGGGCGGCGTAGCGGTTCTCGCCCGCCCCGGCGAAGACCCCGACGGACCGGGTGTCGGCGCCGGACCACCCGGCATCGTCCAACGCCCGTACCGCTTCCTGCAGGAACACCCGGTGTTGCGGATCCATGGACGCCGCGTCGGCGGGGGCGATGCCGAAGTACGCGGCGTCGAACTGATCGATCCCGTCCAGCAGGCCGGCGGTCGGCACGTACTCGGGATGCCTACGCAGCGATTCGGCGAGACCGCGTTCGGCCTGGCCCGCCGTGTCGAGGGTGGTGGTCGCGATCTCGCCCGCGAAGGCGAGCCGGGCGAACTCCTCGATGTCGGCGGCGCCGGGCAATCGGCAGGCCATGCCGATGATCGCCACGTCGGTCCGGTGCGGGCTCTCGGTTCCAGCCATGTCGGTCGGTACCTCTCCAGGGTGATTCCGCGTCTTCCGGCTCGACCGCCGCCTGCCCACGGGTGAACAGGATCGACGCCCGGGCCGGTTCGCCGGGTCGAGCATCGACCCGCAGGTCGGAAAGCGGGGCGCAGGAAATCACGCTGCCGGCGCCGTACGGGCGGCGGGGGCACCGACGGGAATGGGTTTCGCGCTGGCCGGTCGGCGTCTTCGTCGCGCACCCGTGAGAGTGCGTACCTTGGCGAGCCCGAGTCGGGACACGGCGCACCGGCGACACCTCCCCGTGGCGCGTCGAGCAGTTCTCGCAGTGCGGAACTGCGAATTCCCCGGAATCTAGCTCAGCGACGACGAGGCCCGGAACACGCTGTGACATTCACCATAACAGGCGTCAATGTCTATCGACGTCGACCGCCTCGTCACAGGTTCATCAGCCGTTGACACCCGTCATAGCGATACAAGATCGCAGTGCGCTGGCTTGCGATAGTGTGCGAATTGTTGATGGCCTGCCCCCGGGTGGCCCCGGAGCATGGCGGGTGCCAGCGGCGCTCACCCTGGCTCGGGCACGAGATCGACCCGGAAATGTCCGGACGGCGATGTCGAGAACCCGGGACCAGCTCCGTCCCCGTGGTGGACGCGATCAGAATGGGTTCGCACCCGCACCGAGAGGGGAAACACGATGGCCAAGTACCTGCTGCTCAAGCACTACCGGGGCGCACCGGCCGGGGTCAACGACGTACCCATGGACCAGTGGACGCCGGAGGAGATCTCGGCGCACATGCAGTACATGCAGGACTTCGCGACGCGGCTCGAGGGGACCGGCGAGTTCGTCGACGGTCAGGCGCTCGCCCCCGAGGGGACGTTCGTCCGGTACGACGGTGAGGGGCGCCCGCCGGTCACCGACGGCCCGTTCGCCGAGACCAAGGACCTGATCGCCGGCTGGATGGTGATCGACGTCGACAGCTACGAGCGCGCCGTCGAGCTGGCCGGGGAGCTGTCGGCCGCTCCCGGGGCGGGCGGGAAGCCGATCCACGAGTGGCTCGAGCTGCGCCCGTTCCTGACCGCGCCGCCCACCATCACGGAGTGACCTGATGCAGGAGGCCCTGCTCCGGAGCCTCACGCCCGGCGTGCTCGGGGTCCTCGTCCGCCGCGGAGCCGACTTCGCGGCGGCCGAGGATGCCGTACAGGATGCGCTGGTCGAGGCGGTCCGCACCTGGCCGGCCGACCCGCCGCGCGACCCGAAGGCCTGGCTGGTCACCGTGGCGTGGCGTCGGTTCCTCGACGCGACCCGGGCGGACGCCGCCCGCCGTCGGCGTGAGGACCTCGTCGACGAGGAGCCCGCGCCCGGACCCACGCCCACGGTGGACGACACGCTCCAGCTCTACTTCCTGTGCGCCCACCCGTCGCTGACGCCGGCGTCGGCGGTCGCGCTCACGCTGCGTGCCGTCGGCGGGCTGACCACCCGTCAGATCGCCCAGGCGTACCTGGTGCCCGAGGCGACCATGGCGCAACGCATCAGCCGGGCCAAGCGCACCGTCTCCGGCGTGCGGTTCAACCAGCCCGGCGACGTCGCGACCGTACTGCGCGTCCTGTACCTGGTCTTCAACGAGGGCTACTCCGGCGATGTCGACCTCGCCGCCGAGGCCATCCGGCTCACCAGGCAGCTCGCGGCCGCGATCGACCACCCCGAGGTGGCGGGGCTGCTCGCCCTCATGCTGTTGCACCACGCCCGACGCGCCGCGCGGACCGCGCCCGACGGCAGCCTGGTGCCGCTCGCCGCGCAGGACCGCGGCCGGTGGGACACCACGTCGATCGCCGAGGGCGTCGAGATCCTGCAGGCCGCCCTCGCCCGCGACCGGCTGGGCGAGTTCCAGGCCCAGGCAGCCGTCGCGGCGCTGCACGCCGACGCGCCCACCGCCGGGGAGACCGACTGGGTGCAGATCGTCGAGTGGTACGACGAACTCGTGCGCCTGACCGACAGCCCGGTCGTCCGGCTCAACCGCGCGGTGGCCGTCGGCGAGGCCGACAGGCCGCGCGCCGGCCTGGCGGCGCTCGCGGCGCTGGACGACTCGCTGCCCCGCCACGCGGCGGTGGCGGCGTACCTGCACGAGCGCGACGGTGACCTGGCGACGGCGGCACGGCTGTACGCCGAAGCGGCCCGGAAGGCGCCCAACCTCGCCGAGCGTGACCACCTGACGCGCCAGGCCGCCCGGCTCAACGCCCGCCGGCGCGCCTGACCTGCCCAGGACTCCGCAGTGGAACCATTGTCCTAGGACGCTTTAGGGGGTGTGCGCCAGCCGGCACCGGAATGACACGCCGGACGATCACCCGGTACGGGCACGACCGTCGGCTCGACGGGCCCTAGCATTGCCGGCGTGGCGACGCGGCTCGTGCAGATCAACATGAAGGCCCAGGACGACTCCGCGCTTGGCGGTTTCTGGGCGGAGGCGCTCGGCTGGGGAGTCTCCAGCGAGGGGCCCGGCGTGACAAACCTCGAACCCGAGGGCTTCGTCTACCCCGACCCCGTCGCGGTCTGCATCGACCTCATCGTCTCCCCGGAATCCAAGACGGTGAAGAACCGCGTGCACGTCGACCTCGCCACCACCTCGGCAGCCCACCAGGCGGAGGTGGTCGCGTGCCTGAAGGAGCTCGGCGCGACACCTGCCGACGTGGGCCAGGGCGACGTCCCGTGGACGGTCCTGGCCGACCCGGAGGGCAACGAATTCTGCGTGCTGGACCCCCGACCGCTCCACCGCGACACCGGACCGATCGCCGCCGTGGTGGTCGACTGCGCGGATCCGCGAGCCATGGCGCGCTTCTGGGGCGAGGCCATGGACTGGGCCCTGCACGAGGTGACCGACCACGAGGCGGTGCTGCGCTCCGCCAAGGGCGTCGGCCCCTACCTGCGGTTCCTCCGCACACCCGACGTGAAGACCGGGTGGCACCGCGTCCACCTCGACGTCCGCCCGTACCCAAATGACGACCTGGAGGCCGAGGCGGCCAGACTGCGGAATCTCGGCGCCACCGCCGTCGACCTGGACCGCGATGTCCCGTGGACGGTCCTCGCCGACCCGGAGGGCAACGAGTTCTGCGTCCTCACCCCAGGCTGACCCGGACCCCCGTCAGCCGCTCACCACGGCCACCAGCCCGGACCCTGCGACGGCCCTAGCCCACTGATCGCACGATCCCGGCCGTTCACTGTCGGAAACAAGGTCCCCGCCGCAGCCGTGCTGCTGGCGGCCTCCGCAGAGTGCACCGTCCAAACTGTACGTCGGGCCCGCACTGCTGCCATTCGGGTGAACAGCCCTGTTGAACTGCGGATTCGCCGCTATACCCTCGCTGCTTGTGATTGACGACGACCCTTGGACGACGCTCCGGACGACCGACGGACACGTCGGCACCTCCAGGGTGGTCCACCTCCGCGGCGACCCCTGGTTGGACGGCCCGGTCGGAGATCCGGTGGCGCGGGGACTCGCGGGCAATCCGGCGGCACCGGCCGACGTGCTGCTGCGTCTGCTCGACGACCACGCCGAGGCCGTCCCCGCAGCGTTCCGGCGGCGCGCCGACCTGCCGCCCGCGGTCGTCGCAGGGGCGATGCGTCACCCCTCGGCCCGGGTACGCGGCGCGCTCGCCGCCAACCCCCACATCGACCCGGCGCTCCGGCTCGGCCTGCTGGACGACCCCGAGCGTCGCGTTGTCGAGTTCGTCCGTGCGGATCCGGACCTGGCTCTGCCGGATCGCGCGTTCACGCCGAGCCTGGACCGGCTCGTCGAGCAGTTCCGGCGAGGCATCATGACGCCGGCCGAGCTGCGTGGCGAGGTGATCGAGCTGGCGTGGCGCGACCGGCGTGCGGTGCGTGTCGTCGCCACCCACCCGGAGCCGCTCGTGCGTGCCGCCGCGGTCGGGCTGCTCGGCGGCCCGGACGAAGCGTCCCGCGATGAACTACGCCAAGCCTTGCTGCACGACGACGTGCCGGAGGTGCGGGCGGCGACCGCCCACTTCTACGCCGAGCGGGAACGGGCGCAGGAGCCGGCGGACCTACCCGCCAACGGGTACGCGTACCGAGGGCTGCTGAGTGAGCTGCCGCTCTCGCCCGCACTGATCGAGTACGTGCTCGCCGCCGAGGACGGGAGGGAGGGCGTCGACGCGATGGCGACCAACCCGGCCCTGCCGCCGGAGGTGGTCGAGGCGCTGTTCGACCACCCGTCGGCGGACGTCCGGCGTAGCCTCGCCGGGCGTGACGACCTGACAGGCGCCCAGTTGGCGCGGCTCGCCGCCGACCCGGACGCGTCCGTACGGACCGCGGCCTCCGTGCATCCCGCGCTGACCGAGGAGGAACGTGCGGCGATCGACATCGACGTGACCACGGCACCGTTCGACCCCCGTATCGACCTGTGCTGGCACGTGCGGGGGACGGTGTCGCGTGAACCGCTGCCGCCGCCGGCGGAGTCGGTACGGCTCGCCACGTCGGTCAACCCGCTCCTGCGCCGGCGGGCCGCGGCCGACCCGCGGTTGCCGGCCGGGTTCGTCACCGCGCTCTCGGACGATGCCGATCCTGGCGTGCGGGCGCTCGTCGCTCATCACCATCCGGCCGCGCCGCCCGAACTGCTCCTGCGCGTGTTCCGCGAGCAGGGGAACCGTCGATGCGACCGGGGCGGGCTGCAGGCGCTGCCGAACTTCCCGACGGCGGGGCTGGCCCGGTTCGCCGACGATCAGGATCCCGCCGTCCGGCGGCTCGTCGCCCGCGACCCGGAGGCGGATCCGGCGCTCGTCGACCGGCTCACCCGCGACCCCGACGCCGCGGTACGGCAGGCGATGGCGGCATGCCCCCGACTGCCGGTGGACCGGATCGTCGACCTGCTCGACGACGTCGAGCTGGCCGGGTCCACGGCGCGGAACCCGGCCCTGCCGGTCGACGCGATGCGTGAGCGACTCGCCTCGTCGGCACCCTCGCAGGGGAAGCGCTGACGGTCGATCGGCACCCGGTGCCGAGTGCCATGACCTGCGTCGACCTCCGGCCGGCGGGCAGCCGTGCGGGTGCTGGGCACGGAGGTCGGTGGTGGTCAGGTGGCGGCGGTCGCGGCCGGCCGCGGGTACGTGTGGAAACCGCTGCCGCTCTTGCGCCCGTACCGGCCCGCGTCCACCAGTTCCCGCAGCGTGCGCCCGGGCCGGAAGCGGGGGTCACCGGTGCACTCGAGCAGCACCAGGAGCGTGTCGACGACGGTGTCCAGGCCGATCAGGTCGGCGGTACGCAGCGGACCCGTCGCGTGGCCGAGGCACTCCTGGAAGACCCGGTCGACGGTCGCGGCGTCGGCGGTGCCCTGACCGACGACCTCGGCGGCCTCGTTCACGGTGAGCATCAACACGCGGTTGATCACGAAGCCCGGCCCGTCGGCGACCACGATGCCGGTCTTGCCGATCGCGGTGAGCAGGTCGAGGGTGCGCTGGAGGGTGTCCGCGCTGGTCCGTGGCGCCCGCACCACCTCGACGCTGTCCCTGAGGGGCGCGGGGTTCATGAAGTGCGTCCCGACCACCCGGTCCGGCCGGCGGGTGCTGGCGGCGAGCCGGTCGATGGGGATGGCGGAGGTGACCGACGCGAGCACCGTCGTCGGTGGACAGACGGCGTCCGTCCCCGGCCGAGCTGCGCGAGCACGTACGCCGCCGGCTGCCGGCGCACATGGTGCCGACCCGTTGCCACGTCGTCGGGCAGTTCCCGGTCACCGCCTCGGGCAAGGTCGACCGCGCCGCGCTGGTCGCGGCCGAGCCGCAGCCCGCCGCCGCGCAGATCGCGCCGGTGGCACCCCGGACACCGCTGGAGCAGACGATCGCCGACGCCTGGGCGCAGGTGCTGCGGCTGGACCGGGTCGGCATCGACGACGACTTCTTCGACCTGGGCGGGCACTCGATGGCGATGATGCGGGTCATCTCGCTGTTGCGGGAGTCGCACGGCGTGGAGCTGACGTTCCGGGCCTTCCTGGAGCACCAGACCGTCGCGCGGCTGGCCGCCGCGATCACCGACGGCGCGGTCGGCGGCCCCGAGGCGCCGGCCGCGCCCGGCAGCCGCAACCGGGCGCTGCTGTGGCTGCGGCGCGGCAGCGCCACGCCGCTGTTCTGTATCCACCCCGGCGGCGGCAGCGCCCACTGGTTCCAGCGCTTCCTGCCGTACCTGGACCCGCAGCTACCACTGGCCGCGTTCGAGTGGCCGAAGCCGCACGGCGACCACGCCACGATCCCCACCGCCGCCGAGATGGCCCGCCGGCACTTCGACGAGCTGCGGGCCGCCCAGCCGCACGGGCCGTACCGGCTGTTCAGCTGGTGCGGCGGCAGCACGATCGCGGCGGAGCTCGCCACCCTGCTGCTGGACGCCGGTGAGGAGGTGACCTTCATGCTCCTCGACCCGGTGCTGGACGCGCAGACCCGGCCGAAGTTCTACGAGCAGATGGGCTTCGTGCGCCGGCTGGAGAAGCTGGTGCTGGAGATCGACCGGGGCGGGCCGGAGGCGGACACGCCCGAGCGGCGCGCCGAGATCATGGACCTCTACGAGCGGGTGGCCAACGACATCGACGAGAAGGAGGGCATGGCGCTGCCCGAGCGCGGCGTCGGCGCCGCCTGGCCGCGGATGGTCCGGGTCTGGCGGGAGTCGTTGCAGGCGCTCATCGAGTACCCGAACCCCCGCTACGCCGGCAGGCTGCACCTCATCGCCAGCGACGCGCTCGCCAACGGCCAGCACGTGGTGTCCTCCGGCCAGACGTTCGCCGACTACCTCGAACGGTGGGAGGAGCTGATCGGCGGCGGGATCGAGCTGCACCGGGTGCCGGGGGACCACATCGGAATCATGAAGCCGCCGCTCCTGGTGCACCTGACCGACGTGATCAGCGCCGTGCTGGCCGGCAGCCGATGACCACCGCGCCGGGCCGCCCGTCGACCGACCCGACCGTGTCCGGGCCGGCCGTGCCCGACCCGGCCGCGCAGCAGCGCGCGTGGAACGCCACCGCCCGCGCGTACGCCGCGGACGGCCCGGTGCACCGGCTGTTCGAGGCCCAGGCCCGGCTCCGCCCGCACGCCGCAGCGGTGCGCTGGGCCGGCGGCGCGCTCAGCTTCGCCGAGCTGGACCGGCTCGCCAACCGGCTGGCCTGGGCGCTGCGCGACCAGGGCGTCGGACCCGAGACGCCGGTGGGTATCCGGGTGCCGCGCGGCCCGCTGCTGGCGGTCGCCGTGTACGGGGTGCTGAAGGCGGGCGGCTGCTACGTGCCGGTCGAGCCGGCGCTCCCGGCCGAACGCGCGCACACCCTACTGGCCGAGGCCGGTGTGCGGCTGCTGGTCGGCACGGCGGGCGAGGACGGCTGGCCGGTGCCGCCGCAGGTACGCACGGTGCCCGCCGACGCCCCGGCCCCGGACCACCGCGAGCTGCGGAGCCCGGAGCCCGGCACCGGCGCGGACTCCACCGCCTACGTGGTCTTCACCTCAGGCAGCACCGGCCGGCCCAACGGCGTCGCCGTGGCGCACCGGTCGCTGCACAACCTCTTCGCCTGGTGCCGCCGCACGCACGGCTTCGGCCCGCACGACCTGGGCCTGTCGGTGACCTCGCTCGGCTTCGACCTGTCCGTATTCGACCTGCTCGGCCTGCCCGCGTACGGGGCGGGCGTCTACGTCGCCGACGACGCGCAGCGGTGCGACCCGGAGCTGCTGCTCGACGTGCTGCTGCGGGAGCCGGTGACGTACTGGAACTCGGCGCCGACCACGCTGGCCCACCTCGCGCCGCTGCTCGGCGCGCACCGGGGCGCCGCCGGGACCGGCGACCTGCGGCTGGTCTACCTCAGCGGCGACTACACGCCGTTGACGCTGCCGGACGAGGTGCGGTCGGTCTTCACCGCGGCGACGATCGTCAGCCTCGGCGGCGCGACCGAGGCGACCGTCTGGTCGAACTGGTTCGAGGTCGGCGCGGTCGACCCGGCCTGGCGGAGCATCCCGTACGGGCGGCCGATCGACAACGCGCAGTACTGGGTGGTCGACGAGGACCTGCGGCCGTGCCCGGTAGGAGTGCCGGGCGACCTGCTCATCGGCGGCGACGTCCTCGCCCTCGGCTACCACCGCCAGCCGGAGCTGACCCGGCAGCGGTTCGTCCCGGACACGCTCGGGCCCGACCCGCGTGGCCGGCTCTACCGCACCGGCGACCGGGCGAGCTTCGGCCCCGACGGGGTGCTCACCTTCCTCGGCCGGGTCGACGGGCAGGTCAAGATCCGTGGCGCCCGGGTGGAGCTGGCCGAGGTCGAGCACCGCCTGCGCGGGCACGCCGGGGTGAAGGACGTGGTGGCGCTGGCCCGGCCGGACCGCGACGGCGAGCGCGCCCTGGTGGTCTACGTCGTGCCAGCCCCCGGCGGCCGCCCGACCGTACGGGAGCTGCGTAGGCACGTGGCCGCCGCGCTGCCGGACTACATGGTGCCGGCGGCGGTGGTGTTCGTGGACGGCTTCCCCGCCACCGCCAACGGCAAGCTCGACCGCGGGGCGCTGCCGTGGCCGGCGCGCACCGGCAGCACGCACGTGCTCGGGGTGCCGGGGTGAGCTGCCGGCCGGCAGCCGGTGGGCGCACCGGGGGCCGGGGTCCGCTGCCATTCCTGCCGTCGGGCCGGTGTGGTGGGCGACCTGTTCAAGATCGTCCCGCAGGCCGCCGACGAGATCCGCAAGCGCAGGTGACGCGGCAGTGTCGACGATGCCTACGGCGGATCCCTCCCACCCGCTCGTCATGAGGCATCGGGAAGGAACCTGATCGCGGCGTAGCGCGCGGCCGGGTGCGGAAGCTGTCCGGGGATGCCGAGAATATGGGGGCCGTTCCCCGTACCGGTCGCCGCAGGCGCGGTGACATTCTCGTTGCCGTCCGTCAGCGACGAGTTTCCTGGAGTGGTGCGCATGGACGAGCAGGTACGGGTGCAGGTCATCGCCGCCGACCCGGCGGTACGGGTCGGTGTCGACGAGATGGTGCGGGTGTGCCCGGAGCTGACCGTGGTGGTCGACCGGCCGGACGTGGTGCTGGTGGTGACCGACGAGGTCGGCGACGCGGTGCTGGTCCTGTTGCGCTCGCTGTCCCGCGCCGGCCGGCGGGTGCTGCTGGTGGCCGACAGGTTGCGGGAGTCGGACGTGGCCGAGGCCGTGGCGGCGGGTGCCGGTGGGCTGCTGCGCCGTTGCGAGGTCCGCCCCGACCGGTTGCGCCCGGCGATCCGGGCGACGGCCGGGGGCAGCTTCACCGTGCCGTCGGACCTGCTGGGGGACCTGCTGACCCGGGCCGACGAGCGGGCGCCGCAGCGGCCGGCGGCACGACGGCTCACCACGCGGGAGCGGACGGTGCTGCTCATGCTCGCCGACGGGCACGAGACCGAGGAGATCGCCCGCTCGCTGGCCTACTCGGTCCGCACCGTGACCGGCATCGTGCACGCGATCACCCACCGGTGGCAGGTGCGCAACAGGGCGCACGCCGTGGCGTGCGCCCTGCGCGAGGGGCTCATCTGAGCCGGACGCGCCGGGTCAGATCAGCCCGTGCCGGATGGCGTACGCGGTCGCGTGGACCCGGTTGGAGACCTGCAACCGGGCCATGAGGTCGTAGATCATGTTCTTCACGCTGTGTGGTGAGCAGCGCAGTTCCCGCGCGATCCCCGCGTTGTCGTACCCCTCGGCGACGAGTTCGAGCACCCGGAGCTGCTGGGCGGTGAGTACGGGCTTCGACGCGTTCCTCATGATCGTCTCCTGGGCCGTGTGGTGGTGACTACCGACCCAGGCTAGGAACGGCTCGTCGCCCGCTCATCGGGCCGCCGCACCCAGATTGCCGGCCGCCGCCCCCGCATTTTCCGCACCGGCGCCCACGATCCACTGCCGGGCCAACCGCCCGACCGCCTCCTCGGGGCGACGCACCGCCGCGGCGAGGATCCCGCTGAAGCCGGCGGCGAACGAGGCGGCGCGGTCGGCGGTGAACAGGTCCTCGTGGTACTGGAGGGACCCGGTCAGCCGCGTTCCCTCTCCCCGTACGGTGAGCAGCAGGTCGAAGGGGGAACCGCCCTGGCCGTGCCGGAACGGCTCGGCGGTCACCCCGGGTAGCCGGAGTCGACCGGTCAGGTCACCGAGAGTCTGGAAGGCGACCTGGACCAACGGGTTGCGGCCCAGGTCGCGCTTCGGACGCAGCGCCGTCACCAGCCGGTCGAAGGGGAACCCCTGGTGCCGGTACCCGGCCAGCGCCACGTCACGTACTCGCAGCAGCAAATCGGCGAAGGCCGCCCCGGGCGGGCAGGGCACCCGCAGGGCGAGGGTGTTGGCGAACATCCCGATCCCGTTCTCCGCCGCCTCCGTGTCGCGGTTCGCGGCGAACGTGCCGACCACCAGGTCGTCGCGGCCGGCGAGCTGCCCGACCAGCACGGTGAACGCGGTGAGCAGCACCATGAACGGGGTCGAGCCGGTGGCCCGGGCCAGCGTCCGCACCGCGGCGGTGGTCTCCGCCGACAGGCCGAACCGGACGGTGGCCCCGCTCTGCCGCAGCCGCGCCGGTCGGGGCAGGTCGGTCGGAAGGTCCAGGGTGGGCGGCGCGCCGGCGAGGTGCCGGCGCCAGTAGTCGAGGTCGGCCGGGTCGGTCGCCGGCAGCGGGGCCGGCGGCAGCGGGTCGACGGCCACCGTGTCGCCCCGGCGGCGCCGCGCGTACGCCTGGCAGAGGTCGCGCCACAGTACGTCCATCGACCAGTCGTCGGCGACGACGTGGTGGACGGTGGCGGCCAGGACGTGCTCCTCGGGGGCCAGGCGCAGCAGGGTGACCCGCAGCAGCGGCCCCTCGGCGAGCGCGAACGGCACGGCGGCGAGCCGTTCGACGGCCACCCGCGCCTCGGTGAGGTCGGCGACGGTGCGCACCTCGACCGGCACCCGGGCGTCCGGCCCGATCTCCGCGTACGGCACGCCGCGCCGGGACCGGAAGGTGGTCCGCAGGGCCGGGTGCCGGCGCACCGTGTCCGCCAGGGCGGCGCCCAGCGTGTCGACGTCGACGGGTCCGCGCAGGCGGTAGGACTCGGCGATCGTGTAGGTGGTCGATCCCGGATCGAGCTGGTCGGCGAACCAGATCCGGTGCTGGGCGGCGCTGAGCGTCCCGGTGGCCGGCCGGTCGGTGTCGACGTCCGGTGCGCCCGGCGGCTGGCTCTCCCCGGCTGCGCCACCGGTGCCGGCCGCCGCCCGGCCGGCCCCGACGAGGTCGGCCACGGTGGCGGTGAGCACGTCGGCGGGGGAGAGCGACCGGCCCCACAGCTGGCGGAGGCGGGAGCAGACCCGGGCGGCCGCCAGCGAGTCGCCGCCCAGCTCCACGAAGGTGTCGTGCACCCCGACCGGCCCGGCGCCGAGCACCTCGGCCCAGATGCCGGCGAGCCGGCGCTCGTCGTCGGTACGCGGTTCGACCCGCTCCCCGTCGGCGAGCCGGTGCCCGTCGGGCGCGGGCAGGGCTGCCCGGTCCAGTTTGCCGCTCGGCCCGACCGGCAACGCCAGCACGGCCACGAACGCCGACGGGACCATGTGCCCGGGCAGCCGTTCGGCGAGGTGGGCCCGGAGCACCCGGACGCCGGGGACGGCGCCGGCCACCACGTACCCGACGAGCTGCCCGGCGTGCACGGCGGTGGCGGCGGCCCGCACGCCCGGCACGGTACGCAGCGCCGCGTCGATCTCACCCAGCTCGACCCGGTGGCCCCGGATCTTGACCTGGTGGTCGATCCGGCCCAGGTAGTCCACCGCCCCGTCGGGCAGCCGCCGGGCCAGGTCCCCGGTGCGGTACAGCCGGGAACCGGGCGGGCCGAACGGGTCGGGGACGAACCTCTCGGCCGTCAGCCCGGGCCGGCCCAGGTAGCCCCGGGCGAGCTGCACCCCGGCCAGGCAGAGTTCGCCGACCTCCGCCGCCTCGCCGCGCTCGTCCAGGACGTGGGTGCGGGTGTTCGCCACCGCGTGGCCGATGCTGACCGGCTCACCCGCCCGGCAGCGCGACCCGGTCACCTCCACCGCCGCCTCGGTCGGGCCGTAGAGGTTGAGCAGCTCGCAGCCGATCAGCTCGTCGGCCTCGGTGACCAGGTCACCGGTCAGCTCCTCGCCGCTGCAGACGATCCGGCGCAGGGTGGGCAGGCGGGCGCCGGCGTCGCGGACCTCGGCGAGGAACGCCCGCAGCATCGACGGTACGAAGTGGATCGCGGTGATCCCGTACCGGCGGATCGTGTCGATCAGGTAGGCCGGGTCGCGGTGTCCGCCGGGGCGGGCCATCACCAGCCGCGCGCCGGCGGCCAGGGTGCCGAAGATCTCCGGCACCGAGACGTCGAAGCCGTACGGGGTCTTCTGGAGCACCCGGTCGTCGGGGCCCAGCGGATGCGCGTCCAGCCCCCAGCGGACCCGGTTGACGATGGCGCGGTGCGGGATCACCACGCCCTTGGGCCGACCGGTGGACCCGGAGGTGTAGATGACGTACGCCGGATGATCCGCGTCGACGGTGACCCGCGGCGCCCCGGCCGGCCGACCGGGGGTCTCCCGGCCCACCGGCACGGTGGCGACGCTGCGGCCCGCCTCGGCAAGGGCCGGCAGGCCCGGGTCGGCCACCACGGTGTCCAGCCCCGCGTCGGCCACCAGCAGGGCGATCCGCCGGGCCGGGTGCTCCGGGTCCAGCGGCACGTAGGCGGCTCCGGCGGTGAGGACGCCGAGCAGGGCCACCACCAGGTCGCCGCCCCGGTGCAGGCACACCCCGACCCGGGACTCCGGGCCGACGCCCCGCGCGACCAGCAGGTCGGCGAGCCGGTCGGACCGCCGTACCAGTTCGGCGTAGCTGAGCTGCTCCCGTTCGGTGACCACCGCGACGGCGTCCGGGGTGCGCGCCGCCTGCCCGTGCACCAGCTCGTGCAGGGCCGGCTGTCCCGGGTAGCTCCTGGCCGTGTCGTTCCACGGTGCGACGCCCGGCTCAGTCGGCATCCGGGTCCTCCGGCGCGATGGTCAGGAAGTCCGGCAGCCGGGTGCCGAGGCCGTCGCGTTCCGCGGCCCGCCGCACCAGCTCGGCCACGGCGAGGTCGAGCACGCCCAGGCCGAACGGCGAGTAGACGGTGACCCGTTGCGGGTCGTGCCGCCAGCCGGCCCCGTCCAGGATCTCGCCGATGCCGCCGGCGATGAAGTCGCGGTTGCCGGCCTCCTGCTCCGCCAGGTGCAGCGAGGTGGCCGCCCGGCAGACGTGGTCGGCGTCGTCGACGACGTTGACGGCGGTGCGGACGTCCGCCGGGAAGATGTCCCGCAGCGACAGGTGCAGCACGAGTGCCCCGGGGCGGCAGTGCGCCAGCCCCAGGTGCGGTACGCCCGCCGTCGTGGCCAGGCAGACCAGCGGGTGGGCGCCGAGCGCCTCCTCGACGCCGCCGGCGACGCGCACCTTCAGGTCCCACCGCGCGCAGCGCCGGGCGAACGCGGCGGCCCGCCCGGCGTCCAGGTCGAAGACGGTCACCTCCGTCAGGCCGGGCAGCACCGCGCGGAGGAACCGCAGCACCTCGAAGTTGATCACGCCGCAGCCGACCAGGGAGACGCCGCCGGCCGGCGGGGCGAGGGCGCCGGCGGCCAGGGCGGCGCTGGCGGCCGTCCGCCGGGCGGAGATCGTGGAGCCCTCGATCAGCGCGACCGGGTGGCCGTCGGTCATCGAGTTCACCACGATCGCGGCGGAGGCGCGGGCCAGCCCGCGGTCGACGTTGCCGGGGAACGACGAGATCCACTTCATGCCGGCGACCGGGGAGTCGTCGCCCAGGTACGCGGGCAGCCCGATGATCCGGTTGCGGGCGTCCTCCGGGAACCGCAGGAACACCGAGTGCGGCAGCACGGTACGCCCCCGCCCGTGCAGGACGTAGGCGCGGCGGACCGCGTCCAGGACGGCGTCCTCCCGGTCGGCCAGGATCTGCCGGACCTCGCCGGCGGACACGATCAGCATGACGGCACGTCCATTGTCCGGTCCCTCCACAGGTGGGTGACGTCGCCGAAGTGCCCGGTCACCCAGTCGTCGTCGTAGATCGTGTTCAGGTAGCGCTCACCCCGATCGGGAAAGATCAGCGCGCAGGTCGCGCCGGCCGGGATCAGGTCGCGAAACTGCTCCAGGGCGGCCACCACCGCCCCGGACGAACCACCGGCGAGGATGGCCTCCCGGCGGGCCAGCCGGCGGCAGCCGACCACACAGTCCAGGTCGTCGACGTGCAGCACCTTGTCGGCCAGCCCGTCCCGGTAGAGCTTCGGCCGGATCCCCGCGCCGTGGCCGGGGATGAGCCGCTTGCGCGGGGGATGGTCACCGAAGATCGCGCTGCCCGCCGCGTCCACCGCGACGATTGTCAGCGCCAGCTCGTGCCGGCGCGCGTAGTCGGCACAGCCGCGCAGCGTGCCGCAGGAACTGGTCGCGCAGAACAGGAAGTCCAGCGGGGTGGGCACCCCCTCGACGATCTCCCGCATGGTGGTCTCGTGGGCGCGGGGGTTCAACGGGTTGCCGTACTGGTCCGGCCACCAGGCGTTCGGGATGGTCGCGACCAGCTCCTGGACCCGGCGGATGCGCTGCGGCAGGTACTCGCCCGTGGCCGGGTCGGTGCGGGTCACCACCTCCACCTCGGCGTCGAACGCGCGCATGACCGCGATGTTCTGCGCGTTCGTGCGGGGGTCCACCACGCAGATGAACCGGAGGCCGAAGTAGCGGCACACCTGAGCCAGCCCGATGCCGAGATTGCCCGAACTGGACTCGACCACCACCGACCGGCCGGGTTGCAGCTGCCCGGTCCGCAGCCGGTCGATCAGCATGCCCAACGCCGAGCGGTCCTTGATGCTGCCGCCCGGGTTGTGCGCCTCCAGCTTCGCCCACAGCGTGAACGCGGCGTCCGGCATGAGCTTGTCGAGCCGGACCAGTGGGGAGCCGCCGATCGTGGTCAGCACCCCGCCGACGTCGGTCTCATCGGCCCGCATGTTCGCTCCCGCTACGGGGATCCGTAGCGGCCCGCAGGGTGTTACCGGGCACGGTCGCGGTGCCGGGGATCGCCTCGGCCGGGTCGTCGGTGGTGCCGAGCATCCGGTTGGCCTCGTCCACCATCACCACCCGGGGCGAGTAGCCCTTGGCGTCCGGGTCGGCCATCGCCGCGTAGCTGATGATGATGACCAGGTCGCCGGGGTGGATCAGCCGGGCGGCGGCCCCGTTGATCCCGATGACCCCGCTGCCGCGCCTGCCGGCGATGACGTACGTCTCCAGGCGGGCGCCGTTGTTGATGTCCACCACGTGCACCTGCTCGCCGGCGAGCAGGTCGGCGGCGTCCATCAGATCCTCGTCGATGGTCAGCGAGCCGACGTAGTGCAGGTCGGCCTGCGTGACCACCGCGCGGTGGATCTTCGACTTGAGTATGGTGCGCAACACCTTCAGCTCCTCCTTGAGGGCTCGATCGGCAGAAAGCCCGCTCGACGTATCGAGCGGCTGAGCGTCGCCAGGGCGGCGAGCAGGACCATCCAGACGGCCATCGACCACGCGGCGGGTGCCGGCCCGAGCGACTCCAGCAGGAAGCCGCCGACCAGGGAACCGAGCGCGACCGCGCCGTTGGCCAGCAGGC
The DNA here is from genome assembly GCF_043198195.1 of Micromonospora sp. NPDC048868. NCBI lineage: Bacteria > Bacillati > Actinomycetota > Actinomycetes > Micromonosporales > Micromonosporaceae > Micromonospora > Micromonospora sp. NPDC048868. The sequence continues at coordinate 149,592 of NZ_JBICUN010000014.1, forward strand.
TGACCGCGCTGAGCACCCGGCCCTGGATGCGGTCGGGCGTGATGGCCATCTGGTACCCGGCGACCGCCACGTTCCAGATCGGCCCCACGAACCACATCAGGGCGTACGCGGCGCCGATCAGGTAGCGGTCGTCGGTGAGGGCGATGACGCAGGTCATCAGCGCCCACACCCAGTTCGCGGCGATGACGATCGCGCGCATCGGGAACCGCCCGGCGCACCACGTCGCCACCAGCGAGCCGAGCACCCCGCTGGTGCCGGCCACACCGAGCAGCAGGCCGATTGCGGCCGGGGCCGCCCCGGCGGCCTCGAACGCCACGATGATGATCAGGAACAGGACGCGGAACAGCAGGTTGCTGCCGGCGACGAGCAGGGTGGCTGTGCGCAGGAACGGCTGCCCCCACAACCACCGCAGCCCGTGCGTGAGTTCGGCGGCCAGCTTCCCGGGACGGGTGTCGGGGTCGGTCGCGTCGCCCGGTGCGGCCTGGAAGTCGCGGCGGATGAACAGCAGCGTCAGCAGGGAGACCAGGTAGGAGACGGTGTCCAGCACGAACGGCCAGATCCGCCCCAGCCCGAACAGCGCGCCGCCGAGCGGGGTGCCGGCCATCACCGCGGCCCGCTCGCGGGCCTCGTTGCGCGACAGCGCCGTGGTCACCTGGCTCGGGTGCACCACGTTCGGGATCGCCGCGCCGGCCGCCAGCTCGTAGCCGACCGACAGCGTCCCCTCGACGAAACCGACGGCCAGCACGTGCCACAGGTGCAGCTCGTCGACGGCGATCGCCGCCACGATGCTGCCCACCCCCAGGGCCCGCAGCACGTCGCACCAGATCATCACCCGTTTGCGGTCCCACCGGTCCACCAGCGCCCCGGCCGGCAGCTGGAACAGCAGCGTCGGCAGCAGCGCCACGAAGCCGGCCAGCCCGGCGGCGCCCGGCGAGCCGGTCAGCGCCAGCACCAGCAGCGGGTACGCCACCAGCGACGCGGTCGAGCCGAGCATGGAGACCGCCGACCCGCTCCACAGCAGCAGGAAGTCCCGGTTGCGGTGCAGCGGCGGGATCCGCTCCCCGACGACCGGAGCGTCGACCCGGCTCACCGGTCGCCACCGATCCGGCGGCGGCCGGCGGGGCCCCCGCGCGCGGTCACCGGGCACCCCGGCGGGCGGCGACGTCGGCCAGCCGGCTCCGGGCGGTCAGCCTGGGGACCGCCGGCCGGTCGTCCAGCTTCGGGTAGCCGGGCAGTGCCCCGACCAGCCGGGCGACGGTCGGGTGGTCGAACAGGGCTCGGACCGGCACGTCGACGCGGAGCAGGTCCCGCAGCCGGACCGCGACCCGGGTGGCCAGCAGCGAGTGCCCGCCGACTTGGAAGAAGTTCTCGTGCACGCCCACCTCGCCGGTGCCGAGCACCTCGCCCCACACCTGCGCGACCGTCCGCTCGTCGGCGGTACGCGGCGCCACCCGCACGGGTTCCCTCCGCCCGCCGGCGCCGGGTCGCGGCACCGGCAGGGCGTTGCGGTCGACCTTGCCGGTCGGGGTGAGCGGGAAGGCGTCCAGCGTCACGTGGGCGGCCGGGCACAGGTAGTCCGGCAGCGTACGGAGCAGGAACTCGCGCAGCTGCTCGCCGGTCGGCACCGGGTGCCGCCCCCCGCCGACCAGGTACGCGACCAGCTCCTGCTCCCCGCCGTACCGCTGCGGGTGCACCACGGCGGCCCGGACGTGCTCGTGGGCCAGCAGCGCCGCCTCGACCTCGGCCGGTTCGATCCGGTGTCCCCGGATCTTCACCTGGTGGTCGACGCGGCCGAGGATCTCCAGGTGCCCGTCGGCGTGCCAGCGGGCCAGGTCGCCGGTGCGGTACATGCGCGCGCCCGGCGCCGTGGAGTGCGGGTCGGGAACGAACTTCTCCGCGGTGAGGGCGGGCCGGGCGCGGTAGCCCCAGGCCACCCCGTCCCCGCCGATGTGGATCTCGCCGGGAACGCCGACCGGTACCGGCTCCAGCCGCTCGTCCAGGATGTGGAGCCCGGCGTTCGGGGCCATGCCGAAGTCGACGGGCCGACCGTCGGGAGCCAGCCGGGTCGTGGTCGACCAGACCGTGGTCTCGGTCGGCCCGTAGATGTCCCACACGGTGGCCCCGGTCGAGGCGAGCCGGACCGCCAGCTCGGTCGGCAGCTTCTCGCCGCCGCAGAGCACGGTCGCGCCGGCCGGCGGGGACCAGCCGGAGTCCAACAGCATCCGGTACGTCACGGGGGTGGCCTGGAGCACCGCCGGCCCGGCGCGGTCGATCAGCTCGGCCATCCGCTGCGGATCGCGGGTCTGCTCCGCGTCGGCGATCACCACCCGGCCGCCGACCAGCAGCGGCAGGTACAGCTCCAGCACCGAGGGGTCGAACGACACGGTGGTCAGGCCGACCACGGTGGCCCCCGCCGGCAGACCCGGCCGGTGCCGCATCGCGGCGAGGAAGTTGCCCAGCCCCCGGTGGTCGATCATCACCCCCTTCGGGGTGCCTGTCGATCCCGAGGTGTAGATGACGTACGCCAGGTCGTCGGCGGCCGGCCGGTCGGGCAGCCGCCGCTCGGGGCGGGCGTCGATCGCCGCCCGCTCCGCGTCCAGCAGCACCGTCCGGATCCCGGCGGTGTCCAGCCGCCCGGCCAGCGCGGTCTCGGTCACCATCACCTGCGCGCCGGCGTCGGCCAGCATGAAGGCGGTCCGCTGCGCCGGGTAGTCGGGGTCCAGCGGCAGGTACGCGCCACCGGCGGCCAGCACCGCGAGGAACGCCACGACCAGGCCCGCGCTGCGGTCCAGGTGCACCCCGACCAGCGTCCCCGGCCCGACGCCCAGCTCCCGCAGGTGGTGGGCGAGGCGGTTGGTCCGGCGGTCCAGCTCGGCGTAGCTGAGCACGTCGGCGCCGAAGACCACCGCGTCCGCGTCCGGGGTGGCCGCCACCTGCCGGGCGACCCACTCGGGCAGCGTCCCGTCCGGGACCGGTCGCGGTCCGCCGGCGCCGAGGCCGAGCAGGGCGCGCCGGTCGGGCTCCGGCAGCCCGCACCGGCGCGGGTCACCCGCCGGGTCGGCGACCATCGCCTCCAGCACCCGCCGGTAGGTCCGGGTGAGCAGGTCCAGGTGGCCGTCGGAGATCCGGTCGGTGCCGGCCTCGATGATCAGCTGACCGGGCTCGCTGGACACCGAGAGGCCGAACTCGTTCGGGGTGGTGTCGGTGATCGCGGACCGGTCGATGCCGTCGAGGTCGAGCACGTGCATGTCGGTGTAGTTGAAGAAGACGTCCACAAGCGGCTTCTGCTCGCCCCACTCGCGTTGCATCGCCGGCAGCGGGTAGTGCCGGTGCGGCCAGAGCGCGACCTCCCCGGCGAAGACCCGGCGGGCCTGCTCGGCCCAGGTCGGCGCGGTCAGCTCCACCGCGAACGGCACGGTGTTGAGGAACATGCCGCGCACCTGGTCGCCGTCGGTCAGCTCGGGCCGTCCGTTGCAGACCAGCCCGCTGTGGAAGCGCCGCTGCCCGGTCACGACGCCCAGCACGGCCAGGTGCGCGGTGAACAGCAGGCTCTTCAGCGGTACGTCCGCCGTGCGGGCCAGCTCCCGCAGCCCCGGCATCAGGTCGGCGAAGGGCAGCCGCGTCGCCCGGTACCGGGCCCCCGCACCCGCCCACGCCGCCGGCACGCTGAGCCGCTCGTGGGTGCGTACCCGCGACGCCCAGAACTCGCGGTCCACCCCGGCGGCCACCGCGCGGCGCTCCAGCGCCACCGCGTCGGCGAACCGGACGGCCGGCACCGGGGCGGGCCGCGGGTCCTGCCCGTCCCGGATCCGCCGGTGGTACGCCAGCAGCTCCGGGACCAGCGAGTTCTGGCTCCAGCCGTCCAGGATGGCGTGGCTGTAGCTGACCAGCAGTCGCCACCGGTCGTCGGCGAGCTGGTAGGCGTGCAGCCGCAGCAGCGACGGCGTGCCCAGGTCGAAGCGGTCCCGGCGCTCCTCGGCGACCAGCCGGGCCACGGTGCCCTCCACCTCGGCGGCCGGCAGGTCCCGCAGGTCGGTGTGGCCGACCCGGATCTCCGCGCCCGGGTGGATCAGCTGGAGCGGCTCGCGGTAGGAGGTCAGGTCGATCGAGGCCCGCAGGATCTCGTGCCGGGCGGCGAGCAGCCGGGCGGCGGCGCGCAGGGCGGGCAGCGAGAACGCCTCGCCCTCGACCGGATAGCAGAGGCTGTTCAGGTACAGCTCGCCGGTCGGGTCGGCGAGCATCTCGTACGCCATGCCGGCCTGCGCCATCGACAGCGGGTACGCGTCGACGACGCCCTCGGGCAGTCGGGCCCGGTCCTCCTCGCCGATGAGCGCGAACCGGTCGACCAGGCGGGTGGCCTCGGCAGGCAGCCCGCCCTCCCGGGCGTCGACGGCCGCGGCGAGCTCGGCGACCGTCCGGTACCGGAAGAGGTCCGTGACGGTGAGGTCGAGCCCCTGGTCGCGGAGGTTCCCGACGACCCGGATGGCGCGGATGCTGTCGCCGCCGATGTCGAAGAAGCGGTCGTGGATGCCGATCGGTCCGGCGTTGCCGGCGAGGGCCCGGGCGTAGGCGGCCACGATCAGGTGCTGGGTGGGGGTGGCCGGTGGGGTGTGCCCGCCGCTGCGCGCGGCGTGCGTGCCGGGCGGGGGGAGTGCGTTGCGGTCGATCTTCCCGCTGCTGGTCAGGGGGAGTTCGGTGAGCGCGACCCAGTGGGTGGGGACCATGTACTCGGGCAGCCGCGCGCGCAGGTGGGTGCGCAGGGTGTCGGCGTCGGCGGGAGGGCCGTCGGCGGCGACGAGGTAGGCGGCGAGTCGCCGGTCGTCGCCGGGGCCGTGCGGGTGCACGACGGCGGTACGGACGCCGGGGTGGTCGGTGAGGGCGGCCTCGATCTCGCCGAGCTCGATGCGGTTGCCGCGGATCTTCACCTGGTGGTCGAGGCGGCCGAGGTACTCGATGGTGCCGTCCGGGCGCCAGCGGGCCTGGTCGCCGGTGCGGTAGGCGCGCCGGCCGCCGTCGGCGGGGATGAAGCGTGCGGCGGTGAGCGCGGGCCGGCGGTGGTAGCCGCGGGCCAGCTGCACGCCGGTGAGCAGGAGTTCTCCCGGTACGCCGACGGGGACCGGGTTGCCCCACGGGTCGAGGATGTGGGCGCCGGTGTTGGCGATGGGGCTGCCGATGGTGACGGTCTGCCCGGGGCGGACGCGGGCGGCCGTCACGTCGACGGCGGCCTCGGTGGGCCCGTAGAGGTTGTGCAGCTCGACGTCGAGGTGGGCGTGCACGGCGGCGGCGAGGTCGTCGGGCAGCGCCTCGCCGGAGCAGACGACGCGGCGCAGGTGGGGCAGGGCGGTGCGGGTGGCGGCGAGGTGGGCGGTGAAGGCGCGCAGCATCGAGGGGACGAAGTGGACGGTGGTGACCCGCCGCCGGTCGATGGTCTCGGCGAGGTAGGCGGGGTCGCGGTGCCCGTCGGGGCGGGCCATGACGAGGGCGGCGCCGGCGGTCAGGGGCCAGAAGAACTCCCACACGCTGACGTCGAAGGTGTGTGGGGTCTTCTGCAGGATCCGGTCGGTGTGGTCGAGCCGGTAGGCGTCCTGCATCCAGCGGAGCCGGTTGACGATGGCGCGGTGGTCGACGAGGACGCCCTTGGGGCGGCCGGTGGAGCCCGAGGTGTAGATCAGGTAGGCGGGGCTGCGGTCGTCGGTGTTGACGCCGGGCCGTCCGGCGGGTTCGTCGGTGAGTGTCGGGTCGTCGAGGTGGACCCGTGGACCGGGGGACCAGTCGTGCTGGTCCGGGGCGTCGACCAGGGTGACGGGGTCGCCGGCGTCGGCGAGCATCCAGCGCAGCCGCTCGACGGGGTGGCCGGGGTCGAGCGGCAGGTAGGCGGCACCGGTCTTGAGTACGGCGACGAGGGCCACGGCGAGGGCGACGCGGCGTCGCGCGCTGACGGCGACGATCCGTTCGGGTCCGGCGCCGAGGGCGATCAGCCGGTGGGCGAGCCGATTGGCGCGGGCGTCGAGCTGGGCGTACGTCAACTCCTCGTCGTCGTCGAGCACGGCGACCGCGTCCGGGGTGGCGTCGACCTGCGCCTCGATCAGCCGGTGCAGCAGCGTGTGGCGGGGGTGCTCGACGGCGGTGTCGTTCCAGGCCGAGAGCTGGGCGGTCTCGGCGTCGGTGAGCAGGGGCAGCCGGGTGACCGGGGCGTCCGGGTCGGCGGCGACGGCGCTCAGCAGCCGCTGGTAGTGCCCGGCCAGCCGCCGCGCGGTCGCGTCGTCGAACAACGCCGTCGCGTACTCGACCACCCCGGAGAAGGAGCCGTCCGCCTCCTCGGTCACCTGCATGGTCAGGTCGAACTTGGCGGTGTGCCAGAGCGTCGGCACCTGCCGCGCGCGCAGCCCCGCCCCGGCGAAGTCGGCCGCCGTGGCGTTCTGCATCACGAACATGGTCTGGAACAGCGGGTTGCGCGACAGGTCCCGCTCCGGGGAGAGCGCGTCCACGATCCGCTCGAACGGCACGTCCTGGTGGGACTGCGCGTCAAGCACCGTCTCCCGGACCCGGGCCAGCACCTCGACGAAGGTCGGCTCGCCGGACAGGTCGGTCCGCAGCACCAGCGTGTTGACGAAGTACCCGATCAGGTCCTGGACCTCGGGGCGGGTACGCCCGGCGACCGGGGTGCCCACCGCCACGTCGGTCTGCCCGGTGTAGCGGGCCAGCAGCACCTGGAACACCGCCAGCAGCACCATGAACGGGGTCGCCCGGTGCCGCCGCCCGATCGAGGCGAGGGCACGACCGAGGTCGGCCGGCACGGTGAACGGCAGCGTCGCGCCCCGGGGGTCCTGCACGGGCGGGCGGGGCCGGTCGGTCGGCAGCTCCAGCGGCACGAGGCCCGCCAGCCGGTCGCGCCAGTGGTCGAGCTGCCCGGTCAGGCCGGCCGCCCGGTCCCGCTGCCGCACCGCGAAGTCCGCGTACTGGATCGGCGGCGGGGCGAGCGGGGACGGCTCGCCGGCGACCAGCGCCGGGTAGAGCGCGCCGAGTTCCCGGGCCAGCACGCCGACCGACCAGCCGTCGAACGCGATGTGGTGGGCGACCAGCACCATGACGTGCTCGTCCTCGGCGAGCCGGACCAGCCGGACCCGCAGCGGCGCGTCCCGACCCAGGTCGAACGGGGTGCCCGCCTCGTCCCGGATCAGCGCGTCCAGCCGCTCCCGCCGCTGCGACGGGGCGCAGCCGGTCAGGTCGACCACCGGCAGCTCGACCGGCTCGGGCGGGCCGACCACCTGGCTCGGCCGGCCGTCCACGACCCGGTAGCGGGTCCGCAGCACCTCGTGCCGCCGGACGACCTCCCGCCAGGCGTCACGGAGGGCCACCGGGTCCAGCGGGCCGGTCAACCGCCAGCTGAACGGCACGACGTACTCCGCGCCGCCGGGCCGGATCTGGTCGAGCAGCCACACCCCCTGCTGCGGGTAGGACAGCGGCAGCGGGCCGGTCGGCCGCTGCGGCGCGCTCGGGTTGGCCGGCGACCGGTCCGGGGCCCGCCCGGCCAGCAGCGCCTCCACCAGCGCCCGACGACGGGCGTCGGTCGAGGTCGGGGACGGGTCCTCGGGAGTCGTCATTCCTTGCCCACCTGCGCCAACATCGTCTCCAATTCGGACTCGGACATCCCCGCCACCCGCTCCTCGACGGCCCGCTGGAGCACCGTCGCCAGCTCCGCCACGGTCGGCGCCTCGAAGACCGCGCTGACCGGCAGGTCGACCGGGAACCGTTCGTGCAGCAGCGCGACGACCTGGGTGGCCAGCAGGGAGTGACCGCCGAGGTCGAAGAAGTCGTCGTGTGTCCCGCAGCGGTCGACGCCCAGCACCTCGGCCAACACCTCGGCGACCGCCCGTTCGGTGGGGGTACGCGGCGCCACCGCCGGTCCGTCGGCGACCGGGCCGGCCGGGGCGGGCTCCGGCAGCCGCCGGCGGTCGACCTTTCCGCTGCCGGTCAGGGGCAGCTCGTCGAGCGTCACCCAGCTCTGCGGGACCATGTGCTCCGGCACCCGCTCGGCCAGGTACGCGCGAACCGCCCGATGGTCGGCCGGCTCGGGGCCGGCCGGCAGCAGGTACGCGACGAGCTGCGGGCCGCCGACCGCGCCGTGGTGCACGTCCACCACGGCGGCGCGGACGGCGGGATGCTGGCCGAGCACCGTCTCGATCTCGCCCAGCTCGATCCGGAAGCCCCTGATCTTCACCTGCTGGTCCCGCCGGCCCAGGTACTCGATGCTGCCGTCCGGCAGGTACCGGGCCCGGTCGCCGGTGCGGTACATGCGCTGTCCGGGCCGGTCGGCGAACGGGTCGGGGACGAAGCAGGCAGCGGTCAGTCCCGGCCGGCCGAGATAGCCCCGGGCGAGCTGGATCCCGGCGAGCACCAGTTCCCCGGGCTCACCGACCGGCACCGGTCGCAGCTCGCCGTCCACGATGTACGTGCGGGTGTTGGCCACCGGCCGGCCGATGGTCACCGCCTCGCCAGGCAGGCAGCGGGCGCTGGTCACCTCGACCGCCGCCTCGGTCGGTCCGTAGAGGTTGACCACCTCGCAGTCGAGCCGGTCGTGCGCCGCGGCCACCAGGTCGGCGGGGAGCGCCTCGCCGCTGCACAGCACCCGCCGGATCGACGGCAGGTTGGTCCGGCCGGCGGGCAGCACGTCCAGGAACGCGCGCAGCATCGACGGCACGAACCGGATCGAGGTGACCTGCCGTTCGGCCACCACCCGGGCCAGGTACGCCGGATCGCGGTGCCCGCCGGGACGGGCCGTCACCAGCGTCGCCCCGGTGGTCAGCGGGGAGAAGAGCTCACACACCGAGACGTCGAAGCCGTACGGCGTCTTCTGGAGCACCACGCCGCCGTCGGCGCCAAGGGCGTCCGGCATCCAGCGCACCCGGTTGACGATCGCGCGGTGCTCCACGACGACGCCCTTCGGGCGGCCGGTGGAGCCGGAGGTGTAGATGACGTAGGCGGCGTTGGCCGGACCCACGACCGGCTCCGGGGTGCCGCCCGGCAGCCCCCGGTGATCGTCGTCGACCCGGATCGGGGCGCCGGTGGCGGCGGCCAGCGGCTCGTGGTCGACGCCCGGGCCGGTGACGACGGTCGTCGCCTTCGAGTCGGTCAGCAGGTAGCGGATCCGGTCGGCCGGCTGGTCCGGTTCCACCGGAAGGTAGGCGCCGCCCGCCTTGAGCACCCCCAGCAGCGCCACCACCAGGTCGACCCCCCGGTGCAGGCACACCCCCACCACCGACTCCGCGCGCACCCCGGCCGCCCGCAGCCGGCGCGCGAGCCGGTCGGCCTCGCGGTCCAGCTCGGCGTAGCGGACGGTCCGCTCGTCGGACACCACGGCGATCGCGTCCGGGGTACGCCGTACCTGCTCCTCGAACAGCTCGTGCAGGCACGGGTCGGTCGGGTACGCGACCTCGGTGTCGTTCCACGCTGTCGGGACCCGGTGCCCGTCGGCCGCGGTCAGCTTCGCCATGGCGGTCACGACTACCGGCCCGCCGCCTGCTCCATGCGCCGGCGCAGGCTGAGCGGGCGCATGTCGGTCCACACCTCGTCGATCCGCTTCAGGCACTCCTCGCGGGTGCCCTCGGTGCCCTCCGCGCGCCACCCCAGCGGCAGCTCCCGATCGCCCAGCCAGATCGAGTACTGCTCCTCGTCGTTCACCACGACCCGGTACGCGCGCTCATCGGTGTTCTCGTCGGACATGCCGGCTCCTCCTCGGGAAAGGGCAGCCGTGTCGTACGACACGACACTGGTCCCACTGCCGGTCACACCCTGCCGGGACGCCGTTCGCCGTACGTAGAGAAGAACTGGCAGAAAAACGCGTACGAGCCTTGCCGGGGATTCTCTTTCTGACCTGTGCCTCAGCGGAGAGGCTGAGCCGTGCCGCGTGACCGGCAGCCCAGAGGCCGACAGGAGAAGCGATGAGTACGCCCCGGATGACGGTGCCGCCGCTGCCGCGCGGGTCGGCCGAGAAACCGCTTCCGTTCGTCCTGTCCGCCGGTGCGCCGGGGGAGCCGATCGGCGGGCGGCTGGCCGCCGACCGGGCCGCGATCCGGGCCCGGCTGCGTGAGCACGGGGCCGTCCTGCTGCGCGGGTTCGACGTCGGCGGGGTGGCCGGCTTCGAGGGGGTGGTCCGAGCGCTCTCCGGTGAGCCGCTGGACTACGCCGAGCGCTCGTCGCCCCGCAGCACCATCCAGGGGCGGGTCTACACCTCGACGGACTTCCCACCGGCCGAGGAGATCTTCCTGCACAACGAGAACTCCTACCAGGCCGACTGGCCCATGGCGCTGTACTTCTACTGCCTGCGTACGCCGGCCACCCTGGGCGCCACCCCGCTTGCCGACACCCGCCTGGTGCGCCAGCGCATCGACCCGGCGGTGTGTGCCGAGTTCGTCGCCCGGGGCTGGCTGGTGGTGCGCAACTTCCACGACGGCTTCGGCGTGCCCTGGCAGCGGGCGTTCAACACCGACGACCGGGACGAGGTGTCGCGCTACTGCGCCCGCGGCGGCATCGAGGTGGAGTGGACCGGCTCGGGACTGCGTACCCGCGCCCGACGCGACGCCGTGCACCGGCACCCCGGCACCGGCGAGCTGCTCTGGTTCAACCACGTGACCTTCTTCCACGTGACCACGCTGGCCGAGGAGGTCTGCGCCGGGCTGCGGGAACTGTTCGACGAGACCGAGCTGCCCACGAACACCTACTACGGCGACGGCGGGCGCATCCCGGACGACGTGGTGGCCCACCTGCGGGACTGCTACCGGTCCGCCCAGCGGCGCTTCGACTGGCAGCGCGACGACGTCCTGGTGGTGGACAACATGCTCGCCGCGCACGCCCGGGAACCGTTCACCGGCGACCGCAGGATCGCCGTGGCGATGGCCGAGCCGTACCGCGCGGCGCTCGCGGCGGCCGGCGCGGCCCCGGGGTGACCGTCGGCGGTGTGCCCGGGGCCCTCGCGCACACCGCACCAACTCCCCACGGCATCGCAGCGATGCCCGGCCCGGACACGGAGGCGAAAGACCCATGGCAGACGGCGACAGCCGGTACGTCGGCACCGGCGGGGCGGTGCTGTCCGATCACGAGGGCGGCCACGCCGTGTCGTCGGCGCAGGAGCAGCTCTGGTTCGTCGACCAGCTGCGCTCCGGTGCCAGCGAGTATCTCCTGCACCAGGCGGTACGGGTGCGCGGCCCGCTCGACGCCACGGCGCTGCGGGCCGCGCTGAGCGGGATCAGCGCCCGACACGAGATCCTGCGGACCCGGTACGACACGGTGGACGGCCGTGCCGTGCAGGTGATCGACCCGCCCGGCCCGGTCGACGTCGACCTCGTCGACCTGGGCGACTCACCGGCCGGCGACCGGGACGGCCGCCTCGACGAGGTGCTGGAGGCCACCCTCGACGCCCCGTTCGACCTGCGTGGGGACGCACCGCTGCGGGCCCGGCTGATCCGGTGCGCGGCCGACGACCACGTCCTGCTGCTGGTGGTGCACCACATCGCCTTCGACGGCTGGTCCTGGGGCGTGCTCGCCAGGGAACTGCACACCCTCTACGGGGCGTTCGTCGCCGGCCGGCCCGACCCGCTGCCGCCGCTGCCCGTGCAGTACGCGGACTTCGCCGCCTGGCAGCGCGAGAACTGGCTGTCGGGGCCGCACGTCGACGCCCAGGTCGGCTACTGGCGGGAGCGGCTGTCCGGGCTCGGCCCGCTCGACCTGCCGACCGACCGGCCCCGGCCCGCGCACTGGCGGGCAGCCGGCGACGGCCTCACCTTCACCGTGCCGGCGGACCTGGCGACCGCCCTGACCCGGCTCGGCGCGGACCGGGGCGCCACCCCCTTCATGGTCTTCCTCGCCGCCTTCCAGCTCCTGCTCGGCCGGTACGCAGGTCAGACCGACGTGGCGGTCGGGGTGTCGGTGGCCGGGCGGCACGAGGTCGAGCTGGAGGACCTGGTCGGCCTCTTCGTCAACACCGTCGTGCTCCGCGCCGACCTGGCCGCCCCGGCGTGCTTCCTCGACCTGCTCGACCAGGTCCGCGGCACCACCCTGGACGCCTACGACAACCAGCAGGTGCCGTTCGACCGGATCGTCGCCGAGCTGTCCCCTGAGCGGGACCTGTCCCGCAACCCGCTGTTCCAGGTGGGGTTCGGGCTGCACAGCGCCGACCGGGCCGCCTTCGCCCTGCCCGGCCTGGCCGTCACCGAGCAGCCCACCTCGTGGACCTCGGCCGCGTTCGACCTCTCCCTGCAACTGGTGGGGCGGCCGGACGGCTCGTACCACGGGGAGGTGGTCTTCCCCACCGCGCTGTTCGACGGCCCCCGGGTGCACCGCATGGTCGCCAACTACCTGCACCTGCTGGCCGCCGTCGTCGCCGCCGGCCAGGTCCCCCTGGACGAGCTGGACCTGCTGGCCCCCCGGGAGCGCCGCGAGGTGCTCGGCGAGTGGGGCCGGGGCGCCGACCGGCCCGCCGGCCCGGGGCTGCCGGAACTCTTCCTCGCCCAGGCGGCGGCGACCCCCGACGCGACCGCGCTGGTCGCCGACGACGGCACCGAGGTCGGCTACGCCGAGCTGGCCGGGCGCGCCCGGCAGCTCGCCGCGCACCTGCACACCGTCGGCGTTCGCGTGGGCGCCCCGGTCGGGGTCGCGGTGCACCGCGGGCCGGACCTGGTGACCGCGCTGCTCGGGGTGCTGCTCGCCGGCGGCGTCTACGTGCCCCTCGCCCCCGACCAGCCGGTCGACCGGCTGGAGTTCATGGCGGCCGACGCCGGGGTGTCGGCGCTGGTCACCGGGTCGGCCCTGCGGGGCCTGCTGCCGGCCGGTGACGCCCCGGTGGTGCTCGTCGACGCCGCCTACGACGCCGAGGGCGGCACCGCGACGGTGTCGCTGCCGGCGACCGACCCCGACGCCGCCGCCTACGTCATGTACACCTCCGGATCGACCGGCCGGCCCAAGGGCGTCGTGGTCACCCACGCCGGCATCCGCAACCGGGTGCTGTGGTCGGTCGAGCAGTACCGGCTCACCGCCGCCGACCGGGTGCTCCAGAAGACCGCCCTCGGTTTCGACGCCTCCATGTGGGAGTTCCTGGCGCCGCTGGTCAGCGGCGGCGCGGTCGTCCTGGCCGCCGCGGACGCCCACCGCGACCCGGGCGCGATGCTGCGGGCGATGCGGGCCCACGACGTGACGGTGCTGCAACTGGTGCCGTCCGTGCTGCGGGTGCTGCTGCACGAGACCGACCTGTCCGGCTGTGCCGCGCTGCGGCTGGTCTGTTCCGCGGGGGAGCCGCTGCCGGCGGCGCTCTGCGAGCAGCTTCGGGCCCTGCTGCCCGTGGAGGTCTGGAACACCTACGGCCCCACCGAGTGCGCCATCGACGCGACCGCCTGGCGCTACCGCGGTGACGAGGCAACGGAGATCGTCCCGATCGGCCGGCCGCTGCCCGGCTGCGGCGTCCTGGTCCTCGACGCCGACGACCGGCCGGTGCCGGTCGGGGTGGCCGGCCAGCTCTGCCTCGGCGGGGTCGGCCTGGCGCGGGGCTACCTGGGCCGACCCGGCCTGACCGGGGAGAAGTTCACCCCCGACCCGTACGGCGGCCCGGGGGAGCGCCTGTACCGGACCGGGGACCTGGCCCGGTGGCGCGACGACGGCAGCCTGGAGTACCTGGGCCGCCTCGACCACCAGGTCAAGCTGCACGGGGTACGCATCGAGCCGGGCGAGGTCGAGGCGGCCCTGCGGCGGCACCCGAGCGTCGACGCGGCGGTGGTGACCCTGCACCGGCTCCCGTCGGGCGACGCGGAGCTTGTCGCGTACGTGGTCCCCGCCGCCGGTGCCCGGATCGATCCGGACGGGCTGCGCGACGCGCTCGCCGACCGGCTGCCCGCCGCGCTGATCCCGTCCACCGTGATCAGCCTGGAGAGCCTCCCGCTGACCGCGAACGGCAAGCTGGACCGGGCGGCCCTGCCGGCGCCCGACGGCCCCCGCCCCGGTGCCGACCGGAGCTACCTGCCGCCGGTCACCGACACCGAGCGGGCCGTCGCCGGGATCTGGGCCGAGCTGCTCGGCGTCGAGCGGGTCGGCCGGGACGACAACTTCTTCACCCTCGGCGGCCACTCCCTGCTCGCCATCCGGGGCGTGCTCCGGGTGCGCCGGGCACTCGACGTGGAGCTGACCGTCGGGCAGCTCTTCACCGCCCCCACCGTCGCCCAGCTCGCCGCCCTGGTCGACGAGGCCCGACCCGGCGCCGAGCCGGCCGACGCGGCGATCCGGCCGGTGCCGCGGGACGGGAAGCTGCCGCTCTCCCTCGGCCAGCGCCGGCTGTGGTTCCTGGACCAGCTCGAACCGGGCAGCCTCGAATACCTGATCCCGATCTCGATGCGGCTGACCGGCCCGTTGGACGTGGCGGTGTTCCGGCGGGCGCTGGACGAGGTGGTCAACCGGCACGAGATCCTGCGCACCCGCTACCACTCGGTCGACGGCGAGCCGGTGCAGGTGGTCGACCCGCCGGGACCGGTCGGGTGGGAGCTGGTCGACCTCAGCGGCGCCCCGGAGGTCGTCGACGGTGCCGAGGTGCTGCTGCGGGTCGCGGCCGGCCGGCCCTTCGACCTGGCCACCGAACGCCCGATCCGGGCCCAGGTGATCCGGGTCGCCGCCGACGAGCACCTGGTCGCGCTGACCATGCACCACATCGCGTTCGACGTCTGGTCGATGGACATCCTCCTGCGCGAACTCGACACCCTCTACCGCAGGTACGCGCGGGGCGGCGCGGCCACCGCACTGCCCGACCTGCCCGTGCAGTACGCGGACTTCGCGGCCTGGGAGACGGCCCGCCAGGACAGCCCCGAACTGGACGCGCAGCTCGCCTACTGGTCCCGGCAACTGGCCGGGTCGACCCCGCTGGAGCTGCCCACCGACCGGCCCCGCCCGGCGCTGCGCGACCCGGCCGGCGACAACGTCGTCGTCGACGTGCCGACCGACGTCGGGCGGGCGCTGGCCGAGCTGGGCAACCGGGAGGGCGCCACCCTGTTCATGGTCCTGCTGGCGGCCTTCCAAGTCATGCTCGGCCGGTACGCCCGGCAGCACGACGTGGCCGTCGGCACCCCGGTCGCCGGCCGGACCCGACAGGAGACCGAGGACCTGCTCGGCTTCTTCGTCAACAACCTGGTGATGCGCGCCGAGCTGGTCGACGACCAGCCCTTCCCGGTCCTGCTCGACCAGGTGCGCCGCACCGTGACGGACGCGTTCCGCAACCAGGACGTCGCCTTCGAGCGGCTGGTCGACGCGCTGCGGCCGGACCGGGACCTGTCCCGCAACCCGCTGTTCCAGGTGATGTTCGAACTGCAACACCTGGAGCGGATGATCGCGACCCTCGGCCCGACCACCATCGCGCACGTCGACAGCTCCGTCCCGGTGGCCAAGTTCGATCTCACCCTCTCCGTGGAGCAGCACCCGGACGGCCGGCTGCGCTGCTGGTTCGAGTACGCCACCGCGCTCTGGGACCGCCCCAGCATCGAGCGGATGGCCGGGCACTACCTGCACCTGCTCGCCCAGGTGGCGACCGCGCCGGGAACCGCCCTGCGTGACCTGACCCTGCCCACCGGCGCGGAGCGGGCGTACCTCCTCGGGCCGTTGGCCGGCGAGCCGGTCGCGCCCGCCGGGCCGTTGCGCGCCGCCGAGGACGCCGGGCCGTTGCGCGCCGCTGACGCCGGCGTGGTGGAGCTGTTCGGCCGGCGGGTCCGGCAGCACCCGGACGTCGTGGCGGTGGAGTTCGACGGCCGGCGGCTGACCTTCGCCGAACTGGACACCCGGGCCAACCGGCTCGCCCACCACCTGCGCGGGCTCGGGGTGCGCCCGGAGGTCCCGGTCGCGGTCTGCCTGGAACGCGGCCTGGAGGTGGTGGTCACGCTGCTCGCGGTGCTCAAGGCGGGCGGGGTGTACCTCCCGGTCGACCCGGACCACCCCACCGAGCGGCTGCGCTTCATGATCGCCGACGCGAGGGCCGCGGTGGTGGTCACCGAGGAGGGCTTCGCCGACCGGGTCGCCGCCGACGGGGTGGCAGTGGTCGCCGTGGACGCCGACCGGGCGGTGATCGCCGGTCGGGACGGCACCGCGCCGGACCCGTCGACCGGATCGGACGACCTCGCCTACGTCATCTACACCTCGGGCTCCACCGGGCGACCCAAGGGCGTGATGATCGCGCACGGCGCGTACGCCCACCACTGCGCGGTCATCGCCCGCGCGTACGACATCGCACCCGGCGACCGGGTGGTGCTGCTCTCCGCGCTCACCTTCGACGTGGCGATGGACGGCATGCTGGCCACCCTGCTGGTCGGGGCGACCCTGGTGGTCAGCGACCCGGTCTTCTGGAGCCCGGCCGAACTGCCGGACCGGCTCGCCCGGCACCGGATCACCCACATGGAGATCACCCCCGCCTACTACCGGGAGGTGATGGACGCCCTGCCGGCCGGCGACGACCGGCTGCGGCACCTGAAGCTGATGAACGTCGGCAGCGACGTGGTCACCGTCGCCGACGCCCGGCGCTGGGCGGACACCGGACTGCCCGGCCGGTTCCTGGTCAACTACGGCCCGACCGAGGCGACCGTCACCTGCCTGTTGCACCCGGTCACCGGCGACCCGCCCGGCGAGCGGAACGAGGCCCTGCCGATCGGCCGCCCGGTCCCCGGCACCCGGACCTACGTGGTCGACGAACACCTGGACCCCGTCCCGGTCGGGGTGCCCGGCGAGCTGCTGCTCGGCGGGGAACGGCTGGCCCGGGGCTACCTGGGCCGGCCCGCACTGACCGCCGACCGGTTCGTGCCCGACCCGTTCGGCGACGGCCCCGGCGGACGGCTCTACCGCAGCGGCGACCTGGTCCGGTACCGGCCGGACGGGACGATCGAGTTCCTCGGCCGGATCGACCAGCAGGTGAAGATCCGGGGGTTCCGGATGGAGCTGGGCGAGATCGAGTCGGCCCTGGCCGAGCACCCGGCGGTCCGCGCGGTCGCGGTGGTGGCCCGCGAGACCCAGCCGGGGGAGAAGGGCCTGGTCGCCTACCTGGTCTGCCGGGACGGCACCCCGCCGGCGGTCGGCGAACTCCGGGCCCACCTGCGCGACCGGCTGCCGGACTACATGGTGCCGGCCCAGTGGATGGTGCTGGACGCACTGCCGTTGACCACCAGCAAGAAGGTCGACCGCCGGGCGCTGCCCGCGCCGACACCCGTGCGCGCCGACCCCGGCCGGGCGTACGCGGCACCCCGTACCCCGTTGGAGGAGGCCGTGGCCGACATCTGGGCCACCGTGCTGGAGGTCGACCGGGTCGGCGTCCATGACGACTTCTTCGACCTCGGCGGTCACTCGCTGCTCGCCACCCGGGTGCTCGCGCACCTGCGGCAGGGCTTCGACCTCGACCTGCCGCTGCGCCTGCTGTTCGAGCAGACCACCGTGGCCGACCTCGCCGACGCGGTGCACACGGCCATCGAAAACGAGATCTCACGGCTTTCCGACGCCGAGGTGGCGGAACTGCTGAAGGAGGGCAACCTGTGACCGCCAGCCACACCCCGAGTGCGTCCCCGCGACAGGAACTGCTCCAGCGGCGCCTGCGTGGTACCGGTCGGGCCCGCCGCGCCGACACCATCGCCCCGGCGCCCCGCACCGATCCGCTGCCGCTCTCCTTCGGGCAGCACCGGCTCTGGGTGCTCGACCAGTTGCAGCCCGGCGGCACCGGCTACCTGATGTCCGTCGGCCTGCGGCTGCGCGGGACGCCGCACGTCGACGCGCTGCGCCGGGCGTTGACCGAACTGGTCGCCCGGCACGAGATCCTGCGGACCCGGTACGTCGTCGTCGACGGCGAGCCGGCACAGGTCGTCGACCCGCCCGCCCCGGTCGAGTTGACGACGACCGACCTCGGCCACACCGACCGGGAGACGGCCCGGCAGCGCCTCACCGCGCTGCTCGGCGCGCCGGACCCGGTCGACCTGGCCGCCGGTCCGGCGCTGCGGGCCCGGCTGGTCCGCCTCGCCGGGGACGAGCACGCCCTGGCGCTCACCATGCACCACATCTCCTCCGACGGCTGGTCCGAGGGGATCATCCTGCGCGAACTGGCCGCCCTGTACGACGCGTTCGTCGCCGGCCGGCCCTCCCCGCTGGCCCCGCTGCCCATCCAGTACGCGGACTTCGCGCTCTGGCAGCGGACCCGCTCCGCCGGGGACCGGCTGGACCGGCAGCTCGACCACTGGCGGGACCGGCTGGCCGGGCTGACGCCGTTGGAACTGCCGACCGACCGGCCACGGCCACCGGTGTGGAACCCGGACGGCGGGCTGGTCACGTTCACGGTGCCGGCCGCCCTCGCCGGCCGGCTGCGTGACATGGGTCGGGCGTCGAACGCCACCCCGTTCATGGTGCTGCTGGCCGCGTTCCAGCTCCTGCTGGCCCGCCACACCGGGCAGACCGACGTCGCGGTGGGCACCCCGGCCGCCGGCCGGGACCGCCTGGAGACGCACGGCCTGGTCGGGCTCTTCCTCAACACGCTGGTGCTGCGGACGGACCTGTCCGGCGAGCCGACCTTCGTGGAGCTGCTGGCCCGGGTGCGGGAAGCGGTGCTGGACGCGCAGTCGCACCAGGACGTGCCGTTCGAGCGGATCGTGGACGCGCTGTCGCCGGAGCGGGACCTGTCGCGCAACCCGCTGTTCCAGACCATGTTCCTCTTCCAGGAGGGCGGGTCGGCCGGCTTCGACGCGGGTGGCCTGGTGGGGGAGGAGCTGTCCGTTGGCCCGACCACGGCGAAGTTCGACCTGACGCTCGGGCTGACCGAGGAGGCGGACGGCTCCCTCTCCGGCGGGGTGGACTTCCCGACGGCGCTGTTCGACGACGCGACCGTGCGGCGGCTGGCCGGGCACTACCGGCGGTTGCTGAGCGCCGTCGTCGCCGACCCGGACGCCCCGGTCACCCGGCTGCCCCTGCTCACCGACGCCGAGACCGCCCAGCTCGCGGCCTGGAACGACACCGCCGTCGAGTATCCCCGGCACACCCTGACCGGTCTGCTGGACGCGCAGGCGGCCCGTACTCCCGACGCGGTCGCGCTGCGCTTCGACGGCGCGGAACTGTCGTACGGCCGGCTGCACGCCGAGGCAGGCGCCCTCGCGCGGCGTTTGCGCGACGCCGGGGTCGGGCCGGAGTCCGTCGTGGCCGTCTGCCTGCCGCGCGGCCTGGACCTGATGCGGGCCCTGGTGGCCGTCCTGAAGGCCGGCGCCGCCTACCTGCCGCTGGACCCGGACCTGCCGGCGCGGCGGCGCGCCTTCATGGTGCGCGACTCCGGCGCCCGCCTCGTGATCGACGAGGACTTCCTGGCCGCCGAGGCGGACAGCTCCGCCGACGACGACCCGCACCCGTCGGCGGAGATAACGCCCCGGCACGCCGCCTACCTGATCTACACCTCCGGGTCGACCGGCCGGCCCAAGGGCGCCCTGATCGAGCACGGCGCGATCGTCAACCGCCTGCGGTGGATGCAGGACGTCTACCGCCTCGACGCCTCGGACCGGGTGCTGCAGAAGACGCCGATCGGGTTCGACGTGTCGGTGTGGGAGCTCTTCTGGCCGTTGCTCACCGGCGCGACGCTGGTCCTCGCCCGCCCCGGCGGGCACCGCGATCCGGCGTACCTGGCCGACGTGATCCGCACGGAGGGGATCACAACCGTCCACTTCGTACCGTCGATGTTGCGGGCCTTCCTGGCCGAGCCCGTCGGGGCGCTGCCGTCCCTGCGGCGGCTGATCTGCAGCGGCGAGGCGCTGCCGCCCGACCTGGCCGAGCGGGTGCACGAGCGGATCGGCTGCGAGCTGCACAACCTGTACGGCCCCACGGAGACCGCAGTCGACGTCACCGCGACGCGGTGCGAGCCGGGCGAGCCGGTCACCATCGGCCGCCCGATCGCCAACACCACCGCCCACATCGTCAACGCCGCCGGTCAGCCCGTCCCGGTCGGTGTGCCCGGGGAACTGCTGATCGGTGGCGTGCAGCTCGCCCGGGGCTACCTGGGCCGGGCCGCGCTGACCGCCGAACGGTTCGTCCCCGACCCGTTCGCCGCCGCGCCGGGACGGCGTCTGTACCGCACCGGTGACCTGGCCCGCCACCGCCCCGACGGCAGCATCGAGTACCTCGGCCGGATCGACCACCAGGTGAAGATCCGCGGCCAGCGCGTCGAGTTCGGCGAGGTCGAGGCCCTGCTGTACGAGGCTCCCGGCGTCACCGCGGCGGCGGTGGCCGTCCACGACGAGCAGCTCGTCGGCTACCTCGTCGGGCCGGAGACCGTCGATCCGGTACGCGCGTACCTGGTCGACCGCCTGCCGGACGCGATGGTCCCGGCGCGCTGGACGATCCTGCCCGCCCTGCCGCTGACCGCCAGCGGCAAGGTGGACCGCCGCGCCCTGCCGGCACCCGAGGCGGCGCCGGGCGCGCAGGGCGGCGGTTACATCGCCCCCCGCGACGAGATCGAGAAGCGGATCGCCGACGCGTTCGGCGTGGCGCTCGGCCTCGACACGGTCGGCGTGACGGAGAGCTTCTTCCTGCTCGGCGGCGACTCGATGCGGGCGATCCGGATGGTGGGGCTGCTGCGCGCGGCCGGCCTCACCGTGTCGGTCCAGGACCTGTTCACCCACCAGAGCGTGGCCGAGCTGGCGGGCGTGGCCGCGCGGACCGGGCCGGGCGAGGAGACCGAGTCGACCGTCGACCGGTTCGCGCTGGTGGGCGACGCGGACCGCAGCCGGTTGCCGGACGGGCTCGTCGACGCCTATCCGATCACCCAGAACCAGGCGGGCATGCTCTTCGAGATGCTCTCCGGCGGCGACCGGCCGGTCTACCGCAACGTCTCCTGCTACGGGATCACCGACCGGCAGCCCTTCTCCCTGGACGCGCTGCGGGAGGCCGGCCGGCTGCTCACGGACCGGCACGAGATCCTGCGTACGTCGTTCGACCTGTCCCACTACTCCGAGCTGATGCAGCTCGTCCACGCGTCGGTCGACCTGCCGATCGGCTACGACGACCTGCGCGGGCTGCGGCCCGACGAGCAGGAGGAGGCCGTACGCGCACACCTGCGGGCCGAGCGCGTCCGGCCGTTCGACATCACCACGGCGCCGCTGCTGCGCTACCACGTGCACCAGCTCGGCGACTGCGAATGGCGGCTGACCCACTCGGAGAGCCACGCGATCCTCGACGGCTGGAGCCACACCTCCACGGTGGCGATGCTGATCTCGCTGTACCGGACGCTGCGCCGGGGCGAGCGGCCCGCCCTGCCGCCACCGCCGGCGGTGCGCTTCGCCGACCTCGTCGCCCGCGAGCGCGCGTCCCTCGCCTCGGCGACGGACCGTGGCTTCTGGGCGGCGACGGTGGCCGGGTCGGACCGGCTCGAACTCCCGCCGGAGTGGGGCACCGGGTCGGACGCGCCGGCGAACATCGTCGAGGTGCCGTGGGCCGACCTGCGTCCCGCACTGCGCCGGCTCTCCGCCGCCGCCGGCACCTCCCTGAAGAGCGTGCTGCACGCCGCGCACCTCAAGGTGCTGAGCATCGTCACCGGCCGGCAGCGCTTCTTCACCGGCCTGCTGTGCAACGGCCGGCCCGAGCGGCTGCGCGGCGACGAGGTCTTCGGCATGTACCTCAACACCGTGCCGTTCGCCGCCGACACCTCCGCCCGCACCTGGCGCGCCCTGGTCCAGGCCGTCTTCGCCGGCGAGGCGCGCCTCTGGCCGCACCGCCGCTACCCGCTGCCGGCCATGCAACGCCAGTGGGGCAACGGCTCACCACTGCTGCGGGTCGGCTTCTCGTACCTGGACTTCCACGTGCTCGACGGCCCCGCCGAGTCGGTCGGGATGGTCGACGACTTCAGCCCGAGCAGCGTCGGGCTGGACGTGTGGACCTTCCCGGGGGTCCTGCGGCTGGGCGCCCGGCCCGCCGACATCGACCGGCCGTACCTCGAACTGCTGGCCCGGACCTACCGGCACGTGCTGGAGGCGATGGCCGCCGACCCCGACGGCGACACGGACGTCGGGCTGAGCGCCGCCGACCGGGCCTGGGCGGTCGAGGCGTACCAGCCCGTCGAGCCGTTCCCGGCGGCCCCGTTCGTCCACGACCTCGTCGCCCGGCGCGCGGCCGCCGCGCCCGCCGCGGTGGCGGTACGGCACGGCGACGCCACGCTCACCTACGGGCAGCTCGACGACCGGTCCGACCGGCTCGCCGCGCGCCTGGGAGAGCTGGGCGTCCGGCCCGACACGGTCGTCGGCATCCACCTGCCCCGCGGGATCGACCTCGTCGTCGCGATGCTGGCCGTCCTCAAGGCCGGCGGGGCGTACCTGCCGCTCGATCCGGCCTATCCCGCCGAGCGGGTCGGCGACATGGTCCGCGACGCGGCGCCCGTGGTCGTGCTGACCGACGGCGACCTGGCCCCGCGACTGCCGTGCACGACCGCGACGGTGCTGGTCGCCGACCTCGCGAACGGCCGGCCCCCGGCGGCCTACCCGCCGGCGGCACGGCTCAGCGGGGACAACCTCGCCTACGTCATCTACACGTCGGGCTCCACCGGCCGGCCCAAGGGCGTCGCGGTCACCCACCGCGCCGTGCTCAACTTCTGCCACGCCCAGCGGCGGGTCCTGCAGGCGCGGCCCGGCGACGAGGTGCTCCAGTTCGCCTCGCCCAGCTTCGACGCGTCGGTCTGGGAGATCCTGCTGGCCCTCGCCAACGGCGCGGCGCTGGTGCTGCCCCCGCCGGACGCCGACCCCGGCGACCTGCGCCGCCACGCGGCCGAGCTCACCCACATGACCCTGCCGCCGCCGCTGCTGGACCGCCTCGACCCGGCCGACTTCCCGCGCCTGCGGGTGCTGGTCACCGGTGGCGAGGCGTGCACGGCCGAGCAGGCGGCGCGGTGGGCCGACCGGGTGCGCGTCCTGCACGCGTACGGGCCCACCGAGACCACCGTCGTGGCCACCATCGCCGAGCTGCGGGCCACGGACACGGCACCGCCGCCGATCGGGCTCCCGCTGGACAACGTGCGCGCCTACGTCGTCGACGACGAACTGCGCCTGCTGCCCCCCGGCGTACGCGGGGAACTCGTCCTCGGCGGGGCGGGCGTGGTGCGCGGGTACCTCAACCGGCCGGCGCTCACCGCCGAGCGGTTCGTGCCGGACCCGTACGCGTCGCGACCGGGCGAGCGCATGTACCGCACCGGTGACGTCGTCTCCCGGGACCCCGACGGCACCCTGCACTTCCACGGACGCCGCGACCACCAGGTCAAGGTCCGCGGGTTCCGGATCGAGCTCGGCGAGATCGAGCACGCCCTCGCCGTCCACCCGGCGGTCGCCGCCGCCGTGGTCGCCGTGCACCGGGCCGGCACCCCGGACGCCTCGCTCGTCGCCTACACCCGCCCCGCGGACGCGACCGCGGCGTCCCCGGCCGAGCTGCGCGACCACCTGCGGGAACGGTTGCCGCAGCACCTCGTCCCGCACCACTACCTGGCCGTGGACGACTTCCCGTACACCCGCAACGGCAAGGTCGACCGGGCCGCCCTCCCGGCGCCGGACGGCTCGCGGCCGGTGACGGACGTCGCGTACGTCGCGCCGCGCTCGGACGTCGAGAGGCACATCGCCACGGCCTGGAGCGAGGCGCTCGGCATCGAGCGGATCGGTGTGCACGACGACTTCTTCGCCCTCGGCGGCCACTCGCTGGCGATGATGCGACTGACCGCGACGCTGCGCAGCCGGCACGGCTACGAGCTGACGTTCGGCTCGTTCGTCGAACACCGCACCGTCGCCGGGCTGGCCGCGACACTTCAGGACCCGGCGGCGACGGCCGGCGCGATGATGTGGCTGCGGCGCGGTGGCGACGGCCGGCCCCCGCTGTTCTGCGTGCACCCCGGTGGCGGCAGCGCCCACTGGTACCTGCGCCTGGCCCCGCACCTGCCCCCGGAGCAGCCGGTGGCGGCGTTCGAATGGCCGGGCCCGCACCCGGAGGGCACGCCCACCACGGCACAGATGGCCGAACGCTACGGCGACGAACTCCGCCGGGCCCAACCGCACGGGCCGTACCGGCTGTTCAGCTGGTGCGGCGGCAGCGGCATCGCGAGCGAGATGGCGCACCGGCTGGTCGAGGACGGGCAGGAGGTGACGCTGATCCTGCTCGACCCCGGCCTGGACATCCACACCCGCGCCGACGCCTGGAACGAACTCGCCCTGATCCGCCGCCTCGAACTGCTGCTGCACGAGGTGAGCGCCGGTGGCGACGAGGCCGACACGCCGCAACGCCGCCGGGAGATCCTCGACCTGCTCGAACACCTCGTCGACGACATCGACGAGGAGACCGGCATCGCGCTGCCCGAGCGCGGCGTGGGGGACTCGTGGCCGCGCCAGGTACGGATCTGGCGCGAGGTCATGGAGGTGGACGTCGAGTACCGGCACCGGCCCTGGCCGGGTCGGCTGGAACTGATCGTCAGCGACGAACTCGCCGACGGCCGGCACGAGGTCACCTCCGGCCAGAGCTACCCGGACTACCTGGCGCGCTGGGAGGAGCTCTGCACCGGCGGCGTACGGGTGCACCGGGTGCCGGGTGACCACTTCAGCGTCATCAAGCCGCCGCACGTCACCACGCTCGCCCGCGTCATCGCCGACGTGCTGGGTGAGGGCTGACCGTCTGTCACGGATGCCGGCCGCGCCCGCCGTGCGCGGTCGGACGAGAGGAAGAACTGGATGAGTACCCACACGAGCCCGCCACCCCTACGGGTAGCCATCGTGGGCACGGGCAACATCGGCACGGACCTGCTGTTGAAGGTCGAGGCGTCCCCCCTGCTGGAGTGCGTCCTGTTCGCCGGGCGCCGCGCCGGATCCCCCGGGATCGGGCTGGCCGAGCGGCACGGGGTGCCGACCAGCGTGGACGGCATCGACGCGGTCACCGCCCGCGCCGAGCACATCGACCTGGTCTGCGACGCGACCTCGGCCGACGACGCCACCCGCCACTGGTCGGTCGTCGCGCCCACCGGGCTGCCGTTCGTCGACCTCACGCCGGCACACCTCGGGAAGTTCTGCGTACCGGCGCTCAACCTGGACGACTGCCTCGACGAGCAGTACCTCAGCATGGTCACCTGCGGGGGCCAGGCAGCAGTCCCGATGGCCCACTGCATGGCGGAGGCCGCGGAGGGCATCGACTACCTGGAGATCGTCTCGGCCAGCGCCTCGGCCACCGTCGGCCCCGCGTCCCGGGCCAACCTGGACGAGTACGTGCACACCACCGAGCAGGCGACCATCGAGTTCTGCGGCGTGCGACGCACCAAGACCGTGCTGGTCATCAACCCCGCCGAGCCCGGCATCGTCATGCGCAACTCCATCGCGGTGACGACCGCCGAACGGATCGACATGGACGCCCTGCGCACGTCCGTCGCCATGATGGAGAAGCAGATCAGGTCGTACGTTCCCGGCTACCGCGTCGTCGTCCCGCCGGTGGCCGTCGGGGACCGGATCACGATCACGGTGGAGGTCGAGGGCCGGGGCGACTGGTTCCCGCGCTACGCCGGCAACCTCGACATCATCACCTGCGCCGCCCTCGCGGTCGCGGAGGCCCGGGCGGAACGGCGGCGGTCATGAGCGGCGTACCGAAACTCAGCATCTGCGACACGACCCTGCGCGACGGCAACCACGCGGTCGGCCACCAACTCGGCCGCGCGGACATCAGCGCCTACGCGCGGGCGGCGGAGGCGGCCGGCGTGGACGTCGTCGAGGTGGGCCACGGCAACGGCCTCGGCGCCTCGTCCATCCAGGTCGGCATGGCCGCGCTCAGCGACGCCGAGATGCTGCGGGCCGCCAAGGCCGAGCTGCGTACGGCCCGCCTCGGCGTGTTGTCCATCCCCGGGTTCGCAAGCGTCGAGCGCGACCTCAAGCCGGCGCTGGACCACGGCGTGGACGAGGTCCGGGTCGGCGCGCACTGCACCGAGGCGGACGTCACCCGGCAGCAGGTCACGATGCTGCGGGCGATGGGCGTCGCCGTCAAGGGGATGCTGCTGATGAGCCACATGGCCTCCGCGGCGAAGCTGCTGGAACAGGCCCGGCTCATGCAGGGCTACGGCGCCGAGGCGGTCATCCTGATGGACTCCGCCGGCGCGTACACGCCGGAGAAGGTCCGCGAGAAGGTCGGCGAACTCGTCGAGCACCTCGACATCGCGGTCGGTTTCCACGCGCACAACAACCTCGGCATGTCGGTCGTCAACAGCATGACGGCGATCGAGGCCGGAGCCACCATCGTGGACGTCACGGCGCGCGGCTTCGGCGCGGGCGCCGGCAACGCGCCGATCGAACTCGTCGCGGCCAACCTGCACGTCGGGCAGGTCGAGACCGACATCCAGCTCTTCGGCGCGCTGGACGCGGCCGACGTGGCACAGGAGCGGTTCGTCAAGCACGTGCCCACCAACGACAGCGTCACCATCGCCAGCGGGATCGCCGGCGTGTTCTCCGGGTTCGCCGCGCCGGTGCGGCGCGCGAGCGCCCGCTTCGGCGTCGACCCCCGCAGGATCCTGCTGGAGCTGGGCAACCGCCGGGTGGTGGCGGGCCAGGAGGACACCATCATCGAGGTCGCCATGTCGCTGGCCGCCGAGCAGAGCCATTGAGCCGGTACGCGCGGCCCTCCGGGCCCGCATCACCTGACGTAGGAGGACCAATGCAACGCCATTCCTCGCTCCACGAGGCGGCCGACCTGGCCGGTGTCGCCGCGCTGCTGCAGATCGGCGCGGAGATCGGGGTGGACCGGCTGCTGGACTCGGGCGGCACGTTCGACGCCGCCGAGCTGGCCAGGACCGCCGACCTCCCGCAGGCCGGCGTGGAGGACTACCTCGCCGCGCTGGTCGCCGCCGGGCTGGTGGTCGGCACGGACGTCCCGGACCGCTTCCGGGCGGCCGAGGACTACCCGGACCGGCGGTACGCGGCCGGCTACGTGTCCTGGGCCATGAGCGCCAACGGGCCGTTCCTCGCCAACGCCCGGGAGTTCCTGACCGACCGCGACGCGGCGGCCCGGGTCCACCGGCGGAACGGACGCCGGGTGGCGGTCAGTTCGAGGTGGATCGGCGAGCGGGCGTTCTATCCGCCGATCGTCGACCGGGTCGCCTCGGCCGGCGCCTCGCACGTGGCCGACCTCGGCGCCGGCGCCGGCGGGCTGCTCATCGAGCTCCTCGGGCGGGACCCGGGACGTACCGGCGTCGCGCTCGACAGCAGCGGCGCCGCGTGTGCCGCCGCGCGGGAGGCCGCCACCGCCGCGGGGGTCGCCGACCGGCTCCGGGTCGTCGAGCGTACGGTCCAGTCCCTGGCGGACGATCCCGGACCGGTCGAGGGCGCGGACGCCGTGCTGGCGTGCTTCGTCATGCACGACATCGTGGCGGACGAGCCGGTGGCCAAGGAGGTGCTGGGCGCCTGCCGCGACGCGCTGGCACCGGGCGGGTTCATGGCGGTCGCCGACGCCGTCTCCTACGCGCCCGACCCCGCGGAGCGGAGGTTCAGCGCGCTCTTCACCTACCTGCACGCCAGCTTCATGCGCGTGACCCTGCCGACCGAGCGGCAGTGGCTGGACACGTTCCGGTCCGCCGGCTTCTCCGAGACGGCGTGCGTACCGCTCGGCGTGCCCGGCGGTCGGCTCTTCGTGGCGGCCAGGTAGTGGCCACCACGCTGTCGCTGCACCGCGCGCTCGCGGGGGAACTCAGGACGGCGGCGCGGACCCTTCGCGCCGTACCGCCGATCTCGGTCCGGCATCCGCAGCTCGACCTGGCGGACGCCTACGCCATCCAGAGCGAGCTGCGCGAGATGGACCTGGCGGACGGCGCGGTCCTGGCCGGGCTCAAGATCGGTGCGACGAGCGAGGCGATCCAGTCGATGTTCGGCATCGACCATCCCGACTTCGGCTACCTGACCGACCGGATGGTGCTCGACGACGGCGCCGACCTCGACCTGGGCCGGTTCATCGCGCCGAAGGTCGAGGGCGAGATCGCGTTCCGGTTCGCGCGGGACGTCGCCGGCCCGACCGTGACCGCGCAGGACGTGCTGGCCGCCACCGCGGAGGTCCTGCCGGCGCTGGAGGTGCTCGACAGCCGGATCCGGGACTGGCGGATCGGCCTCGTGGACACCGTCGCCGACAACGCCTCGTCGGCGCTGGCCGTCCTCGGCGCCGGCGTGCCGCCCGACACGACGGACCTGGCCGGCGCGCGCATGGAGCTGCGTAGCCGCCACGGCGTGCAGGCGGGGCGGGGGTCGGCCGTGATGGGCCATCCGGCCGAGTCCGTGGCCTGCCTGGTGCGCATCCTGTCCGGGTTCGGCACCGGGATCAGGGCCGGGCAGCTCGTGCTCTCCGGTTCCTGGGCGGCGGCGGTGGACCTCGTGCCGGGGGACACCGTGCGGGCCTCCTTCGGCGCCCTGGGTCAGGTCGCGCTCACCACCCACCGCTGACGTGCCCCGGGCCCCGGCACCGCCCGCCGGTCGGGGAGCCCGCACCCGACCGACCTGTTTCGACGACGAGACGACCACGACCGAGGAGACCCCGAACCGATGACCATGCTGGTGGACGAGACGGTACCGCCGCACAAGGCGGCCTACGACTTCTCCCTCTTCGAGGCGATGGAGTCGGAGGTGCGTTACTACTGCCGCAAGTTCCCGGTGGTGTTCGACCGGGCCCGGGGCGCCGAGCTCTACGCCGAGGACGGTCGGATGTTCACCGACTTCTTCTGCG
Source organism: Micromonospora sp. NPDC048868 (assembly GCF_043198195.1). Lineage (NCBI taxonomy): Bacteria > Bacillati > Actinomycetota > Actinomycetes > Micromonosporales > Micromonosporaceae > Micromonospora > Micromonospora sp. NPDC048868. The sequence goes on from NZ_JBICUN010000014.1 coordinate 178,320, forward strand.
GCGCCGGCACCCTGAACTACGGCCACAACCATCCGTACCTCAAGCGGCGGGTCACCGAGTACCTCGCCAGGGACGGCGTGATGCACGGCCTGGACATGTACACCGTGGCGAAGCGGACGTTCCTGAGCCGGCTGCGGGAACACGTGCTGGCCCCGCGGGGACTGGACCACAAGGTGCAGTTCTGCGGGCCGACCGGCACCGACGCGGTGGAGGCGGCGCTGAAGGTGGCCCGCCGGGCCACGGGACGACGGGGCATCGTCTCCTTCACCGGGGCGTACCACGGCATGTCCCGCGGGTCGCTGGCGGTCAGCGGTGGCCGCCGGGCGCGCGCCGCCGGGCAGGTGGGCACGGCCGACGTCGCGTTCGTGCCGTACGAGGACGGCCCGGCGGGACCGTTCGACTCGATCGGCTACCTCGAGCGGATGCTGTCCGACCCGTCGTCGGGGCTCGACGTCCCGGCCGCGGTGATCGTGGAACCGTTGCAGATGGAGGGCGGGGTCTACCCGGCCTCGGCCGACTGGCTGCGCCGGCTGCGCGAGTTGACCACCCGGTACGGCGTGCTGCTCATCTTCGACGAGATCCAGTCCGGTTGCGGGCGTACCGGCACGTTCTTCTGCTTCGAGCACGCCAGCGTGGTGCCCGACATCATCACCGTCTCCAAGGCGATCGGCGGGTACGGGCTGCCGCTGTCGATGGTGCTGTTCCGGCCGGAACTCGACGTCTGGTCGCCGGGGGAGCACACGGGCACCTTCCGGGGCAACCAGCTCGCCTTCATCGCCGGCGCCGCCGCCTGCGAACTCTGGGGCCAGGACGGATTCCGGACCACCGCCGCGGTCGGCGCCCGGCGGCTGGAGCGCTTCGGCGCCGAGCTGCGCGACAGCGAACCGGCGCTCGCCGTCCGGGGCCTGGGCATGGTCCTCGGCATCGACCTGCGGGCGGCCGGCGGCGCCGAGCGGGCCGATCGGATCCAGCGACGCTGCTTCGAGACCGGGCTGATCGTCGAACTCTGCGGACGCGACGACGAGGTGATCAAGGTGATGCCGCCGCTCACCATCGACCTCGCCCGGCTGGAGCGGGGCCTCGCCGTCCTGCACCGGGCCATCCGGGCCAGCTGACCGCCGCCCGCCACCGCGACCGTTCCTGGAGGATCCCGATGGACCGTCGTCCCCGCCGTCACCTGCTGTCCATCAAGGACCTGAGCGACGCCGACCTGCGGCACCTGGTGGCCCGCAGCGCCGAGTACGCCGCCGGCCGGGTCGGGCCCGCCGACCAGTTGCGCGGCCTGGTCACCGCGGTCTACTTCCGCCGCACCTCGACCCGGACCCGTACCGCCTTCTCCAGCGGAGCCCTGCGGCTCGGCTCCCAGCTGATCAGCTACGGCCCCGGGGACCTGCAACTGAACACCGGCGAGACGGTCGAGGACACCACCCGGGTGCTGTCCGAGATGGTCGACCTGTTCGTCGCCCGGACCGCCGATCCGGTCGCCGAGCTGCGGGCGTTCGCCGGGCAGGACCGGATGGGGGTGATCAACGCGATGAGCGCCGAGGAGCACCCCACGCAGGCGCTGGCCGACCTGAGCACCATGACCGAGCGGTTCGGCCGGGTCGACGGGCTGCGGGTGCTCTACGTGGGGGAGGGCAACAACACCGCCGCCGCGCTCGCGCTGGCCCTCAGCCGGTTCACCGGAACGCGGCTGCACCTGCGCACGCCGCCCGGGTACGGGCTGGACCCGGACGTCCTCGCCGCCGCCCGGGCGGCCGCCGCGCGGACCGGTTCGGCGGTCGCCGAGGCGCACCACATGGCGGACCTGCCGGAGGTCGACGTCGTCTACACCACCCGCTGGCAGACCACCGGCACCACCAAGCCGGACCCGGACTGGCGGGGCGTCTTCGCGCCGTTCCGGGTCGACGGGGCGCTGCTGGCGGCGAGCCCGGAGGCGGTGTTCATGCACGACCTGCCGGCGCACCGGGGCGAGGAGGTCACCGCCGGCGTGCTGGACGGTCCCCGCAGCATCGCCTTCGCGCAGGCGAGGCACAAGATGTCAAGCGCCCAGGCCGCGTTGGAGTGGTGCGCCGGGTGAGCCCGCAGGTCACCGGCGGTGCGCCGGCGCCGCCGAAATATGGGTACCGGTTACCCATGTGACCCCCTGCGGGCCGCCGGCACGATATCGGCGTGGAGAGATCGGGGACGCGAAATGCGGCGGCGGTGGGCGGTGCGGGCGACGCCTGGTGGGCGCCCGGCCTCACGCTGGCCGAACGGGTACGGGCAGCCGACGACGGCGGGTCCGTCGTCGCCGGCCCCGGGTCCGAGCACGCCGTGCGGCGGTTGCAGGACTGGCGTTCGGCGTACGAGCTGGGGACGACGGGTCAGTTCGCGCACCGCCTGGCGGCCCTGAGGATCGACGAGCGGCAGTTCCTGGCTCTCCTCGACCGACCGCCGGCGGCGCTGGCGGCCGGGTCGGCGGCGCCGGGCTGGGCCGAGTTCACCGAGCGGGCGCTCGGCCTCGCCCCCGACGGCGCCGCCGACCCGACCCCGGGCACCCCGTGGTCCGACGCGTTCGCGGGCGTGCTGGCGCCGTTCGTCGCGGCCGCCTGCGCCGACCTGCGGCAGCGGGTACGGGCTCCCGGTACGCCCGCGGTGGTGGACCTCGCCGCCGTGTACGCCGGGTTCGCCGACGCGCTGCGCGCCAGGCTGGTCGCGATGGCGTCGCGTACGTTCGTCCTGGAACTCAACGTCGCCCGCGCCGCCGGCCGGCTGGTGGGTCCCACGCCCGAGCACCGGTTCGCCGCCTTCGTGGCCGACCTCGCCCAGCGCGAGCGGCTGACGAGGGTGATGACGGACTATCCCGTGCTGGCGCGGATCCTGGCGACCGCCTGTCGGCACGCCGTCGAGGCGGCGGCCGAGCTGCTCGACCGGTTCGTCGCGGACCGGGCCGAGATCCTCCGGCGGTTGTTCGACGGCCGCGATCCGGGCCCGCTGGTCGGGGTCGACGTGGCGGGGGACTCGCACGGGCACGGGCGGGCGGTGGCGCTCCTGCGCTTCGCCTCCGGGGCCCGGGTGGTCTACCGGCCGCGCTCGGTCGCCGTCCACGTGCACTTCAACGAGGTCCTGGACTGGCTGAACGGGGCGCTGCCCGAGCTGGAGCTGCGCACGTTGACCGTGCTCGCCCGCGACGGCTACGGATGGATCGAGGTCGTCGACCGTGCCGGCTGTTCCGACGCCGGCCAGGTCAGCGCGTTCTACCACCGGCAGGGGGTGCTGCTCGCGCTGCTGTACCTGCTGGGCATGACGGACATCCACCACGAGAACCTGATCGCCTGCGCCGACCAGCCCGTCCTCGTCGACGTCGAGACGCTGCTGCACCCCGACCTGCCCGTGCCGACCGCCGCGCCCGATCCCGCCGCCCGGGCGCTGCGGACGTCGGTGTACCGCACGGCCCTGCTGCCGCAGCCGCTCATCGGCGAGCGCGGCCTGCTGGACATCTCCGGCCTGGGCGGCGACCCCGGTGCCCAACAGCTCCGGGAGGCCGTCGAGTGGGCGGCGGCCGGCACCGACACGATGCACCTGGTACGTCGTGCCGCGCCCGTGCGGGCCGCCGAGAACCGCCCGACGCTGCACGGCGTACCGGCCGACGCCGCCGAGCACACGGCCGAGCTGCTCGCCGGCTTCCGCGCCGCGTACCGTGCCGTCGCCGTCCGGGCCGCCGACCTGACCGGCCCGGACGGACTGCTGCGGCGGTTCGCCGGCGACGAGCTGCGGGTGATCGTCCGGTCGACGCGGACGTACACCGTGCTGCTGAGCGAGTCCACCCATCCCGACGTGCTGCGCGACGCGCTCGACCGCGATCAGGTCTTCGACCTGCTCTGGGCGGCCTCGGTGGACGATCCGGTGCGCAACCGACTGGTGTCCCGCGAGATCGAACAGCTCTGGGACGGCGACGTGCCGTTGTTCACCTGCCGTCCGGACGACCACGACCTGAGCGGGGGTGACGGCGTCCCGTTCGTCGACGTGCTCGACGAGCCGGTGCTGGCAACCACCCTGCGCAAGATCGCCGGCATGGGTGTGATCGACCAGCGCGACCAGGAGTGGATCGTCCGGGCCGCGCTGGCCGGCCGGCTCGGCGGGGCCCGCCACGAGTGCGCCGAGCCGGTCCCCGTCCGGTGGGAGGCGACGGCACCGGACCCGGGCAGGCTGCTCACGGTCGCCTGCGGCATCGCCGACAAGATCATCGCGGACGCCTACGACGACGGCGTGTTCGCCAACTGGCTCGGGCTCGAGCCGGTGGACGGCGGGCACAGCACGATCATGCCGCTGGGCGCCGGGCTGGGCAACGGTTACCCGGGCACCGCCCTCTTCCTCGCCGAACTGGCCCGGCTCACCGACGTCGACCGCTACGCCGAGGCCGCCGGCCGGGCGGTGCGCCAGCTTCCCCTGTTGCTCACCTCGTTGGCGGCTCGACCGCACCTGGCGAGCACGGTCGGCAGCGGCGGGTTCACCGGCCTCGGCGGGATCGCCTACGCCACGGCGCGCCTCGCCGACCTGCTCCCGGGCGACGCGCTCGGCGACTCCGTCGAGACTGCGGTACGCCTCGCGGCGGTGGCCGCCGCGACGGACACCAGCCTGGGCGTGCTCGACGGGCTCGCCGGCTGCCTCGCCGCGATGCTCGCCGTCAACGAGCTGACCGGTCTGCCGCTCGCGGCCGAGACGGCCCGCGACTGCGCCGAGCGGATCCTGGCGGCCGCCCCCGCGCTGCCCGCGCAGCCCGGCTTCGCCACCGGTACGGCCGGGATCGGCTGGGCCCTGCTGCGATTCGCGCAGGCGCAGGGCGACGAGCGGCACGCCGAGGCCGGAAGCGCGATGGTGGCCCGGGCCGCCGTGGGCCCGGTGCCGGAGCCGTCGACGCGCTCGTGGTGCCACGGCGTCCCGGGAATCGCGGCCGCCATCGCCGACCAGGGCCGGTTGCTGGCGGACCCGGCGCTGGCCGCCTTCGTGGACGGCGCGGCGACCGCCGTGTCGAGATCCGGGCTGGTCGGCGACCACAGCCTCTGCCACGGGGAGCTGGGCAGGCAGGAGATGCTGGCGGTCGCCGCCGCACGCGGTCGCGAGGCCGCGGTCAGAGTCCGCTTCGACCAGGCCGCACAGTTGGTCGCGGCGCTGGACCAGGCCGGACCGAGGTGCGGTGCGGCCGGCGGCGTGAGCGTCCCCGGCCTGCTGGACGGCCTGGCCGGGATCGGCCACGGACTGCTCCGTGTCGGCTTCGCCGATCATGTGCCCTCGGCACTGCTGCTGCATGCCGAGCCGACGACATCCGGACGCGGTGTCGGAAAATGAAGGGGGAAGAAATGCGCGACGACTTGACTGTTCCTCACGCGGCGGGGTCGGTGGAGGAGCACGAGTCAGCCGACACACACCCGGCGGGCGAGATCAAGCTCAGCTTCCTGGGGCACATCGGTAAGCGGTCGGGCATCCTGACCGGGCTGATGATGGCCGCGCCCGCCCTCGCGGGCATCATCGACACCGGTACCGGCGGACACACGTCGGCGTAGGCCCGGGCCCGGGGCAGCGGCATCCGCACATGTCGCTTCATCGACAGCGGGCGTTCCGCGCCGGACGAGGCGACGCGGGTGCCGTTCACGTTAGCCTGCGGCATGCGCTTCTCCTCGCCCGTGGTGATCGGACGTGACGCCGAAATCCGCGCCGTCGACGCTCGGCTGACGGCGACCCGGGCCTCGTCCGGCGGCACGATCTTCCTGATCGGCGAGGCGGGGATCGGCAAGACCCGACTCGCGGAACACTGCGCGCACGCGGCGGCGGAGGCCGGCATGGAGCTGCTACGGGGCCGTAGCAGCTCCACCGGCCCCATCGTCCCGTTCCGCCCGCTGACCGAGGCGATCTTCTCGCTGTCGCGTACGGGCCGGCTGCCGGACAACACCGAGCTGGCGCCCTACCGCCCGGCCCTCGCCCGGCTCGTCCCCGAGTGGCGGGACCCCGCGGTGCCGGAACGGGTGTCCTCGATCGTCGAGCTGGCCGAGGCGGTCCTGCGGCTCGTCACCGCCGTGGCCGGGGGCCGGGGCTGCGTCCTCATCCTCGAGGACATCCACGACGCCGACGCCGAGACCCACGCCGTCCTGGAGTACCTGGTCGACAACCTCGCCGACCTGCCCATCCTGCTGGTGGCCACCATGCGGCCGGGCAGCGGCCCCGCGACCGAGCTGGCCTGGGCCGCGGCCGTGCGTCGCTCCGCGACCGTCGTCGAACTCCGCCCCCTGGCCGACCAGGAGGTCCACGAACTCGCCGCCGCCTGCCTCAACACCGACGCCCTGCCCGCCGAACTGACCGACCGGCTGGTACGCGACAGCGAAGGCAACCCGTTCGTCGCCGAGGAACTGCTCAACAGCATGATCGGCGCGCGCGCACTGGTCCGCGACGGCGACGGCTGGCGGTTCACCGACGACCCGGCCATCGCGTTGCCGAACACCGTCACGCTCAGCGTGACCCGCCGGCTGGCCGGCCTCGATCCGCAGGCGCGGACACTGCTGCACACCGCCGCGGTGCTGGGCCGGCGCTTCCCCGTGGCCGCGCTGCGGGCGGCGACCGGTCTCGAGGAGCGGGCCATGCTGAGCCATCTGCGTTCCGGCGTGGACGTCGAGGTCGTCATGCCCGACCGGTCGACGCCCGACTGGTACTCCTTCCGCCACGCGCTGACCGCCGACGCGATCCTGGCCACGCTCACCCCCGCCGAACGGTCCGCGCTGGCCAAACGCGCCGCCGACGCGCTGGAGTCGGCGTACGCCGGGCTGCCCGGACACTGGTGCCAGCTCGCGGCCGAACTCAGGCAGACCGCCGGGGACAACCACGCCGCGGGTCTGTTGTTCGCGGAGGCGGGCCGGCGGGCACTCGGCGACGGCGCCACCACCTCGGCCGTCACCCTGCTCGACCGCGCGTACCAGCTGATGTCCGACCCGCCCGACCCCGAGGCGCGCGCCGGCATCCTCGAGTCGCTGCTCAACGCCCTGGCCGAAGCCGGCCACGCGAACCGGGCGTTCGCCCTGGTCGACGACGCGACCTGGGTGAACGCCGTAACCCTCGGCGTCGAGCAGCACGTCAGCATCCGGACCCGGCTCGCCTGGGTCGCGGTCACGACCGGGCGGTGGTCCGACGGCGCGTCCCAGGTGCGCATCGCCCGGGCGGTCCTCGGCAGCAGCCCGCCGCCGGGGCCGGCGGCCCGGGTGGACGTGGTCGAGGCGCACCTGATCTTCGGCGACGGCGACGGCTGCGGCCGGACCACTCAGGCCGAGCAGCTCGTCCTCCAGGCCCTGGCGGTGGCCGAACGGGTGCCGATGGCGGAGACGGCGTGCCAGGCGCTGCAACTCCTGGCCATGATCGCCCGGAGCCGGAGCTTCGACGAGGCGGAGTCCTACCTGACCAGGATGCTGGCGATAGCGGAGGAACACCGCCTGCCCCTGTGGCGCATCAACGCGCTGTTCCGGCTCGGGGTCAACCAGAGCATGCGCACCGGCGAGCAGACGCTGCTGCGCCAGGCGGAGCAGGCCGCGCAGCTGTCCGGCGCCATCATGATCGGGCAGAGCATCGAGGGCGTGTACGCGATCCGGGCCGTGATGCAGGGCGACTACCCGACGGGGGACGAGCTCGCCGCCCGGTGCGCCGCGGCGACCGCCCGGCTGCGCAACATCGACGACCAGCAGTTCGCGCTGGTGACGGCCGCCGCCTCCGCCGCCCACCGGGGACGACGGCGACTGATGGAGCAGCGGCTGGAGGAGTTCCGGGCGGTCGGTGGGGGAGAGTCCGGGCACGTCCCGCTCGCCTACGGCTTCTGCGAAGCCGTCTGCGCACTGCTGGAGGAGGACCGGCCGGCGGCGATCCGGGCCCTCGACCTGGCCCGCGCGTGGGAGGACGACCACCCGAACACCTACTACATGACGGGCCGCTTCGGACTGCGACCGCTGCTCGACGCGCTGGCCGGGTCGCTGGACCGCACCGGCATGGAGGCGGTGGCGCTGGCCCCGGGCGCGACCCTGCGCTGGAACCGGCAGTTCCTGCACCTGGCGAAGGCGGTGGTGTACGGGCGCGCGGGGCAGCGCGAGCGGGCCGCCACGGAGGTCGCGCTCGCCCTGGAGGCTGCGGCGCCGTACCGCATGTCGTACCACCTGGGGTTGCGTCTGGTCGCCGAGGCCGCGCTCGCCGACGGGTGGGGCGAGCCCGTCGCCTGGCTGAGGGCGGCTGAGGACCACTTCCACAACGTCGACGCGCCGGTGATCGCCGGGGCGTGCCGGGGCCTGCTCCGTCAGGCCGGCGCGTCGCTCGGGCAGCGGCGCTCCGGTCACGACCGCATCCCGGCCCGGCTGCGCGCCGTCGGGGTGACCGTCCGCGAGCACGAGGTGCTCGTGCTGCTCGCGAAGGGCCACGACAACCAGGATCTGGCTTCGCTGCTGCACCTCTCGCCGCGTACGGTCGAGAAGCACGTCGCCAGCCTCCTGCTCAAGACCGGGCACGCGAACCGCAGGACGCTGCGCGACAACGTGGACGAGCTGCTGGGGCCCGACAGCCGCTCCGGGAGCCGGCGGTGAACGGCGCCGACCGCCCGCCGGGAGGCCGGGACCGTGCCGGTCGAAGGTGCGCGGGTTGAACCCGGGAAAAACTTGATCCGTTCCAAAATACTGGACTATGTTCGACACGTGACGCCCGACTTCGAGACCCAGCTGCGGGCGGTCTCGTTGCGCGTGACGCGGCCCCGGTTGGCGGTGCTCAGAGCGCTGCGCGACCACCCGCACGTCGACACCGACACGGTGATCGCCCTGGTGCGGGCGGACCAGCCAACGGTCTCCCACCAGGCGGTCTACGACGTGCTGCGCGCGCTCACCGACGCCGGCCTGGTGCGGCGCATCCAGCCCGCCGGGGCGACCGCCCGCTACGAGTCCCGGGTGGGCGACAACCACCACCATGTCGTGTGCCGCTCCTGCGGCGCGATCGCCGACGTCGAGTGCGCCGTCGGCCATGCACCCTGTCTCACCGCCTCCGACGACCGTGGCTTCGTGGTCGACGAGGCGGAGGTCGTCTACTGGGGCACCTGCCCCGAGTGCGCGACCGAACGCACCGTTCAGTGAACCGCCAGTCCGGAAGGAAGCAGATGAGCGACACCCAGGACAATGGCCCCGTCAGCGCGCAGGGCGTGGACAAGAAGGAGGCGGCCGGTTGCCCGGTCGCGCACGACTCCGTGACCGCGCACGGCAGCGAGAGCGAGAACCCGGCGATCGACTCGCCGACGCCGAAGACCGGAGGCCGTCCGCGCACCAACCGGGACTGGTGGCCCAACCAGCTCGACCTCTCGGTGCTGCACGCCCACTCGTCCAAGGGCAACCCGCTGGGGGAGGACTTCAGCTACGCCAGGGAGTTCGCCAAGCTCGACGTCGAGGCCCTCAAGCAGGACATCGTCAAGGTCCTCACCACCTCGCAGGACTGGTGGCCGGCCGACTTCGGCCACTACGGCGGCCTGATGATCCGGATGAGCTGGCACGCCGCGGGCACCTACCGCATCCACGACGGTCGTGGCGGCGCCGGCGACGGCGGCCAGCGGTTCGCCCCGCTCAACAGCTGGCCGGACAACGCCAACCTCGACAAGGCCCGCCGGCTGCTGTGGCCGGTGAAGCAGAAGTACGGCCAGAAGATCTCGTGGGCCGACCTGCTCGTGCTCGCCGGCAACGTGTCGCTGGAGTCGATGGGCTTCAAGACCTTCGGCTTCGCCTTCGGTCGGGAGGACGTCTGGGAGCCCGAGGAGATCTTCTGGGGCCCGGAGGACACCTGGCTCGGCGACGAGCGCTACGTCTCCGAGAAGGAGATGTCGCCGGAGGTCGGGGCGACCGAGATGGGCCTGATCTACGTCAACCCGGAGGGCCCGAACGGCAACGCGGACCCGCTCGCCGCGGCGCACTTCATCCGCGAGACCTTCGCCCGGATGGCGATGAACGACGAGGAGACCGTCGCCCTCATCGCCGGCGGGCACACCTTCGGCAAGACCCACGGCGCCGGCATCGCCGACGACCACGTGGGCCCCGAGCCCGAGGGCGCCCCGCTGGAGGCGCAGGGCCTCGGCTGGCTGAGCACCTACGGCAGCGGCAAGGGCGGCGACACGATCACCAGCGGTCTCGAGGTGACGTGGACCGACGTGCCGACGCAGTGGAGCAACCGCTTCTTCGAGATCCTCTTCGGCTACGAGTGGGAGCTGACCACGAGCCCCGGCGGCGCGAAGCAGTGGGTCGCCAAGGACGCCGAGGCGATCATCCCGGACGCCCACGACCCGTCGAAGAAGCACAAGCCGACGATGCTCACGACGGACCTGTCGCTGCGCGTCGACCCGGCGTACGAGAAGATCTCGCGCCGTTTCCTGGAGAACCCCGACGAGTTCGCGCTGGCGTTCGCCAAGGCCTGGTACAAGCTGCTGCACCGCGACATGGGGCCGGTCGAGCGCTTCCTCGGGCCGTGGGTCCCGGAAGCCCAGCTGTGGCAGGACCCGGTGCCGGCCGTCGACCACGAGCTCGTGGGCGACGCCGACGTCGCCGCGCTCAAGGCGAAGGTCCTCCAGTCCGGCCTGACGACCGCGCAGCTGGTCTCCACCGCCTGGGCGTCGGCCGCCAGTTTCCGGTCCACCGACAAGCGCGGCGGCGCCAACGGCGCGCGGATCCGTCTCGAACCGCAGCGCGGCTGGGAGGTCAACCAGCCCGAGCAGCTCGCGACGGTCCTGGAGGCCCTCGAAGGCATCCGGCAGGAGTTCAACTCCGCCGGCGGCGCGAAGATCTCGCTCGCGGACCTGATCGTGCTGGCCGGCTCGGCGGCCGTCGAGAAGGCGGCGCGCGACGCCGGCGTCGAGGTGACCGTGCCGTTCCGGCCGGGCCGCACCGACGCCACCCAGGAGCAGACCGACGTCGAGTCCTTCCGGGTGCTCGAGCCGCGCGCCGACGGGTTCCGCAACTACCTGCGTGCCGGCGAGAAGACCCAGCCGGAGGTGCTGCTCCTCGACCGCGCCTACATGCTCAACCTGACCGCGCCCGAGATGACCGTCCTCGTCGGCGGCCTGCGCTCCCTCGGGGCCAACGCCGGCGGCACTCGGCACGGCGTCCTCACCGACCGGCCCGGCGTGCTCACCAACGACTTCTTCGCCAACCTGCTCTCCCCGGGCACCCGGTGGAAGGCGTCGGAGTCCGCCGAGCACGTCTACGAGATCCGGGATCTGGCCAGCGACGAGGTGAAGTGGACCGCCACCGCGGTCGACCTCATCTTCGGCTCCAACTCCCAGCTGCGGGCCCTCGCCGAGGTCTACGCCAGCCAGGACGCGCGCGACAAGTTCGTCACCGACTTCGTCGCGGCCTGGACCAAGGTCATGGAACTCGACCGGTTCGACCTCGCCTGACCCGGCTCCGGACGAGCCCCGGTCGATCGCTGGTGGATCGACCGGGGCTCGTCCGTCGTCGGGTCCGGTGACCGGGCGGGCGTCGCCGGTGGTTCCTGTCCCGTCGACGGCGGAGGCCGGGCGGCCCCCAGGGCCTGTTTCATAAGAACTGGCCGGCCTGCGGCGGGCCCGGACGACGACCGGCGGCGTTGCGGTTTCGTCCGGATACAACACCGGTATCCGGA